>JAIUMH010000091.1 GCA_022565635.1 Flavobacteriaceae bacterium | reverse complement strand
ACCGCATTTTAAATTTTGTATTATTAATGACTCTTTCATATTCAATTTTTTTACCAATTCATGTAGCCTCCTTCAAGGTCTATAATGTGTTTAAAGCCAAGTTTTTGCATTTTTTTGGCGGCTTTCTGGCTTCTGTTGCCACTTCTGCAATATAGGTAAACAGGTTTCTCTTTGTCTAATTCATTAATCTTAGAGCTAAAATCATTATCAAAATAATTGATGTTTTTAGCATGAAAAATTTTTCCTTCTCTAAATTCTTCAGGTGTTCTTACGTCAATAAGTGTGACGTTTGCATTATCCGCAAGTTTTTTAAATTCTTCTTTAGAAATAATTTCTAATTTTGCACCTGCGTTTGATTTGTTTTTAAATTGATCTAAAATCCCCATTTTTTATTTACAAATATAAAAATAACCAAACAGTGTTTTTGTAACATAAGTTACCTAAATAGCATCATTTAAATAACAGCTTTTTAAAAGTCCTTCTAAATTAAGCTTATAGTCTGTTTATTTTGTTTTTTAATACATTCTAATTTTATTTATTCAAAAAGCTAAGAATTTGTAGATTTATTCCAAAATATTTTCTATTTTGCATTACAAACTAGAACAAATAAATACTTTAGAAGATGACATCAGTAAAACGATTATTCGATTTTCCATACTACCAATTAGAAAAATTCAAATTAAATGATGCTTTAGTTACCAAATACAACGGTAAATGGACTTCATTAACTACTCAAGAATATGTAGATCAAGCCAATGCCTTAAGTAGAGGTTTGTTAAAGTTAGGCGTGGAACCCAATGATAAAGTTGCTATTATTTCTACAAATAATAGAACAGAATGGAATATTGTTGACATAGGTGTGATGCAATTAGGTGCGCAAGACGTACCTATTTACCCAACTATTTCTAAAGAAGATTACCAATATGTATTGAGCCATAGCGAATCTAAATATTGCTTTGCATCAGACCAAGAGGTTTACAACAAGGTAATGGCTATAAAAGATGAAGTGCCTACTTTAGAAGATGTGTTTACATTTGATGAAGTAAAAGGGGCAAAAAACTGGAAAGAAGTTTTAGATTTAGGAAAAGATGAAGGTCTTCAGGAAAAAGTAGAAACGCTAAAAGCTGCAGTAACTGAAGATGACCTAGCTACTTTAATTTACACTTCCGGTACCACTGGAAGGCCAAAAGGGGTCATGCTTACACATAAAAACATTGTAAGTAATGTGTTGAATAGCTCTACCCGTTTACCTTTGGTTGAAGGACAAGCTAAGGCCTTAAGCTTTTTGCCTGTTTGTCACGTGTATGAAAGAATGTTACTTTATTTATACCAATACAATGGTGTAAGCATTTATTTTGCTGAATCTATTGAAAAAATCAGTGATAATTTAAAAGAAGTGAAACCAGAGGTCATGACCGCAGTGCCTAGATTGTTAGAGAAGGTTTATGACAAAATAATTGCTAAAGGAACAGACTTAACAGGAATTAAAAAAGCCTTGTTTTTTTGGGCAGTAGATTTAGGATTGAAATATGAACCTTATGAAGCCAATGGAGCTTGGTATGAATTTCAATTGAAAATTGCTAAAAAATTGATATTTAGCAAATGGCAAGAGGCTTTAGGAGGTAATCTTGAAGTGATTGCTTCTGGTAGTGCTGCGTTGCAGTCTAGATTGGCGCGGGTGTTTAATGCCGCTGGTATTAGGGTAATGGAAGGCTATGGGTTAACAGAAACTTCTCCTGTTATTGCCGTTAATGATTATAGAGATGGTGGTTTTAGAATAGGAACGGTAGGTAAACCCATTCCAGATACAGAGGTTAAAATTGCTGAAGATGGTGAGATATTAGTGAAAGGGCCACAGGTAATGATTGGTTATTACAAAAACCAAGAAAAAACAGATGAGGTACTAACTGATGGATATTTCCATACAGGCGATATTGGTGAAATTGATAGTGACGGATTTTTGAAAATTACTGATAGAAAGAAAGAAATGTTTAAAACTTCTGGCGGTAAATATATTGCTCCTCAGGTTATTGAAAACAAGATGAAACAATCTCGGTTTATAGAACAAATTATGGTTATTGGTGATGGAGAGAAAATGCCCGCAGCACTTATCCAGCCTAATTTTGAATTTGTAGAAGAGTGGGCAAAACGAAAAAACATTGATTTTGGAGGTGAGGTTACTAACTTAGCTCATCAACAAGAAGTAGTTGATCGAATTCAAGAAGAAGTAGATTTCTTTAATGAAAGTTTTGGTAAATGGGAACAAATTAAAAAATTTGAACTTACTCCAGAAATTTGGTCTATTGAAGATGGTCACTTAACACCCACTATGAAAATGAAGAGAAGAGAGGTGAAAGCAAGATACATAGACTTATACAATAAGATTTACGATAAAAATTAATCACTACTTAGAATTAAATTTTTTTTCATGGAGAAAACCTTGAAACAATACAATCAAGTAACTAACAATTGTATTGATTTGTATAAAAATAAACTGAAAGACTACGGTTGTGCATGGCGTATTTTAAGACTCCCTTCATTAACTGATCAAATATTTATCAAAGCACAGCGCTTAAGAAGTATTCAAGATAAGAAAGTGCAAAAGGTGGCAGACCAGCCTCATCTAGAATTTGTAGGAATAATCAATTATGCTTCTATGGCCTTAATTCAAATTGAAAAAGGTGTAGTAGATCAACCTGATTTAAGTTATGATGAAGCGGTTAGCGTTTTTGAAAAACAAATAGAACGAGCACGGCAACTTATGATGGATAAAAACCATGATTACGGTGAAGCATGGAGAGATATGAGAATTAGTTCTTTAACTGATTTAATTCTTCAAAAACTTCTCCGAGTGAAGCAAATTGAAGATAATCATGGAAAAACCATTGCTAGTGAAGGAATTGAAGCCAATTACCTAGATATGATTAACTATGCTATATTCGCATTAATTTTAGAAAACGAAAAAAATAAAGATGAATAATTTCTTAGTTCAAATTGCTCGAATTTTTGTGGGTGGTCTATTTATATTTAGCGGTTTTATAAAACTTAATGATCCGCTTGGATTTTCCTATAAATTAGAAGAATATTTTGGAGCTGACGTTCTAAACTTAGAATTTCTTATTCCTCTGGCTCTGCCCATGGCTGTTTTTATTGTAATTTATGAACTTTTACTTGGGGTAACTTTGCTTATTGGTTTCTTGCCAAAATTCACCAAATGGAGTTTGTTGTTGATGATTGTATTTTTTACCTTCCTTACTTTTTATTCGGCTTATTTTAATAAAGTAACAGATTGTGGATGCTTTGGTGATGCAATTCCTTTAACTCCTTGGGAATCATTTTATAAAGATGTAATCCTTTTAATTTTGATTGTTTATTTATTTATGAATGAGAAGCTAATTCGGCCGCTTTTCAACATAAAAATTCAGCGTTTAGTTTTTGCCATATCTCTTACCGCTTGTGGAGTATTTGCTTACTTTGTATTGAATCATCTTCCTCTACTAGATTTTAGACCTTACAAAATAGGTGTCAACATTCAAGAAGGAATGGAAATTCCAGATGATGCTGAGCAGGCTACTTACGAATATAAATGGAAGTTCTTGGTAAATGGTAAAGAAGAAATTATTAGCACCTCTGGAAGTTACCCAGAAACCACTGGCGAATTTTTGGAAGTAGAGACAATTTTAATTAGTGAAGGTTATGAAGCTCCTATTACTGATTTTGGATTTAATAAAGATGGTCAAGATTTTACGGATGAACTTTTAGCTGAAGAAAAACTTTTGCTCATTGCTACCTATAATCTTTCAAAATCAGATGAACAGGGTTGGAAAAATACAGCAGAGCAAATAAAAAAGGCTCAAAAACAAAATTATAGGGTAGTGGCCTTGTCTGCTTCCAGTGGAGAAGAGTTTAAGCAACTTTTTGAAACTTACAACGTAGAATTTGAATATTTCTTTGCTGATGAAACAGCCATTAAAACTATTGTGCGCTCAAACCCCGGACTGCTAATTATTAAAAATGCAGTTATAGAACAAAAATACCATTGGAATGACGCTACGCATTTAAAATTTTAAAACATTTGTTTTGAATCATTTAATTCAAAAATTTGCCTACGCTTTACTTACCCTTTTTGGAGTAGTGAGCGTAGTTTTTTTCCTGTTTACCATATTACCTGGAGATCCTGCGCAAATGATTTTGGGTCAAAATGAAACGCAAGAACAAAGAGAAATCATCAATAAAAAATACGGTTTTAATTTGCCATTGCATCAACAGTATTTACTTTATTTAAATGATTTATCTCCAATTTCATTGCATTCAAATCATCCTCAAAACTATACCTATGTTCATCACCCTAAGTATCAACTTGCTCAGGTATTAGATTTTGGAAATCAAACTTTAGCGTTGAAGCTTCCTTACCTCAGAGAGTCTTTTCAACGGGATGGTAAAACGGTTAATAAGATAATTTCTGAAACCTTACCTAATACCATTGTTTTAGCTTTTTCTTCTATATGTTTGGCCATGTTTTTAGGTGTTATATTGGGTGTCTTTTCGGCTTTGTATAAAGGAAAAATACTAGATCAGTTGCTTCAAGTTTTAGCTACATTGGGTATGAGTTTACCTTCATTTTTTAGCGCTGTTTTGTTTGCTTGGTTTTTTGCTTATGTATTGGGTAATTACACAGGCTTAAATATGACTGGCAGTTTGTATGAATTAGATGATTTTGGAGAGAATTACAGTATTCAATTGAAGAATTTGATTCTTCCGGCGGTGGTTTTAGGCATACGTCCTCTTGCAGTAGTAATTCAATTGATGCGTAATTCTCTGTTGGAAACCTTACAGCAAGATTACATAAGAACGGCTAAAGCTAAGGGTTTATCTAATTTTAAAATCATCTATTCGCATGCCTTAAAAAATTCATTAAATCCCGTAATTACAGCCATTTCTGGATGGTTTGCTTCCTTATTAGCAGGGGCTGTTTTTGTTGAATATATCTTTGGTTGGAATGGATTAGGAAAAGAAATTGTAGATGCCTTAAATCTCTTAGATATGCCAGTTATTATGGGTGCAGTTATAGTTATTGCGGCTATGTTTATTTTAATTAATATCTTTGTAGATATTGTATATTCAAAACTCGACCCAAAAGTCGATTAAACTTTAATTTTATGAGAAAAAAAATTGTAGCGGGAAACTGGAAAATGAATTGTAATTTAGCTGAAACTAAACTTTTGTTGGAAGGCTTGACCCAGCACTTACCTAATCAAATTACTGCCGAAGTTATTGTATCTCCAGCATTTACAAATCTACACTATGCTTTTGAAAATCTAAAAGAAACTCCTATACATGTGGCTTCTCAAAATATACATGAAAATGACTCAGGTGCATTTACCGGTGAAATTTCTGCAAGTATGCTAAAGGCTGTAGGGGTGAGTCATGCCATTATTGGTCATAGTGAACGTAGAGAGATTTACAACGAGTCTGACGCACTTCTGCAAGCCAAAGTCAACCAGTCTCTTGCTAATGAGATTACTCCATTGTTTTGTGTAGGTGAAAAATTACCCGCAAGAGAAGCTGGTCAACACTTTGAAGTAGTGAAACAACAGATTGAAAAGGCAACTTTTCATCTATCTGCCCAAGAGTTTAAAAAAATTGTTGTTGCTTATGAACCTGTTTGGGCTATTGGTACGGGTAAGACAGCTAGTCCTGAACAAGCTCAAGAAATGCATAAATTTATAAGAGATTTAATTGCGCAAAATTATACTGAAACAGTAGCAGATGAAATTAGTATTTTGTACGGAGGAAGTGTAAAACCTGCCAATGCCAAAGAAATTTTTAGTATGCCAGATGTTGATGGTGGTTTAATAGGTGGTGCTTCTTTAAAAGCTGATGATTTTATAGAGATTATTAAATCCATCTAAAAAGTTAATCAATAAGACTAAAAAAAGCTTCAGGTTCCTGAAGCTTTTTTTAATTTTTACAATAAAAGATAATAGGCAGTATTTATACCATCTATCAATTGAAATTACCGCAATAAAACGCCCTTTTTTCTTTTACAGTAATTTCAAATAATAACTGGTATTAGGCTTTTTTGCTTGTAGCCATTATACGTTCAGCAATTTTCTTGTAAGTTCCATTCTCTAGTCTACTTCTAATAGCAGAAAAGGCATCTAAGGTTTCATTGATGTCCTCCATAGTATGAGAAGCAGTAGGAATTAGGCGAAGTAAAATTAATCCTTTAGGTATTACAGGATAAACTACAATTGAACAAAAAACACCATAGTTTTCTCTTAAGTCTTTTACTAAAGCCATTGCTTCAGGAACGCTACCTTTTAAATATACTGGTGTTACGCAACTAGAAGTAGAACCTATATCAAATCCATTTTCTTTCAGGCCGTTTTGAAGAGCATTTACGTTTTTCCAAAGTTTTTGCTTCAATTCGGGCATGGTTCTAATCATCTCTAAACGCTTTAAAGCTCCTTCAACTAAAGTCATTTGAAGTGATTTAGCAAACATTTGAGAGCGCATATTATACTTCATGTAATCCATGATTTCTTTATCGCCTGCAATAAAAGCTCCTGTGCTTGCCATTGATTTAGCAAAAGTAGCAAAATACACATCAATTTGATCTTGTACACCTTGCTCTTCACCAGCTCCTGCTCCTGTTTTACCTAAAGTTCCAAACCCGTGTGCATCATCCACTAAAAGTCTAAAGTTGTATTTTTCTTTTAAAGCAACAATTTCTTTTAATTTACCTTGTTCTCCTCGCATGCCAAAAACACCTTCAGAAATTAACAAGATTCCACCTCCAGTTTGTTCAGCAATTTTCTCAGCTCGTTCAAGATTGATTTTTATACTTTCAATGTCATTGTGTTTGTAAGTAAAGCGTTTACCTAGGTGAAGTCTAACTCCATCAATAATACAAGCATGTGCATCAACATCATATACAATAACGTCATTTTTACTTACCAGAGCATCAATGGTTGATAATATACCTTGATAACCAAAGTTAAGTAAGTAAGCCGCTTCTTTTCCTACAAATGCAGCCAATTCATTTTGTAATTTTTCATGCAAATCTGTATGTCCGCTCATCATTCTAGCTCCCATAGGATAGGCGCTACCCCATTTTGCAGCCGCTTCAGCATCAACTTTTCTAACTTCAGGATGGTTGGCTAAGCCTAAGTAATCATTTACACTCCAAGTAATAACTTCCTTTCCTTGAAATTTCATTCGGTTGCCAATTTCACCTTCAAGCTTAGGAAAAACAAAATAACCTTCTGCTTGATCTGCCCATTTGCCTAAGGGCCCTTTGTCTTTGTATATTTTATGAAATAAATCGTTCATTATAAAGTGTTTGATTTTATACTCAATACAATTAACTTTACGTAAAATTAATAAAGTTATTGCTATTCTATTTTAGAATTAAAAAAAGCTTTAAAAAGCTTAATTTTTGTTTAAGTTATTAATAGGTTTTTTGGCTTTTAAAGTTTGTTCTTCTGTGGGTTCAGTAAAGCCTTGCTCTTTCATCCAGCTGTTGCTATAGATTTTACTCATATACCTAGACCCATGGTCAGGAAAAATTATAACAACTTCGCTATTTTCGTTAAATTCACCTTCATTAACCAATTGCTTTACACCTTGCATAGCTGCTCCACTTGTATAACCTACAAACATGCCTTCTTTTTTAGCCAAATCTCTAGCTACATACGCACTTTCTTCATCGGTTACTTTAATGTATCTATCAATAATTTGAAAATCGGTTGCTGTGGGGATTAAATTTTTTCCTAGACCTTCTATGCGGTAAGGAAAAATTTCATCTTTGTCTAACTGTCCTGTTTCATGATATTTTTGAATTACAGAACCATAAGCATCAATACCAATTATTTTAATTGTTGGATTTTGTTCTTTTAAATACCTTGCCGTACCAGATATTGTGCCTCCGGTACCACTACATGCTACTAAGTGGGTGATTTTACCTTGCGTCTGTTGCCAAATTTCTGGCCCTGTAGTGAGGTAATGTGCATCTATGTTTTGTTCGTTAAAATATTGATTGATGTACATTGAACCTGGAATTTCTTGATGGAGTTTTTTGGCAACCTCATAATAAGAACGCGGATCGTCTGCAGGAACGTTTGAAGGGCAAACATGAACATCTGCTCCCATACTTTTTAGCAGGCTAATCTTATCTTGTGATGATTTAGAACTTACAGCCAAAATACATTTATATCCTTTTATTATACAAGCCATAGCCACACTAAAGCCAGTGTTTCCAGAAGTAGTCTCTATAATGGTATCTCCAGGCTTAATCTTACCTTCTTTTTCTGCACGCTCTATGATGTGTACAGCTATCCTATCTTTAGAAGAATGACCTGGATTATGTGCTTCAAATTTAGTATAATAATTACCTGGGTAATCTTGGGTAATTTTATTTAACCTAATCATGGGTGTATCACCTATGAGTTCAAGTAAATTATTATGAATTGAGTTGTTTTTATGCATAAGAGTTTTTTTTGCTTTCCTAAAAAAGCTAAAAAGCAAATTTACAATTTTTTTTTACTTATCATTAAAAATGCTGTAAAGCCTAACAAATTTTCATTAGTAAAATTGATTAATGTCAACTCAATTTTCATTAAAAACTTAATTACTGCAGGCTTTAAATTACTGACAATGGAATCTTAAATACTTGACCAATTTGTTATTTTTAAAGGATACTCAGTTTTTTCAACAAAATAAAATTAGAAAAAGTTTGTACATTATACCTTGTTGAAAAACTTAAATTTCAGTTCAAACTATCAGGATTTAATGTTTTCTAAATGAAATAGGAAAATATATTCTTTAGCCACTTCTTTTAGTGATTCAAAACGGCCAGAAGCTCCACCATGTCCAGCTTTCATATTGGTGTCTAAAAAGAGTAATTTGTCATCGGTTTTCATTTCTCTTAATTTGGCTACCCATTTAGCGGGTTCCCAGTATTGTACTTGTGAGTCGTGCAAGCCTGTGGTTACCAAAAGGTTGGGGTAGTTTTGAGCTTTCACCTGATCATAAGGAGAATAAGAAAGCATATATTCATAATATTCCTTTTCATTAGGATTTCCCCACTCGTCATATTCGCCCGTAGTTAATGGAATACTATCGTCTAACATAGTAGTTACTACATCTACAAAAGGTACAGCGGCAATTACTCCATTGTATAATTCTGGAGCGCTATTCATTACAGCTCCCATCAATAAACCACCGGCAGAGCCTCCAGAAGCGTACAAATGCTCTGGTGAAGTATATTTTTGTTCAATTAAGTATTCACTTACGTCTATAAAATCGGTAAATGTATTTTTCTTGTGAAGCATTTTTCCCTTTTCATACCATTCTCTTCCTAAATATTCACCCCCTCTAATATGAGCAATGGCATAAATAAAACCACGATCTAAAAGACTTAATCTGGAGGTTGAGAAGTACGGATCCATTGTAGCTCCGTAACTTCCATAAGCATATTGAAGTAAAGGGTTTTTTCCATTTCTTTTAATCCCTTTTCTATAGACTAAAGAAACAGGAATTTTTGTTCCATCTTTAGCAGTTGCCCAGATCCTTTCAGAAATATAATTCTCTTTATCAAAATGAGGATCAGGAACTTCTTGTTCCTTTAAGGTTATGCTTGTTTTTTCTTTCATATCAAATTCTATAACCGAAGCAGGATGGGTTAAAGAATTGTAAGCAAACCTCAATTTATGGGTGTTAAATTCTGGATTTGTTGATGTGTAAGCGGTATAAGTTTCGCTCTCAAAAGGCAGGTAAAAATCATCTGTTTCATCCCAACGCTTAATACGAATTCTATTTAATCCGTTATATCTTTCAGAAGTCACCAAATACTCACTAAAAACGTCAATTCCTTCTAATAAAGTATCTTCTTTATGAGGAATAACTTCCATCCAATTTGCTGAAGAAGTTTGATGAATTGGGGTTTTCATCAACTTAAAATTAGTAGCTCCATCTTTGTTTGTAGTGATGTAAAAATAATCTTCAAAATGTTCAAAATTAAATTCAACACCTCGCTCACGAGCAGTAAAAAGCTGAAATTCACCATCAGGTTCATCAGCATTTAAAATTCGGTATTCATCCGTCATTGTACTGGTAGAACCAATTACTATAAATTGCTTCGATTTGGTTTTATATACATAACTAATAAAAGTTTCATCCTCTTCTTGAAAAACCATTTCATCCTCTTCTGGCAAGCTTCCAAAGCGGTGCTTAAAAACTTGGTTAGAACGCAAGGTCTGTTCGTCTTTTCTGGTATAGAAGAGGGTTTTGTTATCATTTGCCCAAACCGATCCTCCGGTAGTTACTTCAATTTTTGTGGGTAGAATTTCATTTTTCTCTAAGTCTTTAATTTGAAGGGTGTATTTTCTTCTACCAACAGAGTCAATCCCAAAACTGGCATAGCGATTATTTGGGCTGATGCTTAATCCTGTTAAATTGAAATAGCTATGATCTTTTGCTAAATCATTTACATCAACAATAATCTCTTCAGGAGCATCTTTATTACCTTTCCTTCTTACATAAATAGGATAGTCTTTACCTTCTTTATATTGTGCTTGGTACCAATATCCATTCAAAAAATAAGGAACCGACTCATCATCTTCTTTGATTCTTGATTTCAGTTCTTGAAAAAGGTCTTCTTCAAAATTTTTATAAGGCTTCATGAATTCTTGGTAAAACTCATTTTCCTTTGTTAAGTAATCAATCACCTCTGGATTTTCTCTTTCCTTCAGCCAGAAATAGTTATCCGTACGGGTGTGGCCGTGTATAGTTAGTTCTTTAGGTTGTTTTTTTGCTTCGGGTGGTGTTAGTGTAGCCAAATTTTCTTTTTTTTCGTTTTTACAAGCAAATGCAAAGATAAGACTAAAGCCACAAACAAGAAGAGAAGATGATTTCATATATTCGTTTTTTTATTGTGATGGTAAATATAGGCAATGAAATTGAAGTTTTTCTCCTTCATTGTTTTAAAATATTTGTATAGCTAAAATAACAGGTGCATTTTTTTATAGATTTGTAATGTAAAACCAAAAAATATGTCAATGTTCTTCTAATT
>JAIUMH010000090.1 GCA_022565635.1 Flavobacteriaceae bacterium | reverse complement strand
GCTAACGTAAAAATGAGTAAATTTAGGATGGAGAGATAGAAAATTAAGTGAATTTTAATCTATTGATTTTCAGTAATTTATTTTACGTTAGTCAGAATGCGAAAAAACCGACTAAAGATAAAAACAGCTAATTAAAATTAATTAAATTATATTTGCCTAATGGCAACAAGGATTGAAAATATAAATTCTAATATTATAAACTGGGCAATTACTCGAGCAGGTAATAGTCTAGAAGAATTTTATGCGGAAAATCCTGATGTTTTAGATTGGATAGAAGGAAATAAGAAACCTACTTTAAAACAATTAGAAAACTTCACTCATAAAGTTCACGTTCCTTTTGGATATATGTTTATGAATGAGCCACCTAAAGAAGAAATACCTATACCATTTTTTAGAACTGGAGCAGCACCTAGAGATAAAGTTTCTTTAAATGTCTATCATACTATCCAAATTATAAAGGACAGGCAGAATTGGTTGACAAATTATTTACAGGAAAGCGAATATTCTGATTTAGACTTTGTAGGGAAATATAATGACAACTCTAATTATAAGGAGATTGCAAATGATATTAGAAATACCTTAGGACTTCCTTTAAATTGGGCAAGTAAACTTGGTACTTGGGAAAAAGCTTTAGATTATCTTACATTACAAATTGAGGAAATTGGAATAATTGTCAATTTTAATGGAATTGTTGGAAACAACACCAGAAGAAAAATATTAGTTGAAGAATGTAGAGGCTTTGTTTTAGTAAATAACAAAGCACCTTTTCTATTCATAAATTCTGCAGATGCAAAAGCTGCACAAATGTTTACTTTAATTCACGAAATTGCTCATATTTGGCTAGGTGAAAGTGCTGGTTTTGACAACAAACAAATGCTTCCAGCAGATGACCCAACGGAATTATTATGTGATAAAGTTGCTGCCGAATTTTTAGTACCTGAAACATTCTTTAGAGAAAAATGGAATAGCAGTCAAAACATCAAATATTTAAGTAGAGTTTTTAAAGTTAGCCCAATTGTAATTGCAAGAAGAGCATTAGATTTAAACTTAATATCTAAAACTTCTTTTTTTGAATTCTACAACAATTATATAGCAGAATTTAAAAACAAAAAGGAGAACCAAGGTTCTGGTGGGAATTTTTACGCAACTGCTAAAAAGAGAATTAGTTTAAGGTTTGCTAGCTACGTGAATAATGCAGTAAATGAAAACAATCTTTTATATAGAGATGCATATAAATTAACTAGCTTAAAAGGAAATACGTACGACAAGTTTATTAACGAATATCTATTCCAAGTATGAGTAAATATATCGTAGATTCAAACTTCTTCATACAAGCCCATCGTTCAATTTATCCTCTTGATGTTGTCCAAAGTTTTTGGTTAAAAGTTAATGCTCTATCTCAAAATGGTACGATAGTAAGTATAGATAAGGTAAAAAAAGAAATTTACGACAATTCTTCTCACGAAGATGAACTTAAAGTATGGTGTGATGCTAATTTGCCAAACGATTTTTTTATCAATACAGATATTGTTATTCAAAATTATATTTCAATTGTAAACTGGACAAATTCAATGTCTCATCATTTTACACCAAATGCTATACAAGAGTTTCTTGAAACTGACCTTGCAGACCCTTGGCTTATTGCTTTTGCTATGAGTAATAATTGGACTATTGTAACTTATGAAAAAAGTCAACCAGAAAGAAAAAATAGAATAAAAATACCTGAAGTTTGTAATCAATTTAACGTAAGATATATTGATACAATCCAAATGTTTAGAGAATTAAACGAAAGCTTCTAAAGCACTTCCTACAACAGCGCATAAAAAAACCTGCCTTCCAAGGAGCGCAGGCAGGTAGCGAGATTTGTGTATTTTTAGAAACTGAGTTTTTAACCGAAAAATTTGCGCATTTTAAGTCGCCACAAACCATATATGCGAATTATTGTTCACTAAATAGTTTTAACGAAAAATGGCGGTTCAAGCAAGAGGTATTTAAAAATAAAACCTCTAACAGGAGTTAGAGGTTTTTTAAAGTACCTAGGGCGGGAATCGAACCCGCACTTCCGAGGAAACTGGATTTTGAATCCAGCGCGTCTACCAGTTCCGCCACCTAGGCAAATTTGGAATTGCAAAACTAAATATTTTTTTGAATTAAACGTGAAAATAGCTTATTTTTTTTGAAGCTTCTTTCAATTTTATTTCTATTTTTGCGGCGACATAAAACAACACAACAAATAGTATTATGCCTGAAACAGAAAAAGTTGCAAAAATATTTGCTTGTTCTCAAAGTGTAGAGCTAGCTAATGCTATTGCAAAGTATTATGGAATCTCTCTTGGAAATGTAATCACTAACAAATATAGTGATGGTGAGTTTCAACCTTCTTTTGAGGAGTCAGTGAGAGGTTCTCGTGTATTTTTAATTGGTTCTACTTTTCCTAATGCTGATAATTTGATGGAAATGTTGCTCATGTTAGACGCGGCTAAACGTTCTTCGGCTAGACATATTACAGCAGTTATTCCTTATTTTGGTTGGGCTAGACAAGATAGAAAGGATAAGCCAAGAGTGCCTATTGCTGCTAAAATGATAGCAAAAATGCTAGAAACAGCTGGAGCTACAAGGATCATTACTATGGATTTGCATGCCGATCAAATTCAGGGCTTTTTTGAAAAGCCGGTAGATCATTTGTATGCTTCTACGGTTTTTTTACCGTATTTACGAAATTTAGATTTAGATAATTTAACCATGGCTTCGCCCGATATGGGAGGCTCTAAACGAGCTTATGCGTATTCTAAGGCAATGAAGTCTGACGTGGTAATTTGTTATAAGCAACGTGCCAAAGCTAATGTGATATCTCACATGGAATTAATTGGTGATGTAACTGGTAAAAACGTTGTTTTGGTTGATGATTTGGTAGATACTGCCGGAACATTAACCCATGCGGCCAATTTAATGATGGAACGTGGAGCCAAAAGCGTAAGAGCTATATGTACACATCCAGTTTTATCAGGCAATGCTTATGACAAAATAAGAGATTCAAAATTAGAGGAACTAATTGTAACAGATAGTATCCCTTTAAAGCAAAAGAGTGAAAAGATTAAAGTGGTAAGTTGTGCAGAGTTATTTGCTGAAGTAATGAAAGCTATACAAACCAATAAATCAATTAGCTCTAAATTTTTAATGTAAATAAATAAATAAATTATGAAGTCACTTACGATCAAAGGATCTAAAAGAGAAAGCGTGGGCAAGAAAGCAACAAAAGCCCTACGTAATGCTGGTGAGGTCCCTTGCGTAGTTTACGGAGGGAAAGAGGCTGTTCATTTTCACGCACCTGAAATTTCTTTCAAGAATTTAGTGTATACGCCAGACGTGCACACGGTTAATCTTGAATTAAACGATGGTACAACATTGAATGCTGTTTTGCAGGACATTCAATTTCACCCAGTAACGGATGCTATCCTTCACATGGACTTCTACCAGTTTGAAGAAGACCAACCAATTACAATGGAAATTCCTGTAGAAACTGAAGGAATTCCTAAAGGGGTTAAAAATGGTGGTGTGTTGAGATTTAACTTAAGAAGACTTTATGTAAGAGGTCTTGCAAAGAATCTTCCAGATACTATTTTAGTAAATATTACGAAGTTAAAAATTGGTAACAAACTTTATGTTACTGATGCAACAAGCGAAGATTACAAAATTTTACATCCAGACAACACAGTAATTTGTCAAGTAAGAACATCTAGAAATGTAGCTGCTATTGGTGTAGATGAAGATGATGAAGAAGAAGGAACTGAAGGTGGAGCTGAAGAAGCAAAATCTGAAGAATAATTCTAGTTCATTAAAAGAAAATAATGATAAGAAAGCATCCCATTTGGTGATGCTTTTTTATTTTTACTAAAAAAATAAGGTGAGAGCATTTTTCGGAAGATTGTTATCAAATAAATCGAAAGAAACTAACATGAAAAAATTTTTAATTGTTGGACTAGGAAATCCTGGTGCAGATTATATCAATACAAGGCATAATATTGGTTTTAAAATTGTTAAAAACTTAGCCGATGAAATGAATGTTGAGTTTGATGAAAGACGTTATGGTAGGTTAGCTGAAGCTTCTATCAAGGGAAAAAAACTATTTTTGCTAATGCCTAATACCTACATGAATTTAAGTGGCAAAGCCTGTAAATACTGGCTTGAAAAAGAAAAAATTGACCTAGAAAATATGCTGATTATTACAGATGACTTAAATTTGGATTTTGGTACTCTTCGTTTAAAAACAAAAGGGAGTAATGGTGGGCATAATGGCTTAAAAAGCATTCAGCAAGAATTAAATACCACTCAATATTCCAGGTTTCGTTTTGGTATAGGTGATGCCTTTTCTAAAGGAAAACAGGTAAATTATGTATTGGGGAAGTGGGAAGGTAAAGAAGTAGAAGAGTTGCCAGAAAGGTTAGAAAAATCTAAAGCGTTAATCAAATCTTTTTGTTTAGCAGGAGCTTCAATTACAATGAATCAGTTTAACGGAAAATAATATACCATTGAAAGTATTTCACAACGTCAAAGATTTTAAAAGCCAACAACCAACTGTTGTAACAATTGGTACTTTTGATGGCGTACATATTGGTCATAGAAAAATAATTCAACGATTAATTAAGGCTTCGGAAAAAAGACTTTCGCCAACCTTACTTACTTTTTTCCCCCACCCCAGAATGGTACTGCAACAAAGTCACGACCTAAAACTTATACACACCATAAAGGAGCGTGAAGAAGCATTGGCCAAATCGGGTCTTGAAAACCTAATTATCCATCCTTTTACAAAAGAGTTTTCTAGATTAACCGCAAAGCAATATGTAGAAGAAGTATTGGTAAATGGTTTGAAAGCAAAAAAAGTGATTATTGGCTATGACCATAGATTTGGTAGAAACAGAACTGCAGATATTCAAGATTTATATAAATTTGGAAATCAGCTTGGCTTTGATGTGGAAGAGATTTCTAAGCAAGACATTGAAGATGTTGCGGTAAGCTCAACCAAAATCAGAAATGCAATTTTAGAAGGAGATATTACTTTAGCTAACCAATACATGAGCTCTGAGTTTAGCCTTGAAGGTAAAGTGGTAAAAGGAAAAGGACTGGGCAAAGGTTTTGGGTTTGCCACAGCAAATATTCAAATTGAAGAAGATTACAAGATTATTCCTAAACAAGGAGTATATGTAGTGAAAGGTAAAGTAAATAAGGAAATGCACTATGGAATGATGAATATTGGGGTAAATCCTACTCTTGGCGAAAATAAACAAAGTATAGAAGTTCATTTTTTCAATTTTAATCAAGATATTTACGGACAAATTATTCAGGTTAATTTGTTGAAGAAAATAAGAAACGAAGAGAAATTTGAAGGAGTAGATCAACTAATTAATGCCATGAAAAATGATCAAAAAATAGCTCAAAAATTCATCAATAATGAATTTAAATAAAATCTTATTTAAGCAAGTAGATAATTCTAGTTTAGTTGTTTTTAGAATTCTTTTTGGGCTTCTAATAACGCTAGAGGCTTGGGGGGCTATTGCTACAGGATGGGTTAGAATAACCTTGGTTGAGCCAGATTTCACCTTTAACTTTATTGGCTTTGACTTTTTGCAATATCTGCAAGGAGAATTGATGTATTTTTATTTTTTCTTGATGGGTGTTTTTGGCATTTTTGTAATGCTAGGATACCGGTATAAACTTGGTATTTTTATGTACACATTAATGTGGACTTTTGCTTATTTAATGCAAAAATCTTCGTACAATAATCACTATTATTTACTCATACTTCTTTGCGTATTTATGCTTATTGCTCCAGCACACAAGTATTTTTCTTTAGATGCAAAAAGAAACCCTAACATCAAATCACTATCCATGCCACAGTGGGTTCCTTGGTTTTTAATAATTCAAATTTGGATTGTCTATACGTATGCTTCAATAGCTAAATTTTATCCAGATTGGCTAGACCTAAGCTTTCCTAAGTTATTGATGTCTAGTAAAGAAAACACCCCGTTAATAGGTGATTTTTTACAAACTAATTTAGCTCATGTAAGCATTAAATATGTAGGAATTTTGTTTGATTTACTTGTGGTTCCTTTATTGCTTTGGAAAAGAACTCGGCTATTTATTTTTGTTTTTAGTATTTTTTTTCACCTCTTTAATAGTTACGTTTTTCATATAGGAATTTTTCCTTATATGTCTCTTGCATTTTCTTTGTTTTTCTTTTCGCCAGAATTAATTAATCGCTTGTTTTTAAAAAGAAAACCTCTGTACCAAAAAACCGAAGTACAAGTAGCTTCATACCAACCTTTGCTAGTTCCATTTTTGGTAATTTGGTTTGCTGTTCAAATAAGTTTACCCGTAAGGCATCATTTTATTGAAGGAGATGTATTATGGACAGAAGAGGGGCATAGATTAAGTTGGCGTATGATGCTTAGGTCTAAGCAAGGTATCACAAATATGTTTATAATTGATAAAGAAACAGGTGAGAAAGAGTGGATTAATAATTCAGATTACATTAAAAATAAACAGTACAAAACCATAGTTAAACCAGATGGTGTTTGGCAGTATGCTCAAATCATAAAAAAAGATTTTGAGCAAAAAGGACAAGCAGTTGAAGTGTATGCAGATGTAAAAATTAGTGTAAATGGGCGTCCGTATAGAAAATTGATTGATGATGAGGTTGATTTAGCTAGTGTGCAGTGGAATTATTTTGGTCATAATTCTTGGATATTACCAATTCCTCACGACTTTTATAAAGAAAACCCGCAGCAAGAGCTTCGGCAGAAGTAAGTAACCAACTAAAAATAAGCCTTATGAAGTGTTTTTCAGTTATTGGATTGGTGTTTTTTATGAGTTGTATGTTTTCGTTTAGTCAAAACTACACCACAGAACTTTTTATGACTAAGAACTTAGACGCATCCAGATTTCATGGAGTAGATCAAAAAGGAAATTTGTATTATGAACGTAAAGGCAATTTAATTAAGTTGTTTGATGGTGAGGAATTAGAGTTTAGAGATCTTAGGTTGGGGAATATTCATTACGTAGATTACCTTAACCCACTTCGGATTTTGGTTTTTTATAAAGAGGCTAATACAGTTGTTTTTTTAGATAATAGAATGAATGAATTAGATAGAATAAATTTCAACTTGTCTAGAAATAATAGCAATTTTGATTTTGTTACCATGGCCAATGATAATAGTATTTGGACATTTAATATAGATGTAAATGAACTGCAAGTTTACGATCACCGAAGAAAATCTATACTTGCTAGGTCCATACCTTTGTATGATGAAGTGGTGCTTCAAAAAAGCAACTTTAATTTTTGCTATTTAGCTACAGAAAATTCGTTTATTAAATTTAATATTTATGGTAGTATAATTGAACAACTTCAACTTAAAGTAAGTCAATTTGATATCTATAAAAACACTGTTTTATTTAAAAACACAGAGGGCCAATTTTTTTTCAAGAACAAAGCCAATGAAATTTTTCCTGTTGATTTACCTGAAATTTTAAAAGAAGCCTTCTTTCTAAACGATGAAAAAATCTATATTTACAACGGAAAAGAACTTTTTATTTATACTTTGAAAAAACAATAATATGCACATTGCTATTGCAGGAAATATAGGAGCTGGAAAAACTACTTTAACACGCCTTTTAGCGAAACATTTTAATTGGGAGCCTGAGTTTGAAGACGTACTTGAAAACCCTTACTTAGAAGATTTTTATGATGATATGTCTAGGTGGAGTTTTAATCTTCAAATTTATTTTCTAAATAGTAGATTTAGACAGATTTTGGAAATTCGTGAAAGTGGTAAAGATATTATCCAGGACAGAACAATTTATGAAGATGCTTATATTTTTGCTCCAAACTTGCATGCAATGCGGTTGATGAGTGATCGTGATTACAATAATTATAAGTCGCTTTTTGATTTGATGGAATCAGTAACCAAATCTCCCGACTTACTTATTTATTTGAGAAGTTCTGTGCCTAATCTAGTCAAGCAAATACAAAAAAGAGGCAGAGATTATGAAAATTCAATTTCAATTGATTACCTAAATAAGCTTAATGACCGTTATGAAAGCTGGATTAAAAATTACGATAAGGGCAATTTGCTAATTATTGATGTTGATGAAATTGACTTTGTAGATAATCCAGAGCATTTAGGTGATATTATTGAAAGAATTGATGGAGAAATTAACGGTCTTTTTTAAAAAACTGGGCTAAATTTGGTTTAAAATATAAGTCGCTTTTTAAAACTTTACCATCCGCTCTAAAAATAGGATTACCATTTTTATCAAGTTTACTCATATTACTGCGTTGTATCTCATCAAAAACATCTTCAATAACATCTTGCATGCCGTGTTCAATGATGGTGCCGCACAGAATATAAAGCATATCTCCTAAGGCGTCTGCTACTTCAATGAGGTCTTTGTTTTTAGCCGCTTCTAAGTATTCTTTGTTTTCTTCGGCCATTAAATTAAACCTTAAATCAATTTTTTCTTCACTAAGTTCAATACTTGGTTGTTCTTTGTAACCAAGTTGAAAGGCTTCATGAAATTTTTTTACACTTTCTATAGGTTTTTTAATCATAATAAAACTTATTTTTGCTTTAAAAAAGATGTTTACAGAGGGTCAATTATATTTTGCTGTTTTTTTTGTTATTGCCTTTACGGTGTTTCTTGTTTTAAGTTATCGAAAAGACAAAAAACTCCACAAGAAATATTACAGTGGTAGTCTCTTTATCCTACTGGGTTTTCTGGTCTTTATTGGCATTTTGTTTGCTATTAAGTTTTTTGTAAAAGAGTAATAGCTAAATTAATAATCCATTTTACTTGATGTCTTCTAAGGCTTCAAAATCTAATATTTTAATATTTCTGCCTTCAATCTCAACAATACCTTGTTTTTTAAATTTAGACAATGTACGTATTAAGCTTTCTGAAGCAATTCCTGCTACAGCCGCTAAATCTGACCGTGAAATCCGTATTTGCCTTAGTTTATTTTTCTTTAAACGTTCTGTAAACAATAAAATGGTTTGAGCTGTTTTTCGTTGAACAGAGCTGTAAGCCATATCTAAAAGTTGATCTTTAGATTCGTCTAAATGGTCACCTAATACTTTAATAATTTCAAATAAAATTTGATGATTGTTTTGTAATAATTTCTTCAGCTCAAGCTTAGGAATTATATGCAACACAGTGTCTTCTAGAGCGGTTGCAAATTCTTTGTAGTTAGAAGTTTCATTAAAAACCAAATTTCCAAAGAAATCATCCATTTTAAACAAGGAGGTGATTAAATCTTTACCTTGATTATCTGTTTTGTGTGTTTTTACCACCCCTCTTTTAATTAAGAAAAATTGATTGGCAGTATCTCCTGGTTGATAAACAGTACTCCCGGCCTCATAATTCTTTTCAGGAAACTTCCTTAATTCATCTATAAAATTTTCTAAATTCATAGAATGAGATTGAGACTTTGCTTGCATTGTTTCTCTTCTTTGTTGAAGAATAGCAGTTTTGGCAAGCCTACTTTCAATAGCATTGATTAAATCTTCTTCTTCAAAAGGTTTAGTGAGGTAATCATCAGCGCCTAAATCCATCCCTTTTCTAATGTCTTTATGGTCTGTTTTTGCAGATAAGAATATAAATGGGATTTCAAAAGTAGTATTCTCTTCAGCTAATTTTTGCAAAACCTGATAACCATCCATTTCGGGCATCATCACATCACAGACAATTAAGTCTGGAAGGATTTTTTTTGCCTGCTGAACTCCTTCTTTTCCATTTTTTGCAGTAAATACAGTATAACCTGAAAGTTCTAAAATTTCTTCTGTAGTTTCTCTTACCGTTTGGTCATCTTCTATTAAAAGTAATTTTTTATCCATGTTTTTTGGGTATTTCTACGTAAAAAGTAGTTCCTTTATTTTCTTCGCTTATGTAGTAAATTTTTCCGCCTAAATTTTCTAAGTGTACCTTAGCTATGTTTAATCCAATTCCGGTTCCTTGGTTATTAATTGCATTTTCTGCTCTAAAATAACGCTCAAAAATGTGCTTTTGATCTTTTTTAGGAATGCCCATACCTTGGTCTTCAACTTCAAAATGAATTTTTTGCTCATCTTGCGAAATTCTAAAATCTATTGAGGTATCTTCTGGTGAATACTTGATGGCATTGCTTAATAAGTTTGATAAAACCAATTCCATTACGTTTTTGTCTTGGTGTAAAAGACAGTCTTCAATAGGATTAGGATAATTGATTTTTTGTCCACTTTTTAAAGTAACATTAGCATTGTAAATCACTTCATTAATAAGTGTTTGAAGACTAAACTCTTCAAATTTATAAGTCACTTTACCTGATTCTAAACGTTCTATAGAGAGAAAATCATTCAAAATATTAGTTAGGTAATGTACCTTGTTTTTAATGGTCTTAATATGCTTGTTTCTTTTGTCCTGTTGCTCTGTTAGCTCATACTTTCCTATTAGCGTTGCTGAGGTTAAGATGCCACTTAAGGGAGTTTTAAATTCGTGTGAAACTAAGGATAAAAATTTTGTTTTCAAATCTCCCAACTCTCTCTCTTTGTTTAGAGCTGTTTTTATTTTCGCTTCCGCTTTTTTTCGCTTAGCTATTTCATCCTCAAGAACTTGGTTGTTGGATTGAAGTTTTTGAACAGTGTTTTTAAGCTCTTCTGTTCTAATTTCAATTTTAGTTTCAAGCTCATTATTCAATTCTTTTATTTCCTGCTCACTTTTTTTTCTTAAGGTGATGTCCGTTAGAATGGTCATTACATAGTTCTTTCCGCTCACAGAAAATGGATTTAGACCAGCTTCAACAGGAAACTTATTGCCGTCTTTTTTAATTCCAAATAAGTCCATACCAATACCCATTTTTCTGCTCTTCCCCATGGCTATAAATTTTTTGAAGTAAGTGTCATGTTTAGCGTGGACATGTGTAGGGATTAGTGTGTTGAGATGCATGCCTTTTAATTCATTTGTTGAATAGCCAAACATATCTGTTAATGCATCATTTACTTCAACTATAATTTGGTTCTCATTAACAACTAAAACACCTTCAGAAATTCCCTGAAAAAGCAGTCTGAAAATATTATTATTCTGGGTGGTTTGAAACACTATTTAAAAATTTATCCCACAAAAATACTTTTTTGAAGCAACATTTCAAGCATAATCTTAGAAGAATAAAATTTAATCCTTACATTTTTAGTGGAAGTGCTTATGATGATGCATATGAATCATCCTAAAGTCCTTACTTTCTTTTAGTTTAATGATACAACTTGATAGATTAAAGTTTTGTGTTTAAAATTCAAACTTTATAAAAAACCTTTCTAAAGAAACTTTTTTAGGCCAAAATGGATGTATTTTTTGAGTGCTTAACAAAGAAAGTGAGTTTAGGTTTTGCTAACTAAGTCAACAATGTCTTTTAACGTTTGATTTCCTTTGTCT
>JAIUMH010000089.1 GCA_022565635.1 Flavobacteriaceae bacterium | reverse complement strand
AGCCAAATCTCTGATATCAATTTTAGACTGAATTGGCTTGTCACTACTCCACTTTAATTGACCTGTAATGGCATAGAGCTTTAAGTGTTTTATGTTTGTATCTGCTTCAATAAATAAAAAATCTGAAGTGGGATTAGGATAAATATTGATGGTTGTTGGATCAAAGGTATCAACGGTAAAGGATGGACAATCAAAATCTGTGGTATTTTCAATAAACAAATCGCCTTCATCAACCCACCATGCTTGCCATTCACCTCCATTTCCTTCATTCCACGTAGATAAATTGAAACTATTATTTCCTGTTGAAGTAGCGGGTAATTGATAAACCTTCATAGCTTTATTGGCTTTATTCCAAGTTAGCGCTTCACCTGCTGTGAGCACTTCAGGCATAAAATCATCTTCACAATTGGCTTGTATAAAGTAAGCATAATCGTCAAATTCTGGATATTCGCCAAAAACTACCGCTTCACCATTTTCATCAATGCAAATCCCTACAAACTCATCGGCTGCAATTCCATAGCTTAGTTCTTGAGTTTCATCTAACATTCTTGAAATAAAAACACTATGCCTTCCCTTTCTATCAGGGTTATTGTAATGTGTGTCTGTTATGGTGTTGGTTAAAAACGGAACATCTAAAAAGCTTCCTTGTCCTATAGAAACATTTGGATGAAACGGGTTATTTAATGCTTGTTCAGAAGTTATACTTCCGTTGATAGCATCAAAATAAAATTCGCCCATAATCGCCATTCCCGCACTGGTTCCTCCAATAGGAGCTTGTTTTACATTAATGTGTTCATTCAATAAATTAGTTAGTGCATTATCTTTAAAATATTCCACATAAGTAGCTTGATTTCCGCCCGCAAACCAAATAGCTTCTGCATTTTCAATAGCATTTAATACATGAGGGTGGGTTGCTCCAGCTTCATTATGAATCACTAAAGTTTCAACAGAATTTAAAGAAACTCCTAAATCTGAATAAAAATAATCATTGTATCCATCTGTTCCAGTAGTTCTTAACACAACAACATCTCCCCCATCTGCTTTGTTCAAAAACCACTGCATGGCTTGGTCGTCTTCTGATGCTCCACCCATTAAGCATATTCCAAAAGATGGATTTGTACTAACATTTTCTGGCTGACCCACCAAATAACTTGTATAATCTTGAGCTTGAAGTTGA
The DNA here is from genome assembly GCA_022565635.1 of Flavobacteriaceae bacterium. GTDB lineage: Bacteria > Bacteroidota > Bacteroidia > Flavobacteriales > Flavobacteriaceae > Psychroflexus. Next base: position 10,364 of record JAIUMH010000089.1, on the reverse strand, counting down.
ATAAAGAAGAAAATAAAGGAACTAAAGTAAAAATATTTCATAAGACTCAGTGTTATAAAATGATAAATTTGAATATAAATCTAAGGATTTTAATTTTTATTTTCTAATAAAGGTACGAATCTAAATTCTCCGAAGGTATATTTTTCAAATTTTTTGACATCTTTTCTAATTAGTAAAGTCATGATTTGAGGGTCCTCACCCACTGGAATAACCAACCTACCTCCTATTTTCAGCTGAGCCATTAAATCTTTTGGAATATAAGGAGCACCTGCTGTAACAATAATTTTATGATAAGGCGCATAGGCTTTTATTCCTTTATATCCATCGCCAAATGTAATATACTTGGGACTGTAACCAATATTTTTGAGAAAATTAGCCGTTTTTTTATACAGTTTATGCTGTCTTTCTATGGTATACACTTTAGCTCCTAAATACTTTAAAACAGCGGCTTGATATCCACTCCCTGTTCCTACTTCAAGGATTTTTTCTCCTCTTTTTACCTGAAGTAATTCGGTTTGAAACGCTACCGTAAAGGGGTGAGAAATTGTTTGCCCTGCGGCAATAGGAAAGGCTTTATCTTGATAAGCATGGTCTTCAAAACTAGAATCTAAAAAAAGATGCCTGGGTATATGTGCAATAGCTTCCAAAACCTGTTCATCTTTTATTCCCTTATCAGCTAATTTTTCAGCTAATAATTTTCGTTTTCCTTGATGTCTGTAATTATCTTCCAATACACTAATTTTATAACAATAAAATTCAAAATGTTTCAATCTATTTTAAGGGCATTACCAATGCGTGGTCTTAGGATTTTATATTTATCAATAACATTAAGAAAGGCAAACACTTATGTTTGTGATTTCAATCATTTGAACTAAAAAAACTATAATGAGTCTGTGATTTCACCTAACTCCTACCCTATTTTGTTTCAAAAAACATACTCAAATCTCTACTCTCAAAATCGATAATTTGATGATTATTCCTACACATTAACCTCAAAAACACCACTTTTTTCACCTTACAAATTAACTTAATATTATTGTGCAAAACAAACAAAACACCAAGTCAATTTCAACTATTTAAATGACTTTAGCACTACACATGCATTCACATCTCCAAAACCAAAACTAGCCTTGATTAAATGATTAATTGGGCGATGTATAGTTTGAATTGGAACAGCCTTTTCTCCAATAAGTTCCTTAATTTTAGGATGCAAATCTTCACAATTAGAATTCCCAAAAACAAATTGTTCTTTAAGTTGTAAAATTGAAGCTACCAACTCCATGCTTCCAGCAGCCGCTAAGCCATGCCCAAGAAGCGATTTTAAGGAGTTGATTTTAGGAAAATCAACTGGTCTTTCAAGCGCCTTGTACCAATTAGAGACCTCCTCTACATCCATATTGGTAGCGGTTAAATGTCCATTGATGCAATCTATTTGATGGGGTTGAATTTGGGCTTTTTGGATAGCCTTTTGTATGCAAGAAACCACTGCTTTTGAGTTTGGAGCCGTCATACTTCCGCCATTTCGCTGTCCACCAGAATTAATAGTGCCTCCAAGTATTTCTGCTAAAATGGGTGCATTTCTTTGTTGGGCAGAACTTAATGATTCTACTACAAAAGCACCTGCTCCGCTACTTGGCACAAAACCAGAAGCGGTTTTACTCATGGGTCTAGAAGCTTTTTCTGGTTGGTTATTGTACTGATTTGGCAAGATTCTTAAAGCATCAAATCCGCCCCAAACATATGGACTTGCATCACTACAGCTTCCCGCCAAAATTTGTTTTGCCTCTCCATTTTTAATGCGTTGATAAGCCATAAGCAAAGATTCTGTTCCTGTTGTGCAAGCTGAAGAATTGGTAGTAACTTGGTTGCCACACCCTAATTTTCCGCCTAAATAAGCAGATATTCCGCTGGCCATGGTTTGTACAACACTTGTACTTCCTAATCGCCTTACATTTTTAGATTCAATTAAATCAAAAGCCTCTTTAAGTTTATCAACTCCTAAAATTCCAGTTCCAAAAATAATACCGGCGTGCTCAAGGTAAGCATCCTTATCAAGTTTTAACCCAGCATTCTTCCAAGCTTCTAATCCAGCTATAACTCCATAAATAAGTCCGTTGGCTTTTAAACCTCGTTGTTCTAAAGCAGAAAAATTATCATCTAGATGCTGTTGACTAATTTTTGGTTGACCAGCTACTTGACAAGAAAAATTAAGCGCCTTTAATAAAGGTTGAAAAGTTATTCCATTAACTTGTTTTTGTAAAGCTAATTGAAAATCCGCTACACCAATAGCATTAGGAGCCACAATACCTACACCTGTAATAACTACTCTATTCATCCAATTCAATTTTTAATTTGAAACATTCCTGACAACTCTCCTTTTGCTACTAATTCTTCAGAAGAATTTTTTATCTTAAAACTCACTTTTAATTTTTGAAACCTAAAATACTGTTTTTCTGCTTCAACAAAAATTTTTCCCCCCTGTCCTACCGGCCTAAAAAAATCAATTTGAGAAGAAGTAAAAGCTATAGGAAAATTCAGTTTACTTGTACTATTCAGAAGGAAAATGCCAAAAGCTACCAAACCAACTTGGGCGGCAGATTCAATAAGAAAGACTCCTGGTGTAATAGGCTGTTGAGGAAAATGATGTGCGTAAAATGCAGCGTCAGCAGGAAACGTATAACTTCCTTGTATAGATGATTCGTCAACATGAAGAATTTCATCTACAAATAAAAAATCTTTGCCATAAGGCATCATAGCAATTAAATTCATTTGTTATTTTTATGCTGAAAATACATTTTTTATTACAGAAATATTTTTTTTGAGTAAAATTTAAACATGGATTTAATGTAAACCTAAGTCCATGTTAAAAATCTTTGCTAAATTCGGCCGATAATTTTAGTTTTCTATGTTTAAAAAACAGCTTGCATTAATCTTTGTTTTATTCACCCTTGGAAGTTGCTCTATGTGGTTAACTCCAACCGAAGAACTGAACCAAAAAGCAGACTATTACGTTAGTCAAGGTAAGCTTAATCAAGCCATTCCTTTAGTTAAAAAATCGGCTAAAAGAGGAAATGCAGAAGCGCAGTATAACTTAGGGTATTGCTATGAAAAAGGCGTTGGCGTAGAAATTGATCAAAATCAAGCAATAAAGTGGTACCAGAAGTCGGCAGAACAAAATCACCTAGATGCAGAATATGCATTAATGATGGCTTTTGCTGAAGGAAAGGGAGTTGAAAAAAACCAAGAAAAAGCCTTTCAATTTGCTTTGCGTTGCGCAGAAAAAAAAGACCCAACTTGCATGTTTAATGTTATTGGATCTTACCAAGATGGCAAAGGTGTAGAAAAAGACTCTGTTAAAATGCTAGATTGGGCATTTCAATTGGCAAAACTTCCCAATCCAAAAAACCAATACCAAAGCGGAAAAATCACATCTAGTAGATTACAAATTGCCCAACTATACATCCAAGGAGATTTAGTTGAAAAAGACCTTTACCAAGCTTATAAATGGTATTTGATTTATAATGAAAATAAACGAGATGTAGCTTTTTTACAACAGCAACAAATTATTGCCAAAATAAAAAGCATTGAAACGCAATTAAGTCAAGAGCAAATTAATCAAGCACCTAAAAAAGCTGAAGAAACCATTAATCGACCACTGCAAAATTTACGTAAATTATACACCCCTGAAGATTACCAAAAGTAAAGGCTATTTTGAAAACATTTAAAATTAAAAACCGATTTATTTTTTCTGATTCACAAATATCTACACTCAAACTTCCGTAACAGTAGGCATCTGATTAATGAAAGACTATTTAAAATTAAAATAAATAAGCTAAAATTACTTGATTTAAAATAGGTTTACGAAAAATTGAAATTTAGTTCGTTATTTTTGCAAAAATTGAATTTTAAGTATTTAAAAAATAAAAATCTTATGAGAGTAGAAGACGTAAAAAGTTCTCAACAAGCAATTGATTTAGAGCATAAACATGGAGCCCATAATTATCACCCTTTACCAGCCGTACTAAAAAAAGGCGAAGGTGTTTATGTCTGGGATGTTGAAGGTAAAAAATATTACGACTTTCTTTCTGCATACTCTGCTGTAAACCAAGGGCACTGTCACCCTAGAATTGTTGGAGCAATGACTCAACAAGCAGAAACCATTACTTTAACATCTCGTGCTTTTCATAACAATGTATTAGGTGTTTTTGAAAAATACGCTACAGAGTACTTTAATTTCGACAAGCTTTTACCAATGAATACAGGTGCGGAAGCGGTAGAAACAGCTATTAAAATCTGTAGAAAATGGGCTTATGAAAAAAAGGGAATTCCAGAAACCGAAGCACAAATTGTAGTTTTTGAAAACAACTTTCACGGAAGAACTACAACTATCATTTCTTTTAGTAATGATGAAGGTGCTAGAAAAAATTTTGGTCCCTACACACCAGGTTTTATTAAAATAGCTTATGATGATACAGCTTCTCTAGAAAAAGTACTTCAAGAAAATAAAAATATTGCAGGCGTTTTAATTGAGCCTATTCAAGGTGAGGCTGGAGTATATACCCCCCAAGATTCTTTTATTCCAGAAGTTAAAAAACTTTGTAATGAAAACAATGTACTTTTCATGGCAGATGAAATTCAGACCGGAATAGCTCGTACAGGAGCGCTTTTAGCGGTTTGTGGAAAATGTGATTGTCAGGGGCATTGTGAGCGCCAAGCAACTTACTCAAGGCCCGACTTACTTATTTTAGGTAAAGCTCTTTCTGGAGGCGCTTATCCTGTTTCGGCCGTACTTGCAGATGATGAAATAATGGAGGTTATACAACCTGGACAACACGGATCTACTTTTGGCGGAAACCCAGTAGCGGCGGCAGTTGCAATGGAAGCCTTAGAAGTAGTAAAAGATGAAAAATTAGCCCAAAATGCACGTGCATTGGGTGAATTGTTTAGAGAAGAGTTAAATAAATTTATAGAAACTTCTACTATTGTCAATCTGGTTCGCGGTAGAGGTTTACTCAACGCAATTGTAATCAATGATTCTGAAGACTCTTCTACCGCTTGGGATATCTGTATGGCGCTAAAAGAAAATGGACTTTTAGCAAAACCCACCCATGGTAACATTATTCGTTTTGCTCCACCATTAGTAATCAACAAAGAGCAGTTATTAGACTGTGTTTCAATTATTAAGAAAACTTTAAAACAGTTTGAGAAATAAATAATATAATTTAACACTTTTGAAATCGCTTAGAAATGAATATTGCTCATAGCTGAAAACATTCATTTTTAAGCGGTTTTTTTTATTTTAAAGCCAAGAACCTGCTTTTCATTACAATCAGGGCTAGAACAACTCCAATATTTAAAAAAGAAATTAAAGTCAACCACAAAACTTACCCCCTTGTTAACCGGCGTATAATGGATTGATGCTGAGGGAATTTTTCCTTCAAACTTGCCGCCTTGGCTAGCTCAAAATCCCTAAAATCGAAACCAGGAGCAACAGTACAACCCACCAAAGCATATGCCTCCTTTGCTTCAACTTCAGCCGCAAACCATACATTTTTGGGTACAGTAAACTGAGGGACCTCGCCCGCTTCAAAATCATTACCTATAAACACATGAGTATAATTCCCACTCTCATCAATCATGTGTAATAAAATTCTACTTCCCTTATAAAAATGCCAAGTTTCATCTTGTTGAACACGATGAAAAGCAGAAAAAGCTTCTGAAGTAAGCATAAAATATATACAAGTAGCCACATTTCTACTGCCTTTAAACTGGGTAGGCAAATTGCTTTCTGGTAAAATCATGTTAGAACGATACGTCTCTTTAAAATAACCTCCCTCTGGATGAGCTTCCAAATTTAATCGCTCTATAATTGCTTTCTGTTCTTGATTCATAATTCTTCTCTTTTTATAGGTTCAACTTGTCCTGATTTCATATCTTGTATAGTTAAATTTCCTATTCTATAACGCACTAAACGCAAGGTAGGAAAACCAACTACCGATGTCATTTTTTTAACTTGTCTAAATTTGCCTTCAGTAAGGGTAATTGAAATCCAAGAAGTAGGACCATGACGTTCATCTCTTATTTTCTTAGCGCGTTCTGGTAATTTTGGAGGCACATCTAAAAGTCTAGCCTGACAAGCTAAAGTTTGGTATTTCTCTCCATTAATTGAAATTTCTACCCCTTGTTGCAGTTGTTGTATAGCTGAAGAGGTAATTAAACCATCAAGCTGGACATAATATTCTTTTTCTATGCCTGTAGCGGTAATGTGGTAACTAAATTTTCCTGAAGTTGTGATGATCAATAAACCTTCCGAGTCAAAATCTAACCTTCCGGCAGCCATACTTCCTTCTGGAAAATCATACAATTCACCTAACAACTTTTTACTGTTTTTTCTTCGCTTTTCATTATTTACAAACTGACTTAAAAAACCATAGGGCTTGTAAATTTTAAAATGATGCTCTCCTTTCAATATTCCTCTATTTTGGTATGTATTTTAAGCTTTTTCAAAAATACGAAACATAAAAATACTTCATTTAAAACTCTGCTAAAGATTATCCGTTATTCAAAAAATAGCTTATTTTTACTTTCAAATATCTTAAAAATTCAAAATGATTGAAGATTTACAGCTTTACTACGGACATATATTTGAAAAAGAATTACTTGAAGAAATCAATCAAGTAGGAACCATAAAAGAAGTACCCAAAGGAATGATGATGATGGATGTTGGACAATACATCAAATCTATGCCTTTACTGGTTAATGGTGCTGTAAAAATAATGCGTGAGGATGAAGAGGGCTTTGAGTTATTACTCTACTATTTAGAACGTGGTGAAACTTGTTCCATGACCTTAAATTGTTGCTTGGGCGATAAAAAAAGTGAAATTAGAGCGGTGGCTGAACAGGACACTAAATTAATCATGGTGCCAGTAAGAAAAATGGAAGAATGGATTGCTAAATACAGAACTTGGCGAAGTTTTGTTTTTGAAAGTTACCATACTAGATTAACCGAATTGCTTGAAACTATAGATAATATTGCATTCAAAAAAATGGATGAACGCCTGTTAGAATATTTGAAACACAAAAAAGAAATTAGTCATTCTAACGAAATTAAAGCTACACACCAAGAAATTGCTTTAGATCTTCACACCTCTAGAGTTGTGGTTTCTCGTTTATTAAAAACGCTTGAAAAACAAGGCAATATTGTGCTTCATAGAAACTCTATTGAAATCATTAATTTGGATTAGTTCACTACCTTTAAACTGGAATAGCCTTGCCCGTTTTTGGTTAGTTGAATTTGCGTCTGAATCCTTTCTTTTAAGGCGTCTACGTGACTAATAATTCCTATGGTTTTATTGCTCTCTGCTTGAAGTCGCTCTAAGGTATCTAAAGTTTGATCTAAAGTTTCTGGGTCTAGTGTTCCAAAACCTTCATCTATAAACAACGAATCAATTTTTACGTTTTGCGAAGCCAAATCTGATAAAGCTAAAGCCAAGGCTAAACTCAACATAAATGTTTCTCCCCCAGAAAGGGTTTTTACAGATCTTCGTTCACTACCCATGTGTAAATCTATGGCAACTAAATCCTCCCCTTCTTCTTTGTTAGGTCGATCCATTTGATAGCGGTCATTTAGTTTGGTTAAACGATGATTAGCCATAGAAAGCAGATGCATCAAGGTTAAATCTTGAGCAAAATTATTAAACTTTGCCCCTTTTGCGTCGCCTATCAATTCGCTTAACAACAACCATTTTTCACTTTTTTGGCGCTCTACTTGAATGCGTTTTTGAATTTGTTCAATTTCCTCATTTAGTTTTTCTTGATTCAACAATTGATTGGTGCAATTTAAGATTTCTTTCTCCAAAACTTCAATCGATGTTTCTACCTCCTTTTTCTTAATTAGTAAATGGCTCAATTCTTTTTCAGCTAAGTTTGCTTGCAATTCTGCTAATTGTTCTTTCAAACGCTCTATTTCATTGATAGCAATTTGTAACTTATTGCTCAATTCATTTTGTTGATTTTGCAAGCTTTGAAAATCACGTTCCTTCATACGTGCTAATCTACTTTCCTCTATATTTTCAAATCCAACTTTTTGAACCGCTCCAATCAAATTATTTTGAAGCTCTTCAAAAATCAAGTTTTTTTGGTTAAGCTGACTAACTAATCGCGCGCTGTCTTCTTTTTTGGTAGCCTGCTGTTGACTGTTTTTTTCCCAAGCTGATTTTAACTGATTCACTTCTGTATCAACATCATCGCCCGCATAAATTTGATTTAATTCAGTTTTCAAGTCTTTCCCCTTAACCAATAACTCTTGCAGTTCTTTCAACTGAGAAAAAACTCCATCTAATTGATTGATTTTTTCTTCTACCTCATCTTTTTCTTGAAAACGAAGCAGAATCTCCTTGAGTAAACTCACATATTCTTCCCAAGTAAGGTATTCCTTCTCTTGCTGAAGTTGCTCAAAATCTGAATTCCACTGAAGCTTTAGCGTCTTTAATTCTGAAGTTAAATCGCTATACTGTTTTTCTTTGTTTTCCTTTTCTTTAGCCTGAGTTATAACTAAATTCTGAAGGCTTTTAACTTCTTTTTCTAACTTCTGAAGGTGATCCTTCTGTGTTTTAATTTTCACTTCCAAATCAGATTCAATGGGAACTTGATGTTGAATAAAAGGATGTTCTAAAGCACCGCATAAAGGGCATTCTTCACCTGGTTGAAGCTTGCTTCTATGCTGTTCAAAACTCAAAATTAACCGCTGATTGGTCAATTTTAAATTCAGATTTTCTAATTTCATTTTTGCTGAAGCTAAGTCATTTTCTAAAGCCTTTAAATCGGGTTGATTTTTGCTTAATTTTTCTTCTAAAACTTTAATTTCTGGCTCTAATTCTTTCAGCTTCTTTTGAACTTGTGATAATTGTTGTTCAAGCTGTTTAGCTTCTAACGAATGCTCAATTTTTTGATTAATTTCTAAGTATACTTCCTTTAATTCTTGAGTAATTGAGGAGTGCTGTCCAAGAAAATTCTTGGTCTCCTTTAATTTTTCCTCCCATTGATTTTGCTGATTTTTAAGTCTTAAATGCGTTTGTTCTAAATCTTTAAAATCAGTCTGAATTTTTAAATGATTCAATTTTTCCTCAACAGGTAATTTTTTAATGCTAAAGGTTTTTCTGGCTTCATTTAATTGATTTTGAAGCTGGCTAACCTGCTTTCTAAATTTTTCAAGTGCGGTCAAAACTTCCTCCTTTTTAATTGGAAGCTGAATTAATTTTTCAATTTTCAACAGATTTTGATCTTGTTGAGTTTTGAGGTTTTGAATCTCATTTTTTAATGATTCTTGGTTTTTCTTGAGTTCCAAAAGTACTTTTTGTTCCTGTTCCCAAGTTTGTAACTCCTCTGCAAAATCCTGCGTTTTTTGGTGTTGCTTTAAAGCAGTTAAATGTTTTTTTTCAAAATCAGATTGTTGTTGAATAATTTTGACTTTGGCTTCTTCGCTTTTTTGTAATTTGGTTTGTAGATTTTTTCTACGTTCCTCTAATTCAATTTGAGATTTTAATTGACTTAATAAATCGGTTTGCTTTTCTTTTTGAAGTTTTGACTTAGCCAATTCATTTTCAAAACTCTTGATTACTGCTTCATCTACTAATTTTTCTTGAAGATCACTAATGCGTTGAAGGTCTAATTCAATAGTCGATTTCACTAACTTGGCCTTTTCAAAAGCCAGCATACCAACTTTTCTGTAAATCTCTGTACCTGTTATTTGTTCAAGAATTTGTTTTCTTTCATTATCTGAAGCTTTTAGAAATTTAGAAAATTCACCTTGCGCCAATAAAATTGATTTAACAAATTGCTCGTAGTTTAAACCGATTAATTCTTCGTTTTTTGGAGGTACTTCAGATTTCTTTAAATCTAATTCTTCATTGGTATCCAAGTTTTTAATTTGCATTTCATAATCATTCAGGTTGTTGTTTCGGTTGTACTGAATATCCCAATGAGAAACAAATTTACCCGATTTGCAGAGGTAAGTAACTTGTGCAAAAGCCTGTTTTTGGTGGCGCGTAATCACAGAACCTGTTTTAGAAATTTCAGACTTAGACACCTTACCCATGCGCGGCACTTTATTAAAAAGCGCCAAACAAATCACATCTAAAAGCGTACTTTTTCCACTTCCAGTAGGACCTGTAATAGCAAATAAAGCATTAGATTTTAGAGGTTCTTGTTCAAAATCAATATGATGTTCTCCTTTTAAAGAATTGATGTTTTTGAATTTAATTTGAAGAATTTTCATAGGCAAAACTTGTTGGGTAAAAATAAGAAAATCATTAACAAAATTCAGTTGATATATAAAATAAATTTATAGTAATTTAAATTGCTAT
>JAIUMH010000088.1 GCA_022565635.1 Flavobacteriaceae bacterium | reverse complement strand
AAATTTTAAAGGTTTAATTTAATAAATTTTAGACAGAGTTCAAATTACACTCTCTATACAAGCTTTAATTATATTTTTAGTTGCTATATCAATTTGTACAACTTACTTTCATAAATGAATTAGAATTTTTTTTATTAAACCCTATCAATGTTTTCGAAGTTTGTCTGCCTAAAGTTTCTTCTTCACAAAACTTGATTAGTGTTTTTAGATTTACTTTTGTCCCATGTATGATTTCATGTATTTCATTTTTCCGTGCAATATTATCTATTTGTCCACCTGAAAAATTGAATTCCTTGGCTAAGAGTTCTACTTTCTCAAATGTTAAGCTAGGCATTTTAGATTTCCATATTTCAAATTTTGCGATTATGCTTGGCCTTTTCAACTCAATTTTAAACAAGAATCTTCTTTCGAAGGCAGTGTCTAAATTATTCGCCATGTTTGTAGTAATTATAAGAATTCCCTTAAAGTTTTCAATTTCTTCCAACAATATGTTTTGAATTCGATTTTCTGTATCAACTATATTTGAAGATGTTCCAGTTTTTCGCTTAGACAAAATAGCATCTGCTTCATTGATAAATAAAATAGGGGTCTTTTGTTGTTTTTTTGCAAAAGACTTATAATCACTGAAAATACGTTTGATAATTTTTTCACTTTCCCCATACCACACAGATCGAGAAGAACTAATGTCAACTTTCATTATGTTACGATTTGTAACTTTTGCAATTTGTAATACACTTTCAGTTTTACCTGTTCCTGGAAATCCATGTAACATTGTAGTTATTCCTTTTGGTAATCCTTTATTTATAAGTTGTTTTTGTACTTTTTGTAAGTTTTCTTCCGATAATAGCTCTTTTAATAATTCTACTTGTTGTTTTTCATCTTCGCTAAAAATTAACTCACGGAGTTTAATATCATTTGCATAAATAATACTTCCATCTTTTTTTTTTATCGAGTCTTTTTTTGAATAGCTTTAAGTCACAATCTGTTAAGAGTTCTAACGACTTATCACTTAAGCTAAATTTAGTGTCATCAAAAAAAACAGCATCATCAAGTTCTAGCCAATTATCTTTAATTAAAGTAGTCTTACCTTCAAGGAATCGTTGCATTTCAATAAACCGTTCTCTATTTTGGTCGTAAATGCCCTTAAATACTGTACTTACATAAATTTCCTTATACCCTTCGAGGTATTTCCAAGCTGTGTATAGGAATAAATATTTTTCATCTATTCTCATACCAAAGCTTTTAACTTGTTTTACTAATGGTATATTTTCATTAGTATCTAAAATTTGTTGAATTTGCTTAAATAATTCTCTAGTGGTTATCTTTTCTTCGTCTCGTTCCTTACCTATAGTGTATACTTTCTCAAGTAAAATAAAAATATCATCAAACGTAAGAATATTAAGAAGTTCGGTAGGAAATTCTTCGCCATTGAATATTTTTTCTGAAACAACATCATTTATGCAGAAAGACTGATCAACTCCTTTAAGATTGAATTTGCCTCTGCATCGTGACTCAAAGTTTTTGATTTTAACTAAAAAGTTTTTTTCATGTAATTGAATTAAATCATCACTGAACTCGAGTAATTTCATTGGATTTGAATCAAAATGAGAATTTAAGTTTTCAAATTCAGCTGTTCTGCCATTGAAGTTGATAGAGAAGATAATTGAAATGAAAAAGGCTTCAGATTTTGATGTATGAAAGTAATCTGCAAGAATAGATAATTCGTTGTCAATACTTTTAAATAGTGACTTTTCTAACTTGCTTTTTTCGGAGGCATTGTAAACTTTGCCAATTGTATTTAGAATTTTTAATTTCAGCGTTTTGCTCATCGATCGTATAATTTTAATTCAACCTCAAAACTAAGACAGCATAACGCCAAAAAGTGTCGCTTTAAAAAATTATTTTTTTTGTATAGAATTTATAGGGATGTAATTAAATCGTCTCAGGTTGTAATTTGCTTAACCTAAAAGTCTAAACCATTGTCATAAATAGAGATATCAAAATCAATACATTCCTTTTCTCTGTTTACCCACTTCCGCTTACTTGTTATGTAACCTAAAGTTTTTTTGTTACAGTCCATTAGTGGCTCTTATGTTGGGTTGTAGTTCTTCACTTAAGTTTTGCAAATCGCCTCTAAAGGTATGCTCGGTAGCATTGCCAAGGGTAAAACCTTGATTGATGCTTTTGATGTATTGGTTAATGTCCGTGTAGAAATTTCATTTATATGGAGTAAATATAATTAATTTACCCAAATAGACGGATGGCATTTCTAGTTGTTATTATGCTAGAAAACTTGAAATCAAATCTAAAAAGTCAAGAAAATATATTGAAAAGTTGCTAGTTGGATAGAGCATCCCGGCTTTTTTAAGTCGGGACGGTCACAGGTTCGAATTTCCGATTTTTGAAACTAGCTCTGCTATGGTTATTTAGTAGTCAAAGTTGTAAAGAGATGATAGGCTGTTTTGATTTCTTTTGTAACACATTTGTAACACAAATTGAAAATTACATCACTTAATTGTTAGGAATTCCATTTAATGTAATTTCAAATGATAAATATTGTTGAATAGAGGGGTTTCAGAATCCTTACTGAGTATTTTAATAAAAAAAAAAGCACTTTAAAGAATGTTTAAAGTGCTTTTTGAAAAAATTGATGTTTACCTTACTTTATTTGGCTACATTTACCGCTCTTGTTTCTCTAATAACCGTAATTTTAACCTGACCAGGATAAGTCATATCTGTTTGAATTTTTTGTGAAATTTCAAAAGACAATGCTGCGGCTTTTTCATCATTGATCTTTTCACAATCAACAATAACTCTTAATTCTCTACCTGCTTGTATAGCATAAGCTTTTTTAACCCCATTAAATCCAAAGGCAATATCTTCTAACTCTTTAAGTCGTTTTACATAAGAATCTAAGACTTGTCTTCTTGCTCCAGGTCTTGCACCGCTAATAGCATCACATACTTGAACTAAGGGAGAAATAAGTGAATTCATTTCAATTTCATCGTGGTGAGCACCAATAGCGTTAAGTACTTCAGGTTTCTCTCCATATTTTTCGGCCCATTGCATTCCTAAGATTGCATGAGGAGTTTCGGTTTCAGTTTCAGGAACTTTACCAATATCATGGAGTAAACCAGCGCGTTTGGCTAACTTGGGGTTTAAACCTAATTCTGAAGCCATAATTCCACAAAGTTTAGCAACTTCTCTTGAGTGTTGTAATAAGTTTTGACCGTAGGAGCTTCTGTACTTCATTCTACCTACTAAGCGAACTAACTCTGGATGTAAGCCATGAATACCAAGATCAATTATGGTGCGTTTACCAATATCTACTATCTCATCTTCAATCTGTTTCTGTGTTTTCTTAACTACTTCTTCAATCCTAGCTGGGTGAATTCTACCATCCGTTACTAAGCGATGTAAAGAAAGTCTTGCAACTTCTCTTCGTACGGCATCAAAACAAGATAATATAATAGCTTCAGGGGTATCATCTACAATTATTTCAACCCCAGTTGCTGCTTCAATTGCTCGTATATTTCTTCCTTCACGACCAATAATTCTACCTTTAACGTCGTCACTTTCTAAGTTAAAAACAGAAACACAGTTATCTATAGCTTCTTCTGTACCAACACGCTGGATGGTGTTAATTACTATTTTTTTAGCTTCTTGTTGAGCGGTTAGTTTCGCTTCTTCTACTGTGTCTTGAATAATAGACATGGCTTCAGATTTTGCAGTTTCTTGAATAGATTCCATGAGTTGCTCTTTCGCCTCTTCAGCACCAAGACCACTAATAACCTCTAGTTGTTTAATTTTATTTTGAAGAATTTTGTCAACTTCAATTTGTTTCTTTTCAATCACTTCAAGCCTATAATTAAAGTCTTCTTCTTTTGCGGCTAATGATTTATTGAGTTTTTGGTTTTTAGAAAGCTCGCTATTTAACTTAGATTCCTTGTCTTTAATGCGTTTTTCTGCATCAGAAATCTTTTTGTCTTTTGCGCTTATAACTTTTTCATGCTCAGATTTTAGCTCTATAAATTTTTCTTTAGCTTGAAGAATTTTATCTTTCTTAATGCTTTCGCCTTCTTTTTCGGCTTCTTTTAAGATTTGTTTTGCCTCTTTTTCTGCGCTACTTAGCGTACCTGTAGCTTTGTTTTTTTCAATATTTTTATTGATTACAAAACCCACAGTTAAACCTATTAGCAAAGCTACTATTGCAATTATTACTGTTTCCATCATTTTTATTTACTTTTTGTTTTAAAAAAAAAGCCTGTATTAGTTATCTGTTTTTGAAGTAAACTCCGTAAAAAACAGGTTTAGGGCTACACAACTGGTCAAGGATCCACTCTAAGGAGGCTTGCTTTTGCAATTGTAACTCACCCTTTTTAATTGTAAAGTGTTGAGTTTATCAAAATCTAAAACTAATACAGGCAGTATAGTTAATGCTTATGTTAAGAACGTATTTTAATTCAAATTATTTTCAACTAACTTATTTAAATCCTTTAATTTAGTAAGCATTTCAGCCTGATTTTTCACATCTGTTTTATTGATGTTTTCAAGTTGATTTGCAAATTGAAGTGCGCACATAGCCAATACGTCTTGCTTATCTCTAACAGCATAACTTTGCTCATATTTTTTCATCATGGAGTTAATTTCTTTTGCCGCCTTTCTCAATCCTTCTTCCTGTTCAGGGAAAATGCTTAAGGGGTAAACGCGATCTCCAATCGAAATTTTTATTTTGAGCTTTTCTTTCATTAATCAGCTAATTGTACTATGCATTCATCAATTTCTCTTATTAAACTATTTATTTTAAGCTTAGTTTCCTTTTTATTTTTATTACTGCCTAATATAGCGTTTGCCGTTTTAAGTGTTCTAATTTGTTTTTTTAAAATCTCAATTTCAGATAAGCATGACTTGTTGTCTTCGCTTAACTCTACAATCTTTTGTTGCAATAAAAGATTTTCTTCACTTAATTCTTTGTTTAAATTACAAAGCTTATTTACATTAATTTCTAGTAAATCAATATGTTGTAAAGCTTCTTTCATTTAAACTGTTGCAAATTGCTATACTTGCAAAGTTAACATTAGTTTTTTAATGATGCAATATTTTCTAAGAAATACATAGAAAACTTGTCTATACTTTAAAAACGCTGGTTTCTTCTGCTTTTATTTATACCAGTTATTAGTTGAAATTACTGTAAAAGATAATGAATATTATATTGCGGTAGTTTCAATTGATGTATGGTATTACTTACTTTATTTTTGAGAGAACGTACCTACGCATTACTACTAAGATTGCTTTTATGATAGGTTTGAAGTTTTTCTTTCACAATCCACTTCTGGCTTTTGTGGTAACGAAAAGAATGATCAATGAGTTTAAAAATATTTTGAGTTTAATGAGTGCAAAAAGGAGTTTCTTTTTTAACTACTTTCTGTTATCCTAGCATAATTATTCATTAATTTGCAGTTTAAATTTATTGAAATGACATCAGGTTTATTGTTTTGGATTATCATCTTTATAATTATTGCGGAATATAGTATTCAGTTACTTGTAGATACGCTAAACGCAAAACATTTTAAAGATAAACTACCACAAGAGGTAGTGGATGTCTTTGATGAAAAAGAATATAAGAAGTCGCAAGCTTATAAAATGGCTTATTACAAATTTGGACAAATTAGCGGTATATTTAATCTGATAATCATTTTAAGTCTTTTGTTTTTTGATGGATTTGCTTATTTAGATGATGTATTAAGACAAAACTTAGATCATGAAATATTAATTAGTCTGAGTTTTTTCGGCATACTTTATTTTGCTAATGATATATTGAAGTTGCCTTTTTCATATTATTCAACTTTTGTTATTGAAGAAAAGTTTGGCTTTAACAAAACCACTCTTCAAACCTTTTTGCTTGATCAAATCAAATCTTGGGTACTCGTTATTTTTGTAGGGGGTGGGGTTTTAGCCTTATTGCAATGGTTTTATCTAACTTATCCAAACAATTTTTGGTGGTATGCATGGTTGTTTATAATAGCATTTAGCTTAGTTATGAATTTGTTTTATGCTCAATTAATAGTCCCTATTTTTAATCAACAAACACCTCTTGAAGATGGGGTTTTGAAGGATAAAATTAAAGCCTATGCCACTAAAGTAAATTTTCAAATTACAAATGTATTTGTGATTGATGGCTCAAAAAGAAGCAGTAAAGCCAATGCCTATTTCTCTGGTTTTGGAAAGCAAAAGCGCATAACTTTGTATGATACATTAATTAGCGATTTAACTGAAGATCAAGTTGTGGCAGTTTTAGCGCATGAGGTTGGACATTATAAACACAAGCATATTATTTATAATTTGGTGCTTTCAAGTTTGTTAACGGGGTTTACCTTATATTTACTTTCATTAATGATAAATATGCCTATCTTTTCTGAAGCCATTAACGCAAGTCAGCCAAGTTTTCATATTGGGTTAGTTGTGTTTAGTTTTTTGTATGGACCTATTTCAACAATTACTGGAATAATGATGAATGTTTTGTCAAGAAAATTTGAGTATCAAGCAGATGATTATGCTAAGAAAACATTTAATGCAGACGATTTGATTGGTAGTTTGAAAAAGTTAAGTCAAAAAAGCCTAAGCAACCTTACCCCACATCAATGGAATGTTTTTTTGAATTATTCTCATCCACCTCTAAAAGACCGCATAAAAAATTTGTTGAATTAAAATGAATTCTTATTTTTAGACAATGGAATTAACAGAAGAATTTATTACTGAAGAAAATAAAAGAATAGCTAAGGAGTATAAAAAATTGCTCAGAATTAGCTACAGGACTTTGTCTGATGAGGATAAGGTAATGATTCGTCGTGCTTTTGAAACCGCTTTAGAAGCACATAAAGAGCAACGAAGAAAATCTGGCGAAGCTTATATTTTTCACCCCATTTCTGTGGCACAAATTGTGGCTTCAGAAATAGGCTTGGATGCTACTTCAATTGCCGCTGCTCTTTTACATGATGTAGTAGAGGATACCGAATACACTTTAGCAGATTTAGAGCAAATGTTTGGAGAGACGGTAGCAAAAATTGTGGACGGTTTAACCAAGATTTCAAACCTGAAAAAAGATGCTGATATTTCATTTCAAGCAGAAAATTTCAGAAAAATGTTACTTACTCTAAATGATGACATTCGCGTAATTATTATTAAAATAGCAGACCGTTTGCACAATATGCAAACCATGGATGCTATGCGAGATGATAAGCAGGTAAAAATTGCTTCTGAAACCTTATACATTTATGCTCCTCTGGCCCACAGAATAGGACTGTATAATATAAAAACACAACTTGAGGATTTAAGTTTGAAATACACAGAACCAGAGGTGTATAATGATATCAAACAAAAACTAAAAGAGTCTGAAGCAGACCGAGATGATTATATTCAAAGTTTTTCAAAGATTATTTCTGAAGCTATTGAAAAAGAAAACATTGACTTTCAGCTCAAAGGAAGAACAAAATCAATCTATTCAATTCGAAAAAAATTAGCTGTACAAAATATTACTTTTGATGAAATTTACGACAAATTTGCTATTCGTATAATTTACGCTTCATCGCCGGATAATGAAAAGTTTTTGGCTTGGAAAATCTACTCTATTGTAACGGATTACTTTAGACCTAATCCCACACGTTTAAGAGATTGGATTTCTTCACCCAAAACTACGGGTTATGAAGCTCTTCATATTACGGTTATGGGGCCTGAAGGAAGGTGGGTTGAAGTTCAAATTAGAAGTGAACGAATGCATGAAATTGCAGAAAAAGGATACGCCGCTCATTACAAATACAAGCATGGAGAAGATGAAGAAAAAGGAATAGAAGTTTGGTTAAATAGATTGCAAGACGCACTAGAAAATAACGATTTAAATGCAGTTGATTTTGTTGAACAGTTTAAACTCAATCTCTATGCAAAAGAAATTTTTGTTTTTACCCCAGAGGGAGATTTAAAATCTTTACCCAAAGGAGCAACCGCACTAGATTTTGCTTTTGCTATTCATACAGATTTAGGTTTAACTACTAGAGGAGTTAAGGTAAATGGAAAGTTAAAGCCTTTGTCTCATACTTTAAAAAGCGGTGATCAGGTTGAAGTAATAAGCAGTAAAACAGCAAAGCCAAATAAAAACTGGCTTGAAATTACAACTACTGCCAAAGCAAAAAGTAAAATAAAATCCGCCTTAAAAGTAAAAGAAAAACAAATTGCAGAGGAAGGTAAAGAGATTTTAATAAGGAAGTTGAAATCTCAGAGAATTCAACTTAACGAAAAAACGGAAACCGAATTAATTCGCTTCTTTAAACTGCAAACAAGTCAAGATTTATTTTATAGAGTGGGCATTGGTACCATAGATAATACAGCTATTAAACGTTTTGTTAATAGCAGAAATAACGCATTGTTTTCTTTCTTTAAAAATAAAATTAAACGCGGTACATCCAATCAAATAAGTAAAGTTGATGAAGTAACACAAAACTATGATCAGCTAGTTTTTGGTGATGATGAAGATAAATTGAATTATGAGCTTTCTAAATGCTGTAATCCTATTCCAGGGGACGAGGTGTTTGGTTTTTTGACTGTAAATGAAGGGATTAAAGTTCATAAAAAAGATTGTCCTAATGCTATTCAGTTACAAAGTAATTACGCTTACAGAATACTTAAAGCTAAATGGATTGATTCTAGTCAAGAAGAGTTTATTGCGAAATTAAAATTAACAGGATTAGATGATGTTGGCTTAATTAATGAAATAACTTCTGTGATTTCAAAAAATTTAGGAGTAAATATGCAAAGTATTTCATTTAATAGCAAACATGGTGTATTTGAAGGTTTTATTAATTTAAAAGTGAAAAATAAAACCATACTTAAAAAGCTTATGCTCGAATTGAAAAAAATTAGCGGAATTGATAACATTACCCGTGAATAAAACTTAAATTTGCAACATGGAAAAAGAGACCAAGCAGAATAATCAGGCCGTTGTTAAAAATGTTTTCACCAAATTTTTGGAAGAAAAAGGGCATAGAAAAACACCAGAAAGATATGCTATTCTTCAGGAAATATATGATAAAAATGAACATTTTGATATCGAGACTCTTTATATTTCTATGAAAAATAAAAACTATAGAGTGAGTAGAGCTACCCTTTACAACACTATAGATTTGCTTATGGAATGTGGTTTGGTTAGAAAACACCAATTTGGAAATAACCAAGCGCAGTATGAAAAATCTTATTTTGATCGTCAACATGATCATGTTATCTTAACAGATACATCAGAAGTGATTGAGTTTTGTGATCCAAGAATTGAGTCAATTAAACAAACAATTGAAGAGGTTTTTGACATTACAATTGATAAACATTCACTTTACTTTTACGGAACTAGAAATCAACCTAAATAAATTTTTATGGCAATAGATTTGCTGTTAGGTCTTCAATGGGGAGACGAAGGAAAAGGAAAAATAGTAGATTATTTAACTAAAGAGTACAACGTTATTGCACGCTTTCAAGGTGGTCCTAATGCTGGTCACACACTTGAGTTTGATGGTATTAAGCATGTTTTGCATACCATTCCCTCAGGAATATTCCATAAAAGCGCCATCAACTTAGTTGGAAACGGGGTGGTAATTGACCCTGTTATTTTTAAAAAAGAGTTAGATAATCTAGCTCAATTTAATCTTCAACTAAAGGATACGCTTTTAATTTCAAGAAAAGCACATATAATATTACCTACCCATAGGCTTTTAGATGCCACTTCAGAAACCTCCAAAGGAAAAGCCAAAATTGGCTCTACTTTAAAGGGAATTGGACCTACTTATATGGATAAAACCGGTAGAAACGGTATTCGGGTTGGCGACTTAGAGTCGCCTAACTGGAAAGAAAAATACAGAGCTTTAGCAAACAAGCATGAAGCTATGATTAAGTTTTATAACGTAGATGTGCAATACAATTTAGCAGAATTAGAAATTGAATTTTTTGAAGCTGTTGAAGTGCTTAAATCACTTACGTTTATAGATTCTGAAGAATACCTGCAACAAAGTATCCAGAAGCAAGAAAAGATTTTAGCAGAAGGAGCTCAAGGTTCTTTATTAGATATTGATTTTGGAACTTATCCTTACGTAACTTCTTCTAATACTACTGCTGCAGGAGCTTGTACTGGATTGGGAGTAGCTCCTAACCAAATTAAAAATGTTTACGGAATATTTAAGGCCTACACCACACGAGTTGGGAGTGGTCCTTTTCCTACCGAACTTTTTGATGAAGATGGGCAACGTATGGCTAAAGTAGGGAATGAATTTGGAGCAACCACCGGCAGACCAAGACGATGCGGTTGGTTAGACTTAGTAGCTCTAAAATATGCCGTACAAGTGAATGGTGTAACTCAGCTAATGATGATGAAAGCCGATGTATTAAGTGGCTTTGATGAATTAAAAGTCTGCACTTCATATCAATATAGAGGAGAGGAAATTTCTCATCTTCCATTTACCTTAGAAGACGATAGCTTAAAGCCTGTTTACAAGTCCTTTAAAGGTTGGCAAGAAGATTTAACCAAACAACGTGAAGCTACTACTATTCCATCAGAATTAGAAGTTTACATCGAGTTTATAGAAGATTTTCTACAAGTCCCTATCAGTATTGTTTCGGTAGGTCCTGACAGAAAGCAAACTATTCTAAGAAAGGAGGTTTTTGCATAATACTAATAAATTGTATTGTCTTTTTTAAGATAAGCACAAAAAAAAGAGAATTCTGTTAGAGTTCTCTTTTTTTTGTTTAGTTATGTGATTTTAAGATTTTGTTCAGCTTTCAAAGAGGGTGCTTCATTCACTTACAGTTTTTTATGAAGTAGAGAAGATAAATGCACTTAAAAATAAAACTGCATACAGGTTTTTAATTGAATTGATAAACCATCCCAAACTGCACCAATACACTTAAGTCTTCTCCTGCAATTTGCCATTTATCACTATTTCTAAAAGAATTCACCGGGTCGGTCCAAAAAAGACTGGGTTCAAGTTGTAAGGAAAAATTTTCATTTACTTTTTTACGCAAAATACCTCCTAAATGAAAACTTATAAAACTACTTCTTATTCCATCTGAAGAATTAATCAAATCTGGTCTAAATAATTGATGGGTATAACCAAGTCCAAAGTTGTATCCAAAGCTCCAGTTTTGATTAGATGGTAAATGCTCAAGAAGAAATAAAGTTGTTAAGGAAGATACTTCTCCGTCAATTTCAAGATTTGGATTTTTCCAGTCATTTCCTTTAATTCCAGCATTCAAGTATTGAAACCTTAATTTTACCCCAAAATAATTTTCTGATTTCCCGTATTTCAAATCTACGTAAGAACTAAAAGGCAATGAATAATCAATATTTATTCCACTATCATAATCCTCAAATAAATAAACTGCACCCGATCCCAAGCCAAATCCGACTTCAAATTCTTGCGATTTAGCTTCAGAAATAAGTAAAAATGCTAAAAATGAAATGAATATTGTTTTTTTCATAAAATAATTTTTTCAAATTTATAAAATAGTTACATTTTTATATTGCTTCGTTGTTAAATTTTCCTAACTCATTTAGACT
>JAIUMH010000087.1 GCA_022565635.1 Flavobacteriaceae bacterium | reverse complement strand
GCGGACTTTCTAGATGTAATCTATCTTTTACGGGATTGGGATAAAACGAAAAAGCAGTTTCCTCAAAACTTGGGGTGCTTAAGGTGCTGGTCCAAAACGTGGCGACATCACCTTCACCGTTCGTAATATCTAAGTAAATTTTGTCTTCTTCTTCGCGGAAATCGTAGGTGAAAGGGTTATGAAAGGTCTGTTCCATGTAGTCTTCATACACAAAATACTGATTAAAAAACATTTCAGCAGGTGAAGCTTCACCAAAGTGCGTAGAATATAGCTCAATTTTAAACGAAGAATTCTCATTATTAAAAATTATCAAGTCCCCCATTGCGTTATGATAAATACCAAACATAAAGCTACCATTTTGGTTTTCAATAGAACCATAGAAGTAAATATAATCCATAAATGTCTGTTCTGCTTCTGGATCTGGATATGGACTTGCAGTGAAAGTTTCTTCATCAGTTACAATTTCTTCAAGCTCCCAAGAGTAGTCAAATAATTTTGAGTCTTGGGCATTGGAAATAAAAAAAACTAAAACAAAAGTAAAAACGTAACTCGCTTTTGAAAAATTTACGGAGAGTAAATGCTTGAATTGTTCCATGGTTTGGACTTAAAGGATTGAGTAACAAATATATAATTTTAGTTGATACAATTGTAGGAAATCTAGTATTTAAATGGATATGTAAGGGTTTTCGTTTTTATTTTCCAGTGAAAAGTTAAATGCGTAGCGCGCTTTTGTTTAGTTGAAACGACTTGAGTGAAGTTGATTCGTTTGGAAACCGTGTTCTCAAAAAAAAGTATAAGACCAACACAGACCACGCTTACTTAGTTAAAAATACTATATTTGAGCATTATTCTCTTAATTCATGAAAAATAAATTACTCTTATTGGCTTTTTTACACTTGCTTGTAGCTTGTTCCTCTGATGAAGACACCTCTGAAGATGTGCTTTTTGATTTTGAACTAGAAGAAATTTATAGCATAAGTCAAAATCGAGCGTTTGCAAAAATAACTTCTACTAATGAAGAAGCTGTTTTTCAATTGCGTGTTCATCAAGTTGATGATAACGACTTTTTTACAGATTATTGGTTTGATGCAACTTTGGCAGGGCTTAATTCACTTTGTAATTTAGCCCCAGATACCACCTATGAAGTAACTGTTTTTGGTGCTTTAGAAGATGAAGAATTTGAAGGAAATACACTCACCTTCACCACACAAGTAGTGGGTATAGATGATTTTACTGAAGTGAATGAAGTTGTTAATCCGCAAACTGGAAGAACTTGGATGGACCGTAATTTAGGCGCTGAGCGTGTAGCTAATTCATTTATTGATAACAGGGCCTATGGCAATTTATACCAATGGGGACGAAGGGCTGATGGGCATCAATTGAGAGATGCTGAAATCATTGAAAGTCAAGCGGCTGACCCACAACCTCACCACGGATTTTTTATTGTTGGTTTTCCTACTTGGCACAATCAAGATGCAACCGATTTATGGAAGAATGAAGACGGCATCAATAATCCCTGTCCATGTGGTTTTAGACTACCCACACCAGAAGAACTAGCAGAAGAAATCAATTCTTGGTCAACAGCCGATGCTGATGGAGCTTTTGAGAGTCCGTTGAAATTTACTTTACCGGGCTACAGAGGAAATGCCGACGGTGAAATTGCTTCTGAAGGAAACTTTGGCTATTATTGGTCGGCTGAAAGTGAAAACATGAACGGAAAAGATATGGGAATCAACCTTTTTTCTGCCCAAGTAACCAGCCATTTACAGGGTGGCGGAGCTTCAGTACGTTGTATAAAAGATGAATAAAACCAATCTACAAACTCCCAACTTCAAGTTTTTTAAAGATTCGGAGTGCGTTACCGTCTGTTAATGAGGCTACGTAAGAGCAGATTTCTAATAGGTTTTCATACCTAGATTTTCCATCAAAGTCAAGTTCAGCAAGAAAATTAGTCAAAATCAATTGATCGTAGTTAGTGGCTGTGCCTTCTTCTTGCCTTTCCATGGCTTTGGTAAAGCAATCTAAAAGCGTGGTTAAAACTTTATAACCAGAAATTTCTTTTTCTAAAACTTCGCGACTTCGGTAGATTTTTTCAATACTTATTTTAATGATATCGTCAATTTGCGCTTTAAACTTAGATTTATCTAAAAGCGGATAATGAAATTCACCCGCTCTAATTGGTTCTTCGTTCTCTAAAAACACTCGCACGGCCTCATCAATTAATGTACCAATGGCCAAGGAGCGCAGGTAATTCATTCGGTTTTTGGTGGTGGTTAATGCGGCGTATTTACTTGTGTCTATTCGAGTTGCTATGATTTTGGAAAGGTATTCTAAGGCTTTGTCTTCTTCAATTAAGCCTAAATTAATTCCATCTTCAAAGTCAATAACGGTGTAACAAATATCATCGGCGGCTTCAACTAAAAATGCTAAGGGGTGGCGTTGGTAACGGATTTGATTTTTATCTCCTTTTTTCTGTAAGCCCAAAGCTTCAGCCACCTCTTTAAAAATGGTTCTTTCAGTTTGGAAAAAACCAAATTTTTTATCGCTTACCTCCTTGGTGGGTCGGTGTGGTAAACTCTCTTTAGGGTACTTGGTAAAAGCGCCTAAAGTGGCATAAGAAATGCGTAAACCACCTTCAATACCGGGTTCACTTTTATTCAATAATCGAAATCCGTTAGCATTTCCTTCAAAACGGCTTAAATCTTGAAATTCAGTAGGGGTTAATTCTTTTTTGAAACGTTGACCATCACCGTGACTAAAATATTCACCAATGGCTTTTTCTCCAGAATGACCAAAGGGTGGGTTGCCAATATCATGCGCTAAAGCAGCAGCGGCCACAATGGCGCCAAAATCATAATAATGATGTCCGTGGACATTGCTAAGGTGCGGGTATTTTTGAAGAATTTCAATCCCTACTTTTCTGCCTAAGGTTCTGCCAACCACCGAAACCTCTAAGGAATGCGTTAAGCGGGTATGCACAAAATCGGTTTTAGACATAGGAATAACCTGTGTTTTGTCCTGTAAACTTCTAAAAGCAGAAGAAAAGATAATTCGGTCATAATCTACTTCAAAGCCCAAACGGGTTTCATCTTGTTCTTGTCGTAAACGCTTGTTTTTGTCGCCGTGCTTTTGAAGCGATAAAAGTTGTTCCCACTGAGGCATACTTCTTATTTTGAGGGTAAAACTACGGAAAATAAAACGGATAACCCAAGCTTAAAACCAAGTTAATTAATGAATTTTTTCTAGGCTATTTGTGGGTTAATTGAGTTATAAATGCAAAATTACTTAACTAATAAATTAATTTTTTTAATTAAATTGGTTGCATCAATACCAGTTTCTTGGTGCAATTCTTCAGTGCTTCCATGATCTATAAATTGATCTGGGATTCCTAAAACTTCAATCCTGCCAGAAAACTTATATTGTTGAGCTAAGGCTTGAACAGATTGCCCAAAACCACCCTCTATGCTGGCATCTTCAAGTGTGATGATGTGTTGGTAAGTCTTGAAAATATAGGTAAGCATTTCCAGGTCTATAGGTTTAGCAAATCGCATATCATATATGCCAAGTTGTTGTTTTTGAGGATGATTATTAACAGCCTTTTCTACAGTGTGAATCAAATGTCCGAGGTTAAGAATAGCTATAGATGAACCTTTTTTTAACTCAATAGCTTTACCTATTTCTATTTTGGTAAACTCTTTTTGCCATTTTTTTATGTGTCCTCTTCCTCTTGGATACCTTATGGCTATAGGTTGCCCAAGCCCCTTTGAGGCGGTAAAAAGCAGGTTTCTTAATTCAATTGTAGTAGAAGGGGTGGCAACAATCATGTTGGGTATGCTTTTTAGTAAAGCAATATCAAAAACACCATGATGGGTTGCACCATCGTTACCAACAAGGCCAGCTCTATCCACACAAAAAATAACGGGTAAATTTTGAAGTGCTACATCATGAATAACTTGATCTATAGCACGTTGTAAAAACGTAGAATATATAGCGCAAAAAACAGTTAATCCTTGAGTAGCCAGACCAGCAGCAAAAGTGACTGCGTGTTGTTCCGCAATACCCACATCAAATGCACGGTCTGGAAAAGTGTGCATCATGTATTTCAATGAGCTTCCTGTAGGCATTGCAGGGGTGATTCCTACAATTTTCTCATTGTTTTTAGCAAGTTCTACTAAGCTTAAACCAAACACATCTTGAAATTTTGGAGGTAAATCGTGATTGTTTTTAGGGAGAATTTCACCTGTAGCTTTGTTAAATTTTCCTGGAGCATGGTACCTAACTTGATCTTCTTCAGCTTTTTTTAGTCCTTTTCCTTTTTTAGTAATAACATGTAAAAATTGTGGGCCTTTTTTGTTTTTAAGTTCGTTTAAAACCTTTATCAAAGCTTTTAAATCGTGACCATCTACAGGGCCTTTGTAATTGAAATTGAGGGCTTCAATAATATTATCTTGTTTAGGTTTTACTCCCACTTTAGCTTTAGTAAGGTAATTTTTTAAGGCGCCAACACTTGGGTCAATTCCTATAGCGTTATCATTCAAAATAACAATTAAATTAGCTTGGGTTACTCCTGCATGGTTCAAGCCTTCAAAGGCCATTCCAGCAGCAATAGAAGCATCGCCAATTACGGCAATATGTTGCTTGTTTAAATCGCCTTTTAACTGAGAAGCAATTGCCATTCCTAAAGCCGCAGAAATTGAAGTAGAACTATGCCCAACACCAAAGGCATCATAATTACTCTCACTTCTTTTAGGAAAACCAGAAATGCCGTCTTTTCTTCTGTTGGTATGAAAGATATCCCTTCTGCCAGTAAGAATTTTATGTCCGTAAGCTTGGTGGCCCACATCCCAAACCAGTAAATCATCCGGTGTTTTAAACACGTAATGCAAAGCTATGGTGAGCTCTACAACTCCTAAGCTAGCTCCAAGATGACCTTCTTTTGTGGCTACTACGTCAATGATAAAATCGCGTAATTCTGAGGCAAGTAAAACCAATTCTTCTTTGGTAAGACGCTTCAAGTCTTTTGGTGAATTAATTTGATTTAATAAGGGATAACTCATAGCTACAAAAGTATTTCATTTTTTAAGGTAGAAATAGGTGTTTTACTCTTTATTCAACAAAACTTTATTAAATAACTTGTAAATTCGTTTGTACTCATCTAACCAAGCACTTGCTGTTGTAAATCCGTGGTTTTCAATAGGGTATAAGGCCATTTCCCAGTTGTCTTTTTCCAGTTCAATCAAGCGTTGACTTAGTCTAACTACATCTTGAAAATGAACATTGGTGTCTACAACTCCATGCGCAATAAGTAAATGACCTTGTAAGCCCTCCGCAAAGTAAATTGGACTTGATTTTTGGTATGCTTTGGGGTCTTGTGTTGGTTCATTTAAAATATTGGAAGTATAAGGATGATTGTAGTGCGCCCAATCTGTTACAGCACGTAGGGCGGCGCCTGCTTGAAAAACTTCAGGTTCATTAAACATAGCCATTAAGGTAATGAAACCACCATAACTTCCTCCATAAATGCCCACTTTTTGGGGATCAACTTGATGTTCTTCTACCAAAAATTGAACGGCATCTACATGGTCATTTAAATCTTTGCCCCCCATGTGGCGATAAATAGAAGTTCGCCAGTCTCTTCCATAACCAGCTGAAGCATTATAATCTAAATCAATTACGGTGTACCCTTCACGAACCAACTTTTGATGGAACATAAATTCTCTAAAATAAGATGACCACCATTGATGTGCATTTTGTAAATAGCCAGCTCCATGAACAAATACCACAGCGGCATTGTTTTTTATTTTTGGCTCAGGAAGGTATAAACGTGCATGAACTTCTTCTAAATCTCTATTTTGAAAAGTGATGAATTCTGGAGAAGAAAAATGAAGTAAATTGAAGGCTTCTGAAGTTCCTTGAGTTAGTGGTTTTGCTTCGGCTGAAGCGCTATTTTTTTGCAAGTAAATTTCCCACGGAGAAGTAGCAGAAGAATAATTGATGGCCAGTTGTTTTTCATCCGGCGAAAGTTGCCCTAAATTACTTCCTCTTAAGTTTGTGATTTGCAAAGCTTCACCGCCTTTAATCGGCATCTTGTAAAAGTGTCTTACGCCTGGGTGCTCTTCTGAAGAAGTGAAATACCAAAATTTTCCGTTGGCTGAAACCTGTGGATCAAACACCTCAAAATTTCCTTGCGTAAGTTGCTTTTTTTCCTTAGAGTTTACATTTACCGTATGCAGATGTGAGTAACCCGAAGCTTCCGATTGAAAATACACTTCTTCTTGGTTAGGAAGCCAACCCAAAACACCACTACCACCGTAGGAATTAATGCCCGGTCCGCCAATCCAAGCTTCGTCTTCTTGGTGGTCCAAAACCTCTGCTTGATTTCCGTTTAATAAAACAATCCAACGGTGTTTGTTGTCAGCGCTTCTTACATCCATTATGGCTAAATTTCCTTGGTCATTATAAGTAGGCGCAGAATAACTCAATCTTCGTTGCCAATTGGACCAATCTTTGTCTGGATAGTCTTCTGTAAATTTAGGGAGTTGATCTTTTCCTGGTAAATCTAACTCTATTTCTTGTACTGTGTCTTTTTGAAAATCATAATAATGTAATTGGTAAGTTGAATTTGCTTGGCCCACTTTAGGGCGTGTATTTAAGTTTTCTGTATATCCTGAAGCATCAATATAATTTGGTACTTTGGTAGGATTAGCCTGGCCAGATTTCTGCAAAACCAAGTAAGCCGATTCTTTATTGGAAGCGGTTGACAAATCTCTTAAGTTCCAATCGCCTAAATAAAATTCATATGTGTTTGACTGTGCTTTTTGGCGTGCTTGTTTTTGGTTTTTTTCTTCTTGTTTTTGCTTATTAACTTCGGTAAGCAGTTTCAAATTTTCTTTTTCTAGCCACTCTTCTTGGGCGTTTTTTTCTTTTTTAGCCCCATTTTTATTGCCTGTTTTAATACTAGTAAGTTGCTTTAATTTTCCCTGCTTCAGCTGATAAACAAAAACATTATTTTGCATTCTAAAAATCAACTCATCGTCATTTAAAAATTTAGCTTGGTGAATAGCATTTGGCAATTCTAATAAAGTTTCGGTTTTACCTTTTTTAATATGGTAAATTTGAAGTTGATTTTGAAAAGTATGTACACGTTTGCTTCGCTTTGCGTTATATAAATGCTTTTCTTGGCTTGCTACAAAAGCCTTATTTCTGTGAATTTTTTTTATTTCGGAAGTTTTTATATTGATTTGATACAAAGAATCTGTAGAAGAAGTTTCATGCCGGTCTGAAAATAGGAGATGCTCACCTTGCTCATCCCAACCTACTAAAGAAGGAGAAACTCCTATCCAACTGGGGTCTTGCATTATGGTTTTAAGTTCAATTTCTTGACTTTGAATAAATTGAGTTCCTGATGCTACTAGTAGTAAAGCAAGTAAATATTTAATCATTAGCGTATAAATTAAAAACGGAAAGTTAAGAAAATCTAGGTTGAGGTAGATTTAGATAAGGAGAATTTAAGATTTACAATGAACGCATAGAAATTTGTTTGCTTTTTATAACTTTAGAGCAAACCTATTTCTGATGAATTATTTTTTACTTTGAGCTTGGTTTACTGTCATTGCCACCGCAGCGTCTCCAGTAACATTAACAGAAGTTCTAAGCATGTCTAGCGGTCTATCTACCGCAAAAATTAAGGCTAATCCAGCTTCTGGAATTCCAGCTTGACCTAATACAATAACCAGCATAACTATGCCGGCACCAGGTACTGCTGCAGAACCAATTGATGCTAGGGTGGCGGTGCCAATTATTCCTAATTGAGCAGCCAAATCTAGGTTCATGCCAAAAGCTTGTGCAATGAAAACGGCGGCTACCGCTTGGTATAAACTTGTACCGTCCATGTTAATAGTTGCGCCTATGGGTAGTACAAAGCTAGACACTTTTGAATCTACTTTTAACTCTTCTTCAACGCGTTCCATAGTAACAGGAAGTGTTGCGGCGCTAGAACTTGTAGAGAATGCTAATAATTGAGCCGGAAAAATACCGCCTAAAAAAGTCAACGGTTTTGTTCCTGTAATCATCCAAACAGCAAGAGTGTAAAAGATAATCATTATAATTAGTCCAGCTACAACACATATAGAGTAGTAAATTAATGCAAAAATTAAGTCACTGCTAGGAGCTTCCACTACCAAAGCGGCTAAAAGAGAAAAAACGCCTACGGGCGCAGCCAACATAATAAGGTCAATCATTTTTAAAATCACCTCATTTAAGCTATCAAAAAAGCGTTTTACTGGGAGGCCTTTTTCTTCTGGAATTAAAATTAAACCAATGCCAAAAAAAATGGCGAAGAAGATGACTTGCAGCATGTTTGCATTGTCTGATGCGGCACCAAAAATATTACTAGGAACAAGGTCTTCTAAGGCTTGTAACGGGCCAGATTCTTGTTGTTCTTGGGCTATTTTTTGTTTAGATTGCGCGTCACCTCCATAACTTTCAATCAATTCATTCCTGGTCTCTTCTGAAATGGTTTTTCCGGGTTGAAAGGCATTCACTACTACCAAACCAATGGAAACAGCTACTATGGTAGTTATTAAATAAGTGATAATGGTCCGAAAGCCCATTTTTGAAAGACTTGAAATGTCTTTTAAATCTGATATACCTTTAACCAAAGAAGCTAAAATTAAAGGTACAGCTATGAGTTTAAGCGATTTAATGAAAATACTGCCAAATGGTTTAATCCAATTAGAAATAAACGTTGCACCCCATTCAAATGGGTTTAAAATCAGGGCAAAAACCACCCCTAAAACCATTCCGATTATAATTTGCCAATGTAGTGCTACTTTTTGCATTTGTTTATTTTTCTGGAGTCTATAAATTTGGTGTAAAAATCATAAAATTGCCTTGTAAGTACAAAAATTACACACCATTTTTTTAATGTTGAATTATAAGTTAAATTCTTTTCTAGCCTGATGAAGAAGTAGTTGATCTAAAATCACTAACGCAGCCATTGCTTCAACAATAGGAACTGCACGAGGAACTACACACGGGTCATGCCTTCCTTTTCCTTTAACATTGGCTTCTTGTTGATGAATATCTATACTTTTTTGGTCCTGCATTAAAGTAGCCACGGGTTTAAAAGCCACTTTAAAATAAATGGGCATACCATTGCTAATTCCCCCTTGAACCCCACCGCTAAAATTTGAATTTGTAGTTTCGTCTTTTTTGATTTTGTCATTATGCTCGCTTCCTAACATTTTAGTGCCCTCAAATCCACTGCCTATTTCAAAACCTTTAACCGCATTGATAGAAAGCATGGCTTTACCAAGTTCAGCATGAAGTTTATCAAAAACAGGTTCTCCTAAACCAACCGGAACATTTTTAATTACACAAGCCACAACTCCACCAACGGTATCACCTTGTTTGCGTACATTTTTAATATAGGCTTCCATTTTTGAAGCTAGTTTTGGGTCTGGACAACGGGTAATACTTTTCTCTGTGAGTGAAAAATCAATTTCTTCAACAGTTTTTTTGAGGCTCAATTCTCCTACAGAATAGGTAAAAGCATGAAACGAAATA
The DNA here is from genome assembly GCA_022565635.1 of Flavobacteriaceae bacterium. GTDB lineage: Bacteria > Bacteroidota > Bacteroidia > Flavobacteriales > Flavobacteriaceae > Psychroflexus. Next base: position 2,251 of record JAIUMH010000087.1, on the reverse strand, counting down.
TTTTTTAAAACCTGTTTAGCTAATGCACCAGCAACAACTCTAGAGGCTGTTTCTCTGGCGCTAGATCTTCCACCTCCACGATAATCTCTATGTCCATATTTTTTTTGATAGGTAAAATCGGCATGACTGGGCCTGTAAACATCTTTAATATGTGAATAGTCTTTTGATTTTGCATCTTGATTCTTGATTTCAAAAGCAATGGGAGTTCCTGTGGTAACTCCTTCAAAAATTCCCGATAAAAAAATCACCTCATCTGCTTCTTTGCGTTGGGTAACAATTGCAGATTGTCCTGGTCTTCTTCTATCTAGCTCTTGTTGAATAGCTTCTAAGTTTAATTGAATTCCTGCGGGACAACCATCAATAATTCCACCAATAGCCACCCCATGAGATTCGCCAAAAGTGGTTAATTTAAAAAAACTTCCAAAAGTGTTTCCAGGCATAATGTATACTTTAAAGCGAAAGTAAACAATAGCGTTGAGGTATGAAATATTTGAGCCTGAAAAAATATGTGCCGACTAAAATTTACAGTTTGTATCTGCCTGAATTTTGCATCTAATAGCTTGTTTTTAGTCTAAAATATTAGAATTATCAAGGGAATTGAATTTTAGCAATTCATTATTTGAAGATGAGTAGAAGAATTTTTCATTATTCTTAATCTATTTGTATAAATCTATTAAATTTGCAGGTTCATTAAATCGACTATGATCCAAGAAATAAAGTCACATATTGAAGAAGTTGAAGCATTTCAATCTGAAGACCTTCAACAAATTGAAGAATTTAGAATCAAGTATTTAGGCAAAAAAGGCTTGATGAATGATTTTTTTAAGGCTTTTAAAGAAGTTCCAAACGAAGAAAAAAAAGAGTTTGGAAAAACCCTTAACCAGTTAAAAACTCTAGCTACTGATAAAGTAAAACAACTTAAAGAAACGATTGAGAGCAAACAGGAAGAAAAAGGAATTTATGGCGATTTAACACGTCCAGCAGAAATGGCACCTATAGGGTCTAGACATCCTATTTCTATAGTAAAGAATCAAATTATTGAAATTTTTGCCAACATAGGATTTAATGTTTCTGAAGGTCCAGAAATTGAAGATGATTGGCATAATTTCACGGCACTAAATTTACCCGAGCATCATCCAGCAAGAGATATGCAAGATACTTTTTTTGTGCAACGTGATCCTAAAGATATTTTGCTTAGAACACATACTTCTAGTGTACAAGTAAGATATATGGAAGAAAATCAACCTCCTATTAGAACGATAAGTCCAGGGAGAGTTTTTAGAAATGAAGATATATCTGCTCGTTCTCACTGTATTTTTCATCAGGTGGAAGGTTTATATATTGATAAAAAAGTTTCGTTTTCAGACTTAAAACAAACCCTGCTTTATTTTACCAAACAACTCTTCGGAAAATCAAAAATTAGACTAAGGCCTTCTTATTTTCCGTTTACAGAACCCAGTGCTGAGGTAGATATTTATTGGGGATTAGAAACAGAAACCGATTACCGAATCACCAAAGGTACGGGTTGGCTTGAAATTATGGGTTGTGGAATGGTAGATCCTAATGTACTCACCAATTGTAATATTGATCCAGAAAAATACTCTGGTTTTGCCTTTGGAATGGGTATTGAGCGTATTGCTATGTTGCTCTATCAAATAGGAGATATTAGAATGTTCTACGAAAATGATGCACGATTCTTAGAGCAATTTAAATCTAGTATTTAGTACTTCTTATTTATGAAAAAAGATATTACAATTCCTGAAGTTACTGAGGTTTACGTTGCCGCTATTTATGTGCATAACGAATCTTTTGACACCTATGAGTGGAATGTTTATCTAATTAATAATCACCAAGAACCTATTGAAACGGTATTGGTAGTCTCCAAGGGAGCCCAACAAAAAACCACTTCAGTATTAAGGAAAAGCATAGCCCATTTGCCCGCCAAATCATTTGCTAAGCTTGAGTATTTGCATGATGATTTATTAGCCATAGAAAATAGGTTTATGGTTACTTTTTTTAAGGATGCTAAGTTATTTGATAAAACTTTTGTATTTCCTAGCAAAAGCATCAAAACAAGTAAAATAAAGCCCTTACCCGTTGTTCCTGAAAAAGGCATCTTAGCAAAGTGATTTTTCATTCCCCTATCTTGATATAAAGGCAATTGATCTTTGTTTTTTTAGATAGAATAATTTTGAAACCTCAATTGCAACGGGATTTATGTTGTTTTCCATTGTATTTCGTTTGAAATTTT
>JAIUMH010000086.1 GCA_022565635.1 Flavobacteriaceae bacterium | reverse complement strand
AATAAATTGGTTTAACTATTCAATTTTAAATTGTTCAAGTTTCTCAGCAATATTTCTATCGTTAGAAAGTCTTGGTACTTTGTTTTGTCCACCTAACTTTCCAATAGATTTCATGTAATTATTAAAACCATTTTTTTCCACTTTGGTAACCACTAATTTTCTAAGAATTTTACCAACAATTAAATCGTCATAATAAGAATTTTGGCTTCTCACACTTTCTTCAAGTAAATCTGTAAAAAGCTCCATATTTTGTGGCTCTTTTTCAAACTCAATAAACCATTCATGATAAGGTAGGCCTTGTTCTGGTTTTACTTGTGGAGCAACGGTAAATTCGCTAATTAAAGCTTTTGTTTTAGCAGAAGCTATTTGCATTGCTTCTTCAACTTCTTTAGCAATTACGTGTTCACCAAAGGCAGAAGTGAAGTGTTTAATTCTACCTGAAACTTTTACTCGATATGGAGCGGTTGATGTAAACATAACAGTATCGCCAACATTATAGCGCCATAAACCGGCGTTGGTAGAAATAATCATGACATAATTCACATTGGTTTCTACTTCACCAATTTCGTAAATTTTAGGTTGGTCTTCTTGAAAATCATCTGCTTTTATAAATTCGTAATAAATACCTGCATTAAGGAGTAACAACATCCCTTCTACGTTTTGTTTGTCTTGATAAGCAAAAAAACCTTCAGAAGCGGGATACAATTCAATGCTTGGAAGTTGTGTACCGATAAGCTCTTCAAATTTGGTGCGATAAGGCTCATAATTTACACCACCATAAATAAACAAATCAAAATTTGGAAAGATTTCTTTGATGGTTTTTCCTGTTTTTTGGTGTAATTTTTCAAAATAAGTTTGCACCCAAGACGGAATACCACTAATTACAGTCATATTTTCATGAATGGTTTCTTCTACAATGGCGTTTACTTTAGTTTCCCAGTCTTCAATGCAATTGGTTTCCCAGCTTGGTTTTCTGTTTTTTTGCAAATAATTAGGTACAAAATGAGCAGATATACCAGAAAGCCTTCCAAACCGAATACCGTTTTTTTCGCTTAATTCAGGGCTACCCTGTAAGAAAATCATCTTACCATCCACAAATTTTGCATTTCCAGATTCTGCAATATAATTTAAAATAGCATTTCTGGCAGCGCTAATATGGTAGGGCATAGATTCCTTAGTAAGAGGAATATACTTGGCTCCACTTGTGGTTCCAGATGTCTTGGCAAAATACAAAGGTTTTCCTGGCCAGAGCACATCCTTCTCTCCTTCCAAAATTCTCTCAACATAAGGCCTTACTCCTTCATAATCACTAATTTTGACCTGTTTCCTAAAGTCTTCAGGAGAGTTAATGGCAGAAAAATTATGCTCTTTTCCGTAGGCTGTATGCTTGGCTTTATCAATAAGCATTTTGAAAACCTTTTGCTGAGTTTCCTTGGGTTTACTTGCCCATGCATTTGTTTGAACACGAATAATTTTGGCAAAAACTTTAGCGGCAAAACTTTTTATAGACATCACTTAATATTTATTCAAAATTGATAAATTCAATTGGATTAATGGGGTATCCATCACTCCATAATTCAAAATGCAGATGAGCGCCCGTAGAAAGCTCTCCAGCATTACCTGTAGAAGCAATTACTTCTCCAGCAGAAACATCATCTCCTTGTTTTTTAAGCAAAGATTGGTTGTGCTTATAAACAGATATGAGCCCAAAACGATGTTCAATGATAATTACATAACCCGTATCTACAGTCCATTCTGCAAATATAACTGTTCCATCTGCAGTAGCTTTTACAGGTTCATCTAAATTGGTAGATATATCTATGGCATAATGCCCTTCAGCTGGATTAAAATTAGCAGTTACAACGCCTTTTACTGGAGGGTATAAAGAAAAATCTGCCTTATTTATAGCTTCTTCCATTAGGTTATAGCGGTCTTCTTGAGCAACTAACTCTCTTAAAGCACTATCTTTTTCAGAGATTTGAATCTCTTTTTTTTTGAATTCTTCAGAATTTACACCTGCATAATTCTGAGAAGCATCAAAATGCTCTTCATCTTCTCCAGATAAGGCAATCTTTATAGAATTTATGTAATTATCGTTTTTTTGTTGAATGGTTTTTAAAGAATCTAATTCATAACTAAGCCTTACTGCTTTTCGTTTTAGGGCTGTTGAAGAATACCCAGGTATATGCTCTCTAAGCGGAGTAAACGCGATAAGTAAAGTAGTTGAAAGAATTAAAAAAATAGCAAAAAGCGAAGAAAATAAAATGATATTGAAACGGTTAACCTTAAAACTTAATTTCTCCTCAAAAGTTTCTTCATTAAGCACTACAAGCCTGTAATTATGTAGTAACTTTTGAATTAACTCTTTTCTTTTATTTTCTGATTTTTTATTCATAAACCTGTTTCACTTGCAAATATACTTTTAAATTCAATCAGTCACAAAAGCTTCAATAAACACTCCCTTAAAATGAGTAATACAAATTGACTAATTTCTACAAAAAAAATGATTTTTATTGAACTTCCTATTAAATCAAAGATAATCTTTCAAAATGAAAAGGATTTATAGGGGTTGTATTTTTTTTGATTTTATTTTTTCTAAAATTAAGAGTGCTTAAGTAAATGCTTTTATTATTTTTGATTTTCTAATGAAATACACTATGGTAAGACACGATTGGACAAAAGAAGAAATTTTAGCCATTTACAATAAACCCTTAATGGAGTTGATGTATGAGGCAGCAACAATACATAGAAAGCACCACAACCCTAACCAAGTACAGGTTTCTACCTTATTATCTATCAAAACCGGTGGATGCCCAGAAGACTGCGGTTATTGCCCACAGGCAGCCCGTTATCATACCGATATTGAAGGCAATGACTTAATGAGTGTAAACCAAGTTAAAGCACAAGCATTGCGCGCAAAATCTAGCGGTAGTTCTAGGGTTTGTATGGGAGCCGCATGGCGTAATGTAAAAGATGGTGAGGAGTTTGATCAAGTTTTAGAAATGGTAAGAACCATCAATCAATTAGATATGGAGGTTTGCTGTACCCTGGGTATGCTTACTGAAAATCAGGCGCAACGCCTTGCTGAAGCTGGACTTTACGCATACAACCACAATTTAGATTCTTCGGAAGAATACTACAAAGAAGTTATTTCTACTAGAGGCTATGAAGACCGATTAAAAACATTAGACAATGTTAGAAAAACCAATGTAACAGTTTGTAGTGGAGGAATTATTGGCATGGGTGAAAAAATTGAAGACAGAGCCGGTATGTTAGTGGCTTTAACCACTTTAAACCCACAACCAGAATCAGTGCCTATCAACGCTTTGGTTCCTGTAGAAGGAACTCCTTTAGAAGAACAACAACCCGTTTCTATTTGGGAGATGATCAGAATGATTGCCACCACAAGAATTGTTATGCCAGAAACACAAGTAAGACTTTCGGCTGGAAGAACACAAATGTCTAAAGAGGGGCAAGCCATGTGCTTTTTTGCTGGAGCAAACTCAATTTTTGCTGGAGATAAACTTTTAACTACACCAAATCCTGATGTAAACGAGGATATGGAGTTGTTTAAAGAATTAGGCTTGCAACCCATGAAACCGTTTATGAAAAAGGACAAACCAACATCTGTACCTGCTGAAGAGTCTACCTATCAACCAATGGGAGAAAAACCAAAATGGTCTAGACCTGGACACAGCATTGAAAGAAACGAAGAAGCTAAATTGAAAGCTAAATTGAAAAAACAAGAGGTTTAAACCAAATTGAAATTGGTATGAAATCTTTTTGTATTTTTGCATTTACTTAATGGCAAATGCCTTAAAATCTAATCAGATGAGTCAAGAATTGAATTTAACCGAAATCCCAAGAGTAGAAAGCATTTCTAAAGAGGATTTTGTAAAACACTACCTTAAGCCTCAAAAGCCAGTAGTTATAAGCAATCTGACTAATAATTGGGAGGCTTTTAAGCTTTGGAGTTTTGATTATTTTAAAGAGGTTGCCGGTGAGGTTGAAGTACCTTTGTATGACAACAGGCCTATTTCGCACAAAAATAAATTTAATGAGCCTCATGCCAAAATGAAGCTTAAAGATTACGTAGATTTATTGAAAAAAGAAGATACAGCATACAGAATTTTCTTATTCAACCTGATTAAAGAAGTTCCTGAACTACAGAATCATTTTGATATGCCTGATTTAGGAATTAAATTCTTGAGAGATTTACCCTTTTTGTTTTTTGGAGCGAAAGACTCTAAAGTTTTTATGCATTACGACATTGATTTTGCTAATATTTTCCATGTGCACTTTGAAGGAAAAAAACGATGTATTTTATATCCTCCTTCAGAAACAAAATACCTTTACAAAGTTCCTAACTCTTTAGTTACCGTAAATAGCATTGATTTTTGTAATCCTGATTTTAAAAAGTTTCCAGCACTTAAAAAAGCAAAAGGTATGGTAGCTGAATTAAATCATGGAGACACACTTTACATGCCAGAAGGCTATTGGCATCATATGCATTATTTAACCCCAGGGTTTTCAATGAGTTTAAGAACACTTCCTAGTTCTGCACTTAATATTGGCAAGGCCGTTTATAACTTAGCTGTAATGAGAAATTTTGAAAACCTAATGCGTAAAATGAGAGGTGATGCATGGATGAAGTACAAAGAGAAATTAGCTTTTGAAAAAACAAATAAAAACCTATAAAAAATCACGCTATAAACTCAATTAACCGCCTTATGCCATAGGCGGTTTTTTATTTTGTAAACTCATGGAAGTAGTTGATATCCTCTCTAAACCCTACCAAAACACCCCGCTGTTATTTGTTATATTAGAGGCAATAGGCGTAGTTTTTGGACTGCTAAGTGTAATTTTTTCTAAAAGAGATAATATTCTTGTGTTTCCAACAGGAATGATAAGTACCCTTATCTTTGTTTACATCCTCTGGAAATACCAACTAATAGGAGATGTAATGATTAACTCCTACTACTTCATCATGTCTATTTACGGTTGGTATATTTGGACAAGAAAAGTTGATACTACCAATTTTATACCAATCACCAAAACAAATTTTGTAGAATATAAAAAAGTTGCTCTATTGTTTTCTTTTGCCACAGTATTTACTTTGAGTGTATATTTTTATTTTAACAAATGGGAAAATTGGATTTCTGGTATTGACGTACTCACAACAGCTATCTTTTTTGCAGGCATGTGGCTTATGGCCAAAAAGAAATTAGAAAACTGGATTTTTTGGATTGTAGGCGACTTAATTTCAATACCTTTATATGTTTATAAAGAACTTTATTTAAGTGCTTTGCAGTATTTTATTTTTACAATTATAGCCATAATAGCATACCAAGAATGGAAACGGAAATTAAACAAACCCCAAGCCGAATTATTAAAATAGTCTTGTTTGGACCAGAATCTACTGGTAAAACAAGTCTGGCAAAAGCGCTGGCTAACTATTTTAAAGAACCTTGGGTAGAAGAGTATATGAGAGTTTATCTTGAAGATAAAATTCATCTTCCTGATTTTGAATTTACCCAAGAACATATAATTCCTATTGCAAACGGACAAATTGAACTAGAAAACAAAAGAACAAAACAAGCCAATAAACTTTTATTTTGTGATACTAATTTACTACAAATCTACACCTACGCTAAAGAATACTACCCTAACTATACATCAAAAATACTAGAAAAGTCAATTAAAAGCCATCATTATAATTTGTATTTGTTAACCGATATTGATGTTCCTTGGGAGGCAGATCCTTTACGAGATAAACCTCATGAACGCAATAAAATGTTTAGAATTTTTGAGAACACTCTAAAAAAATATAAATTACCCTATATTTGCATATCTGGTTCTCTTGAACAAAGGATACAACTAACCGTCCAGGAGGTAATGAAGTTAATGAAGAATGAAAAAACAGAACAAAATGAAGTTAAATGAAAAAGACCAGGAGCTATTAAATAAGAAGAAAATTAGCATCAATCAATTTAATCAACAAATTGAAACTTTTAAGAAAGGAATCTCAACCGTAGAATTAATTCGTCCAGCTAGCATTAACGATGGCATCTTACATCTTACAAAAGAAGCTATAAACCATTATGTGGATGTATATAATGCAACACCACTTGAAGTAGTCAAATTTACCCCCGCTTCTGGAGCCGCTACAAGAATGTTCAAAAAGCTTCATCAACTTATGAGTTTGAGCGAAGATTTTGAGGCCTTTGAAAAAAACCTGAATAAAAAAGAGTTTAAGGAAATCCTTCAATCCATTAATAGTCTAGAAAGCTTAGCCTTCTACCCTTTGGTTGAAAAAGTTATTTCATCTGAATTTAAAGTTCCTACGCTTAGTTTGAGCGAAAATAAAAAAGCCTACTACGCTTTTCAGGTAATGCTGAACCAAAACCTGCTTAATTTGGCTAACTTACCTAAAGGACTCATTTACTTCCATAATTATAATGAGGACTTAAAAACTCCGTTTGAAGAACACTTTTATGAAGCTAATGCTTATGCCAAAAAAGGGAATGAAGCTTTACTTCATTTTACCGTAAGCCCAAAACATCAAGGTAAGTTTGAGAAAAAATTTGAAGAAATAAAACCTCACTTACAAAAAAATACACAAACTAATTTTACGGTAGAATATTCTTACCAAGCAGAAAGTACAGATACAATTGCTGTTGATTTAGATAACAATCCCGTTAAAATAGACCATCAATTGTATTTTAGACCTGGGGGGCATGGGGCTTTAATAGAAAATTTAAATACTGTAAATGCTTCTATAATCTTTATTAAAAACATAGACAATATACCGCACAGAGATGGTTTGGCAAATAATTCTACCTACAAAAAAGCACTTGCTGGTGTGTTGATTGAAAAGCAAAATCAGATTTTTAATTTGATTAGAAAGTTGAGAGTTCAGCCTTCAAATGAATGGATTAAAAAAGCACAAGAATTTATACAAAACGAATTTAAAGACGAAAACTACTATCCAAATGCAACAGAATTGATTGAACGCCTCAATAGACCTATACGGGTTTGTGGTATGGTTGAAAATACGGGAGCTCCGGGTGGAGGTCCGTTTTGGATGAAGAATGGTAAAGACGAAATGAGCTTACAAATAGTTGAGAAAGCGCAAATGAATACTCAAGATTTAAAACAGAAAAAAATTATAGAAATGGCCACGCATTTTAACCCCGTAGATTTAGTGTGTGGGGTAAAAGATGTAGATGGAAATAAATTTGATTTAACCAATTTTGTTAACCATGAACGTGGTTTTATCACTGAAAAATCTGTAGGAGGCATGGAAATAAAAGCACTAGAATTACCAGGGCTATGGAACGGCGCAATGGAATATTGGAATACTTTTTTTGTAGAAGTTCCTTTAAGCACTTTCTGTCCAGTAAAATCAGTTTTTGACTTATTACACCCTATGCATCTAGCTAATTCGTGATTAACATAAAGCATAAAATAAAGAAATCTATTCCAGTTAAAAGTCGGAATAGATTTTTTTTTGAAAAAAAGTAAAATTACAGGCAACAAAAACAAAGTTTAATTCGTCTTTATAAGAAAGAAGTAAGCTTGAAGTGAAAATTATCAATTTACATAGCAAAGAGGAAAAGCTAATTAAAGCTTGTTTAAAAAACGATGCACGAGCGCAGTACAAGCTGTATGACAAGTATGCGCCTAAAATGCTGGGAGTCTGCAAAATGTATGTAAATGATTTACACCACGCAGAAGATTGTTTGTCTAAAGTATTTGTAAAAGTCTTTGCCAACTTAAATAAATTTGAATTTGCAGGAAGCTTTGAAGGCTGGATAAGGAAAATCTGCATAAGAGAATGCATTGATTTCCTAAGAAAAAAAGAGTTTTTAGCCTTCAATGAAAATTATGCTGAAATTGAACAGGAAGAAATTCAGGTTGATTTTGAAAACTTAGCCCTTGCAGAATACATCTTGAATCAACTTCCTAAAGGCTACCAAACCATCTTTATCATGAAAGAAGTAGAGGAATACAATCACGCTGAAATAAGTAAATTATTAGGCATTTCAGAAAACACCTCTAGGAGTCAGCTGTGGAAAGCCAAGAAAAAGATTCAAGAATTACTCTTAAAAACAAAAGCAAATGAAACAGCCAACAAATAATTGGAAAAAAGAAATGTTGCAAAGGGAAATTCAACCTTCTGATGAAGTTTGGTTGAAAGTTGCCAAAGGCTTGCAACAGCCAAAAAGCAAAATTAACAAGAAAAGAATAGTCATTGGACTTGTGGCCGCCGCAATAATGGCATTATTGATTATTCCGATGTTCTTGATTGAAAAGACAACTAATACTTCAAAAAATTCAATAGTAACTGAAGAAAAAATTGAAAATGTTGAGAAAACTTCAATTGAAGAAAGAAACATCAACAAAAAATCTTCTTCAACAGAAATTCAGCAGGAAAACAAAGTTGCATTAGAAGATAAAAAAACATCAGTTGAAGAGTCAAAGTCTTTCAATTCTGCACAAGAAAAAAAAATCAGCAATGTTAATTCAGATGAAGTTTCCAATCAATCAGCTGAAATTTCTAAAGAAAAAGAAGAGGTTTCTGAACCTTCGCCTTCAAAAGACAAAGCAACAACTTTATTGGCTGAAGTAGAAGCTGAAATAGATAAAGAAAATATAGTAACTACCGATCGTGAAGTTGAAAATCTACTTGCACAAGCCGAACAAAAAATTGATCAAGCCAATTACAACAAGCTGATGAGTTTTGCTGAAGCTCATGAATTATTAGCCGAAGTAGAGGAAGATTTAAGTAAAAACGACTTAAAAGAAAAGATTTTTAAGTTCCTTAAAAATAATTTAAAGGAAATAGAATCGGCTATTGTAGGCTTGAAATAAACAAAAACCAAATATTCATTTATAAAAATTGATTTACAGAACAAAAAACACTATTCACTTAAACACAAACACATGAATTTTAAAACTATTATTATCACGCTTTTATGGGTCTGTTTCTTTTGCAAAAGCGCACAGGCACAAGATAAAGAAATGGACTTTTCTTTTGAAGTTGAAATTAATGAAAGCGAAGTTGCTCTTCGCTCTTTAAAAGGAACCTTTTGGAATGAACTAACTAGCTATAACATTTTGACCAAAACTCATTACATTGGAAATAGTGGAATTTCTAGTAAAAAAAGCGACACTACAGAGCAAGATTTTCTGGTTAAAATACAACTAAAAGGTGAAGAAGCAATTTTTGAAGGCATCCAAGGTACACTTTGGGATAAAAAAAAGTTTGATTGTCCAGATCAAAACTGCAAATTCACAGTGACCCATTTAGATATCGAAGCTATTTCCTCTCAAAGAGATGCAAAACTTGCTTCTATACAAGATAAAATTAATGAGTTAGAAGAGAAAAAAGAATTGATTAAAAAAGAAGAAAAAGAAAAACTAAAAGCTGAAATAGAAAAAATCAATTCAAATGAAGATTTTAGAGACCTTTCTGAAGCAAGCATAGATAGCCTAAAAATGGAGATGGCAGAAAAAACAGCCAAAAACATTGATAATCAAATAGCTATAATTGAAAACAGTATTGAATACCTAAAAAGGAATTTAGAGGAAATTGATTTTACTGAAGAGAAAACATCAGGTGAATCTAAATTAAACATCAATTTAGGGGGATGGAATTTGGTAAGCGTATCTGAAGTAGTAGATAAAAAACCGACTTCAAAATGTTTTAAATCTACCCGTAAAAGGCAACCACTTACTTCAGAGAACCAAGCTTTGGTAAAAAGCTACCCAAAAGATGCCGACGACTTTTTGGTTATTGTCGTTGCTTTTAACAACGCACTTCCTGATGGTGGTTCGTTAAACAATACAGGCATCCGATTTGCAGGAAGCAGAACCTTTGAAATTGGTTATGCACGCGATTTTAGAGTTTTTGAAAAATCAAATTGGTTACGCATTAAATACGGAGCTTCTCTTCAATTTAACGGACTTAAACCAGAGGGAAATCGGATTTTTGTAAAAGACGGAAATCAGACCAATATAGAAGAATTTGATTTTAATTTAAGAAAAAACAAATTTAGAATGGACAATCTGATTATTCCCGTTCATTTGCAATTTGGAAAATCGAAAGCCTACGTCAATGAAGATACTGGACGGGTTTCATTCAAGGACCATAATTTTAAATTTGGAATAGGTGGTTTTGTAGGCTTAAACCTTTTAAATACACAAAAGTTACGATATACTAACGATTTAGGCATTCGAATTAAAGAACGTCAAAGAGATGATTTTAACACCAATAATTTCCTGTATGGTTTAAGTGCTTATGTTGGTTGGGAGAGTTTTTCGGTTTTTGCGCAATACAACCTCAACCCTATTTTTAGAGACAATCCTATGGATATGAATAATTTTCAAATCGGAATCCGTTTGGACTTGAATTAAGCAAACTTATTTTATTTGAATTAGCCAGCCCAAGCCCTCATTTTTTAGAATGAGGGTTTTGTTTTTGTAGAAAGTTATATCTTGCCCTGACACTTTAACTATTTAGTGACATGAAGAAAACAATAATTTTACTGCTTGGCATCGTCTTATTTTCTGCGTGTGATTCTTTGCAAATCTTCCCTAAAAACTCAAAAGGCATTGACAAAATCCCCAATGAGTTTTTTGAATTGGGAGAAGTAAAAATGAAAAATCAAATAGAAACGATTGATTTTGAAATGGTGAACAAACTTCCTGTTTGTCAAGTAGAAATCAACGGAAAGAATTATCGTTTTTTAATCGATACCGGAGCATTAACCATTATTCCAAGAGAAGTTTTTGATGAACTTGAGTTAGCGGTGCGTTATAGGGGAATGTTCAATGACTTTAATAATGAACAACCTCAAGTAAAAGATTTTGTGATTTTGCCTAGCTTAAAAATCAACAACCTTGAATTTAAAAATATTGGTGCCGTAGCTTTTACTATTGAAAACGATTTGATGAAGTGTCTATATGACGGAATTATTGGAGCCAATATGTTAGCAAAATTGAAATGGAAATTTGATTATTCAAATAAAAAAGCCTACGCCAGTAAATCTATGGAAGACCTTATAGAAGAGCAGATTGATTATTCGTTTCCATTTACCACCAATCGACAAAAAAGTCCTTATATAAAAGGAAAAATATTAGGTAAATCCTTAAATTTCTTATTTGATACGGGGTACAACGGCAGATTTAGTGTACCCAATGAGTATGCGTTTTATAAAGAAAATTCAGCTGAAAACCAATTCATCACCACCACTGGTGTTCAGGCAGTTGGGCTTTATGGTCCATCAAATACAGTAAAATCTTTTGTTCTGAAAGCTGAAGTTGAAGTGGCGGAAATGACTTTTCCCGATGAATTAATCAGCGGAGGCAACGGAGCATTTATGGGCAGTGAATTTTTAGCCGATTACATTTATTTAATGAATTGGGAAGATCAAGTAATTTACTTGAAGAAAAACAAAAAATCCACTCAAAACCTAAAGATTGAAAGCTTTGGGTATGGGAGTTTATTTGTGAATGGTAAATTACAAGTGGTGAAGATTATTGAAGAGGCCAACTCGCCATTAAAAATTGGTGATGAGATACAAAGCATCAATAATCATGTTTATGCTGATGTTTGTGCGTATGTGTTGGATAACCAGGAAAGAGAATTAGATGAAATTGAGCTTCAAATTAAACGAGGTAAGCAGGTATTAAATTTTACACTTTATAAGGAAGAATTTTTAGACTAGTTTCTATTGATTGATAGAAAATGAACAAATTACCAATCCTGTTACATTAATTCTATAAAAAATAAATTAACTTTGAATTTAACTAGCTTAAATTAAATTTTAATTAAATTTAGGTTAAGAGTTGTGAATATTACTTTCACAAATG
>JAIUMH010000085.1 GCA_022565635.1 Flavobacteriaceae bacterium | reverse complement strand
GACATTAAATATGCTGCATAATCAAATTACGGTATGTTTCCGTCAGGTTAATAATGAAGCTATTCAGCATTCACATCGTTTGGTTCAATTTACTTCAGAAAAAAGTCTAAATGTTTCTGTAGCTGGTAGTATTGTTATGTATGATAGGAGCTTAAAAGGAACCGTGATTTATTAATTTGAAAACAAAAAACCGCTTCTAAGTAGAAACGGTTTTTAGAAATTTGTTAGGGTGTTATCTTACCAAATTCTTACTCTATCTTCTGGGGCAATATACATAGGGTCTCCTTCTGTTATCTCAAATGCCTCATAAAAAGCATCTATATTTTGCAACGGAACATAGGCTCTGTATTCTCCTGGAGAATGTGGGTCTGTTTTTACTTGAGTCTTTAATGCCTCCTCTCTAATTTTTGTACGCCAAACCGTAGCCCAAGACATGAAGAAACGTTGTTCAGGGCTAAAGCCATCAATGTCTTCTGGGCGTTCATTGTTTTTAAAGTGAATCATGAGTCCATCATACGCGCCTAATACACCTCCTAAGTCTCCAATGTTTTCACCAAGGGTAAATTTACCGTCAATAAAATGACCTTCAGCCACTTCAATGGAAGAATACAGATCTGCTAATTTTTCACCGCGTTTCGTAAAGTTTTCTAAATCTTCATCAGACCACCAATTTTTTAGATTTCCGTCAGCGTCAAAGCGCGCTCCAGAATCATCAAAAGCATGCGATATTTCATGACCAATTACTGCACCTATGCCGCCATAGTTAACCGCAGCATCTGCTTCATAATTGTAAAATGGTGGTTGTAAAATAGCCGCAGGAAATACAATTTCATTCATCATAGGATTAAAATAAGCATTTACAGTTTGCGGTGACATTCCCCATTTGCTTTTATCAACAGGTTTTCCAATTTCATCTAAACTATCTTGGTAATTCCAAGCGCGAACAGCTTGCATGTTTTCAAAGTAAGATTGATCTGCGCTTACTTGCAAATCACTATAATCTTTAAATTCGTCTGGATAACCAACCTTTACAGTAAACTTGTCTAATTTTTCAATCGCTTTTTCTTTGGTTTTTTCAGTCATCCACTCCAAATCCTCTATACGATGCTGGAAAGCTAAGATTACGTTTTCAATCATTTGTTCTGCGTCTTCTTTTGCTTCAGGAGGAAACATTTTTTCAACGTAAATTTTTCCAACTGCTTCACCAATACTGCCATTAACCACAGATAAGGCTCTTTCTTCTAATGGGAGTTGCTCTTGAGCTCCACTTAATTCTTTGCTGTAAAATTCCCAATTAGCTCGATCTAAATCAGTAGTTAATTGTGAGGCCGCTGAACGTAAATTTGCCCATCTCAATAAACTTATAATATCCTGCATAGAGGTTTCTTGAAAAAACATCTCCAGTTCTTTCATATACTTGGGTTCCATTACTAAAACTACATCTAATTGATCTTCAATACCTAAATCTTTGGCAAATTTTACCCAGTCTATAGAGGGTGTCACCTCTTTTACCTCTTCAATTTGGAAACGATTGTTATAATTGTTAAAATCTCTGCGTTCTACTTTGGTTAATCGCGGAGCGGCTAATCTTGTTTCCATAGCTAAAATCTTTTTAGCCTGTGTTTTGGCTTCTTCTTCAGAATCTCCTAAAAATTGTAACATTCTTGCTACGTGATCTACATATTTTTGACGAATTTCTACCGCATCATCATCTTCGTTAGTATAATAATCACGTTCTGGTAGTCCTAAGCTTCCTGTACCTAAGTAAGCCACATTCATGTTACTGTCTTCAGGGTCTGCATAAGCAGAAATGCCAAAAAACGGGGTAGATAATTGTGAAGGATATTTTCCTTTTAAGTCCTGTAAATCTTCTAAGCTTGAAAGCTCTTCAATTTTTTGCATGAATGGCATTAAGGGTTTTAAACCAGCTTCATTTCTAGCATCGGTATCCATAATTGCATCAAACAAATGAATGGCTTTAGCTTGATCACTGCCTTCTTCAAAATCTTGATTTTTTCTACCGTCTTCAAGAAGTTTTAATACATCTTTGTCTGTATTTTGTCTAAGGATTTGGAAACCACCCCAAGAAGTTCTGTCATCTGGGATTTCTGTTTCTTTTAGCCAAGTTCCATTAACAAACCTAAAAAAATCATCCTTTGGACTTACATCCATATCCATGTATTGTGTTTCAATTCCAGGGTTTGATTTTTCAGCTAGGTCTTGGCCTTTTTTTTCGTTGGTTTGTTCACAGCTAGCCAAGAAACCAATTCCCGCTAAACATAAACCAATTTTTTTCCAATTTAAATTCATTATTCGTAATTTTTATTTGTGCTAAGGTACTGTTTTTAAACGAGCTTTAAATAATGCTATGTTTTTTTTAGGAAAGTATATGGTATTGGTGATCAATTTAATCTACCGAGACCTATGAGAAATAAATTAATTAGTAGAGGCTACTTTGATTGAACAAAGTAGCCTCTACTAACTAAAAGATGAAATTTTTAAAGTTTATAAGTAAATCCAACGCCTAATGAAGTTATGGCAAATATGCTTTCTGAAATTCTTTTATAATATCCAAAAACTTCAAAATCTCCAAAATTGTACCCTACACGTGGTTCAAATAAAAATCCTCCACTTGCACCATCCTCTAATCCTATTCCAAATCCCATGTCTAAACGAGTAAAAAATTCTTCGTTAAAATCATAACGACCAGATGCGGCTAAAGTGATAAAATCAAAATCAGCCCAAAAATCTTCACTGGCAGTGTATAAGTTGTAACCAACTGTACCTCCAATTTTTAGACCCTCTGCAACATCATCTAAGAAGTAATAAGTTCCTTCTACTCCAAAGTGTAGGTTAAATGCATTTCCAAAAGTTCCTGTAGGAAAACCAAGTTGACCGCTTAAGTGAATGTTTTGATCTTGAGCATTTAGAGTCCCAAATGCAACAAAAAAAGCAGCAATCCATAAAATTCTTTTCATAATGTTTATGTTTTTAAATGTTTTGAGCAAAACTAAAATGAAAAGTTTAGCTAATGAACTACTTATATGTAACTGGTTAATTTTAGAGTGTAGTAGGCAGTTAAAATGTATAGTTGTGTAGTTATGGGTGCTATTAACTATTCAAAAAATTAGATATAAGATAAAGAACAATAAAAAAGCTGTTTTGAACAATTTTTCAAAACAGCTTAATAAATCTATTAATTTTTAGTTAGGATTAGAATTTGTAAGCAAAGCCAACACCTATTGCATTTACTCTGTTGTTGTTAAAAAATAAATTTTGATAAAACGCAAATAAATCTAAATTTGAATTTGTGTATCCTACTCTTGGCTCTATAAATACAGCATTATCTGAGGTGCTTTCTAGGCTAATTGCGTAACCAAAATCAATCCTTCCAAAAATCACCTTGTTAAAGTCATAACGAGCAACTCCTGCCAATGTTATGAAATCAAAATCAATTCCTTCGCTTTCTATTATTTCACCATAAATGACATCAGCAGTATCTTCTCCTAGATAAACACTGTAACCTGCTCTTCCACCTATGTGTAAGTTTTCATCTAATTCAGCAAACATGTAGGTAAAGTTAGCTCCTAAAAAAAGATTAGATACATCACCTATATCTCCAAGAGGAGCACCAACTAATGCGTCAATAGACATCGGCTTTTCTTGTGCGTTTATAAATTGAATAGAAATTGATAAAGCAACTAACAGTAGGACTTTTCTCATTTTATTTATAGTTTTTTAGATTTTGGCTCAAAAATACGGTTTTCAAATGGATTCTTGAAAAAAATAAATACTTGGTTTAAGGTTAGAAAAACAACATAAAAAAAGCTGTTTTGAAAATTTTCAAAACAGCTTAATAAATCTATATTTTTTTTTGTTGGGATTAGAATTTGTAAGCAAAGCCAACACCTACCGCACCAAGGGTAACTTCACTATCAAAAATACTTTGATAGAATGCAAAAATATCAAAATCGTATGTAGAATAACCTACTCTTGGTTCAATGAAAACTCCGCCAAGAGAATCGCCTTCAACATTGTCTTCGAAACCTAGAGCGTAACCTGCATCTAATCTACCAAAAATATTTTCTGTAAAATCAAAGCGAGCTACAACCGCAAAAGTTGCAAAATCTAAATCAGGCACACTTAAAGTTCCAAAACCAGTGTCTACATCTTCACCTAAGTAGATATTGTAACCCGCTCTACCACCAATGTAGAAATCTTCTGCTACTTCTGCAAACATGTAGGTAAAATTAACACCTAAAAACAAATTTGAAGAGTCATCAGCATCTCCCATAGGAAGACCTACTGTGGCATCAATAGATATTGGTTTTTCTTGAGCTTGGACAAATTGAAATCCAACAAATAACAAGGCAATTAAAAGTAATTTTTTCATCATATTAAGTTTTAAATTGTTTGAATACCCAATATTATAAATAAAATTTGAAAAATTAAAATTATTTTATTGATAATTGTGTTTTTTATTCATTTCCTGCTTTAAAACCTATATCCTACACCTAAACCAACTGCCATTGGCAAGACATCTTCATCTATGATGATGTGTTGAAAATACATAAAAGTTTCAACATTTTTAATTGAATAGCCAATCCGTGGTTCATAAAAGAAACCGCCAAAATGGTCACCGTCAATTTCATACGAATAACCAACATCTAAACGAGCAAAAAGATGTTCGTTAAAATCATAGCGAGCAACCAGAGCAAGATTGGCAAAATAAATGCTTTGATCTACAAAAGGATCAATTTTGTTTTTAAATGGATTTGAATACAAACTAACTCCACTTCTTGCTCCAAAATAAAAATTTTCGGAAAATTCTTTAAAGAGATAAGTGAAATTTAACCCAGAATTTAATGTTGTAAATTTCTCAACATCTCCTAACGGAAGTCCGGCTTGTATATCAATAGACATCGGCTTTTCTTGTGCTTTTGCAAAAATGCCTAGAAAACACAAAAAACAAGTTACAAGTATTTTTTTCAATTTTAATGATTTAGAATTCTAACCGTAAAAGTAGAATAAATATTGTTTCCTTAAATATTGATTGCATAGTTTATTTTACAAAATCTTTACTCTTTCAAAAATTTCACATCTATACTTCTTGTTGTATCTTTGCAACTTTCAAAATTCACAGCAATGCAGTTATCTGAACAAGAACAAGTACGAAGAGATAAGCTTAAGGCTTTAAAAAACCTTGGAATTAATCCTTACCCCGCCGAACAGTATCACTTTACCCACACTTCCAAACAGATTAAAGACTCTTTTGAAGAAGGTAAAAAAGTGGTGGTTGCTGGGCGATTGATGTCTAGAAGAATTCAGGGAAAAGCTTCTTTTGCTGAGCTTCAAGATGGCGAAGGTAGAATTCAAGTGTATTTTAATCGTGATGAGATTTGTCCTGGTGAAGATAAAACAGCTTACAATGAAGTTTATAAGAAATTACTTGATATAGGTGATTTTATAGGAATTGAAGGCGAATTGTTTACCACTCAGGTAGGCGAGAAAACCATCTTAGTAAAAGCTTTTAAATTGCTTAGCAAGTCTTTAAAGCCATTACCACTTCCTAAGAAAGATAAAGAAGGCAATGAGTATGATGGTTTTACTGATGCTGAAATGCGTTACCGACAACGTTATGCTGATTTAGTTGTAAATCCTCATGTAAAAGATATTTTTATGAAGCGCAGTAAGCTTTTTACCGCCATGAGAAATTTCTTTAATGAGCACGGCTATATGGAGGTAGAAACCCCTGTTCTTCAGTCTATACCAGGCGGTGCAGCGGCTCGTCCATTTGTAACCCACCACAATGCTTTAAACATCCCTCTATACCTTCGTATTGCCAATGAGCTTTATTTAAAACGACTTATTGTAGGTGGTTTTGACGGAGTGTATGAGTTTTCTAAAAACTTTAGGAATGAAGGTATGGATAGAACACATAACCCAGAGTTTACTGCCATGGAAATTTATGTTTCCTACAAGGATTACAACTGGATGATGGAGTTTACCGAAAACTTGTTAGAGCATTGTGCAAAAAGTGTTAATGGAACTACAGAAGCTCAATTTAAAGAACATAAAGTCGATTTTAAAGCGCCTTATGCAAGAGTCACTATGACGAATGCTATTAAAAAATTCACTGGATTTGATATTACAGGTAAATCTGAAGATGAGTTAAGAATTGCCGCTAAAGAAATGGGGCTTGAAGTGGATGATACCATGGGTAAAGGAAAATTGATTGATGAAATTTTTGGAGAAAAGTGTGAAGGAAATTTTATTCAGCCTACTTTTATTACCGATTATCCTAAAGAAATGAGTCCGCTGTGTAAATCACATAGAGACAACCCTGAATTAACCGAACGTTTTGAGTTGATGGTCTGCGGAAAAGAAATTGCCAATGCTTATTCTGAATTAAATGACCCCATAGATCAGCGTGAACGCTTTGAAGAACAGCTTAAATTAGCGGCTAAAGGAGACGATGAAGCTACTGAATTTATTGACGAAGACTTTTTACGCGCATTAGAGTACGGTATGCCTCCAACTTCTGGTTTAGGGATTGGTATGGATAGATTAATTATGTTTTTAACGAATAATCCATCCATACAAGAAGTGTTGTTTTTTCCTCAAATGAAGCCAGAAAAAAAGAAAATTGAATTAAACGAAGAAGAAAAAAGCATTTTAGCATTACTTTCATCTGATGCTAAAGGATTAGATGAAGTTAAGCAAGCCTCAGGTTTAAGCAATAAAAAATGGGATAAAACAACCAAATCACTCAGAAAAAAAGAGCTTATACAAATCCAAAAAACCGATGAAGGCTTGTTTATAACTAAATTATAAAAGTGAACAAACACCTGCAAACAAGTTTATGTTTGCAGGTGTTTGTTAAATGTAAACCACTTTATCTGATGTTTGTAACTTCAATTACGCTATTTTTGCTATCCTAAGTTTGTAACTTCGAATCATCTAACTCTAGCTTATACTATTTATGCTATCCTAAGTTTGTAACTTCGGATCATCTAACTCTAGCTTATACTATTTACGCTATCCGAAGTTTGTAACTTCGGATCATCTAACTCTAGCTTATACTATTTACGCTATCCTAAGTTTGCAACTTCGGATCATCTAACTCTAGCTTATACTATTTACGCTATCCGAAGTTTGTAACTTCGGATCATCTAACTCTAGCTTATACTATTTACGCTATCCTAAGTTTGCAACTTCGGATCATCTAACTCTAGCTTATACTATTTACGCTATCCGAAGTTTGTAACTTCGGATCATCTAACTCTAGCTTATACTATTTACGCTATCCTAAGTTTGCAACTTCGGATCATCTAACTCTAGCTTATACTATTTATGCTATTCGAAGTTTGTAACTTCGGATCATTTAACTCTAGCTTATACTATTTACGCTATCCTAAGTTTGTAACTTCGGATCATTTAACTATAGCTTATGCTATTTGAGCTATCCTAAGTTTGCAACTTCGAATCATTTAACTCTAGCTTATACTATTTACGCTATCCTAAGTTTGTAACTTCGAATCATCTAAACTATGTAAATTATGCTATCCGAAGTTTGCAACTTCGGATCATTTAACTATAGCTTATGCTATTTATGCTCTAAAGTTTGTAGCTTCAGAATATACTAGATAGGATATTTCTTTCTTAAAAGTTGAGCGACTAAAAGTTTTATAAAACGGGGGTTGCTGTTTGATTATCTTCTATAAACAGCTGTTGAACGCTTGGTGTTTTAACCAGTTTTTTAGCTTCATTTATAAGGTAATCTTGCAAATATTTTTTGCTTCTATTTTGTGTATTACTCATTACAATAATGACTAAATCATCATTGGGTAAATAGGTTAAGCCGTTTCTGTATCCGTCCCAAATACCATTGTGATAAATAATAGGTTCTAATGTTTTGCTGTATTTAGTTCGAAAACCCATACCGTATTTATGCGAATCAAACTCATCTTGGTTAAACATTAAATCCACATATTCTTGAGATAGAATTTCTTCATTTTTTAAGGACTTGAACCACCGGTATAAATCGGTTGGAGAGGCATATACGCCTTTGTCTCCTAAAGCTTGATTATGAAAGCTTGCGGGTAGGCTAACGTAACCTCTTCCGTAGCCAATAAAAGCATCCGCCACAAAATCAATTGATCTGTTAGTTAAACCTACATACGAATCAGTAAGACACAGCTCTTCAAATATGCGTTCTTCTAAAAAGTTTTCAAAACTAATGTTGCTTATTTTTTCTACTAAAGCGGCTAAAACTACATAATTTGAATTGTTGTAGTTGAAACGGCTACCGGGTTGAAAGTTTAAATTTCTTTGATGTGTTGATATAAGTTGCACAACCTCTTGATTGGTAGGGGCTTGTGATTTTTTCCAAAATGCTTCTGTAATGTACATATAATCCCATAAACCAGAGGTATGCTTTAATAACTGACGTACGCTTATGTTATCAAATTTAAAATCAGGTAAATAATGAGCAACAGACTGATCTATATCTATGCAGTTTTCTTCCGCTAACATCAAAATAGCGGCGGCCGTAAACTGTTTGCTTACTGATGCTAATTCATAAGAGGTGTCTCTTCTTAAAGGTGTTTTTTGAATAGGATCTTTATAGCCAAACTCTTCTTGAAATACGATTTGATCCTTATAAGCCACAAGAACAGAGCCATGAAATTTTGTGTGGCGAGTCTTCAGATTAATTTTTTCTTGAAACTGTTTAAATGCGTCAACGTTTACTAAGGAGTTAACTATTTCAAAATCTGAATAATCAATTAATTCTTCAATTTCAACATCCTTTAGTTGAGATTTGTTTTCAATATGACTGCTATTGTTAGGTATGCTCTCTTCAGAAAAAGAACTATACGAGAGAAAGATTAATATTATAAAGGACAAAGGGAAAAATATGAAACTTAATCTTTTTCTTGTTTTGTTTGACATGCATTTAATTATTAGATTACAAATTTAATTATTTATAATTGAAAATACTAGATTTTGTTAAAAAGACTTCTATTCAAGGCTTCTAGATTATACCAATTAAACTTTAAAATAAGCCTTAAAAGCATAGGGAAAAAGCCCTTGTTCCCTTTGCAATCAAACACAAAAACAGGCCCTATATCAAATAAAAAATGAATGCGATTATAGCTGCGTTGAAAACTCAAGAGGGTTTGTGACAAAACTGGAATTTTTTTCTTGTGGTTCTACTAGCAAAAAGATATATTTCATCTTCAATCTATTGAAGCTAACATTAATGTGGTAAGATTCAATTAAATATTTTACTTTTGCCAATCATTCAAAAATTATGAGCTTAAAAAAAGCAGGAATACTCATTGTCTTGATTTTACTAATTGATCAAATTTCTAAAATTTACATCAAGACCAACTTTATGCTAGGTGAACAAGTAGAAGTTTTTAGTTGGTTTCGCATCTTATTTGTAGAAAATGAAGGCATGGCTTGGGGGGCTAAGATTCCCGGTTCTTACGGCAAGGTTATTTTAACTACTTTTCGTCTTTTTGCTATTGCAGGAATTGGCTATTGGTTATGGAAAAGCGTTCAAGAAAAAGCACCAAAAGTACTCATTTTAAGTGTGAGTCTTATTTTTGCTGGTGCTTTGGGTAATATTCTTGATTCTGTTTTTTATGGAATTATTTTTGACCATAGCATGGGTCAAGTAGCTACACTTTTTGCTGAAGAGAACTATGAAACATGGTTGAAAGGAAACGTAGTAGATATGTTGTATTTTCCTCTTTATGACGGTATTTTACCTAATTGGATTCCGGTTTGGGGTGGTGAACGTTTTGTCTTTTTTGAACCCGTATTTAACGTTGCTGATGCTGCAATAAGTATCGGTTTTGCACTGTTGATTTTATTTAATAAAAAAGCTTTTCCTAAGGAAGAAGAAAATAATAAATAAGCTATTCAGGAAATATAATGCTAAATTTTTTGTTGGGTTGTTGAATGCTTTTCAAAATATACGAACAAGTTTCACCTTCCCTATCTTTTTCATCACGTTGAACCACATTACCAATTAAAGGAAAGTTTTGTTTTTGCATTTCTTTGTAAAAACTTTCATGATAACTGAAAGGAGTTCCGCTGCTTCCATGGTCAATATAATACACCACTTCTTTAACCTGCTCTAAGTTTTTTGCTTTAAAATAATAAGCTGTTAACATGCGGTGGTCACGTATTACATTTTCTTTTTTTATAAATTTAAGCTTGGTCTTACTTTTGGGTAAGTGATCTAAATCCTTCATGTGTTTCATGCCCTGAATAGCAAGTTCTACATTAGATGCCGCATTAAAACGGGCTAAAGAAAAGCTCTCATAATGCATTACTTGATGTTGATTTACAAAATAAACAACAATAGATTGATCATTAAATGAAGCTAAATTATAAGCAATATACTGTCCTGAATCGTAAAAATTTTGATAAATAACTGCGTATTTATTTTGATACCACTCATTTGTGCAATTTTGGTTTTCATAATACAAAAGTTGATGAACTTCAAAAGGAGTTTTTTTTTGCTGTGAAAAAAGAAGCTGAGCCCCTATAAACAGTACACAATAAAATAAAGAGTTTTTCATAGGTATAAATTTAGGTCAAAAACTTTGCCTTAAAAAGACAACAATAATTAGTCAAATTTAATCAATTTCTATATTTTTACTGAAAAGTTTTTAGAAAAAAATAGACTATGAAATATTGTATGTCATTAGGTTTGGGTGTTTTCCTTTTTATGGGATGCTCTACCGAAGAAACAAAAAAAGAAAGCATGACTTATCCAGAAACACGAATGGATGAAATTACCGACACTTATTTTGACCGTGAAGTGAACGATCCTTACCGTTGGCTTGAAGATGACCGAAGTGAAGAAACTGAAGCTTGGGTTAAAGCGCAAAATGAAGTTACTTTTGGGTATTTAAAGCAAATTCCTTATCGTAAAAGTTTGGAAGAACGCCTTACTGAAATATGGAATTATGAAAAAGTTGGAGCCCCTTTTGTAAGAGGTGATTACACTTATTTTTACAAAAATGATGGTCTGCAAAATCAATCTGTAATGTACCGCTACAAAACTGGCGAGAATCCAGATGAAGCAGAAGTTTTCTTAGATCCAAACACCTTTAGTGAAGGAGGAACTACCTCTTTAGCTGGAGCAAGTTTTACTGAAGATGGTAAAATTTTAGCTTATTCCATTTCTGAAGGTGGAAGCGATTGGCGAAAAATTATACTCCTGAATACTGAAACTAAAGAACAAATTGAAGACACGCTTGTAGATGTCAAATTTAGCGGTGTTTCTTGGTATAAAAATGAAGGTTTTTATTATTCAAGTTACGATAAGCCTGAAGGAAGTGAACTTTCAGCTAAAACCGATCAGCATAAATTATACTACCATAAACTAGGAACTCCTCAATCAGAAGATCAAGTTATTTTTGGCGCTACTGAAGAAGAAAAACATCGTTATGTGGGTGGTTATGTAACAGAAGACGACAAATATTTAGTGATTTCTGCTTCGGTAGCAACTTCAGGAAATCGTTTGTTTATTAAAGATTTAGAAACGGATGGCGATTTAATTTCAGTGATTGATCATTATGATAATGACGTTTCAGTAATTGAAAATGAAGGCACTAAACTTTTTATGGTTACCAATTTAGATGCTCCAAATAAGCGTGTAGTTACAGTGGATGCCAAAAACCCAACCCCAGAACATTGGGAAGACTTTATTCCTGAAACTGAAAATGTTCTTTCTCCGTCAACGGCAGGGGGATATTTTTTCGCTTCTTATATGGTGGATGCCATCACCCAAGTAAAACAATATGATTATGAAGGTAATCTTGTAAGAGAAATTGATTTACCAGGCGTTGGTACAGCCAGTGGATTTGGCGCTAAAAAAGACGAAGATCAT
>JAIUMH010000084.1 GCA_022565635.1 Flavobacteriaceae bacterium | reverse complement strand
TTAACATGCAGTCACTTCAAACAGGAGTATATTTAATGAAAGTAAGTATCAATGGAAACCAAGAAACTTTCCAAGTGATTAAAGAATAAATAATTTCATTTTTTTATAAAAATAGCCTCCCACTAGGGGGGCTTTTTTGTAAATTAATGGTACACTTATTAAAATTAAATTAAAAATATTGAAAAACAGGGTATTGGCTTGTTTTTTGATTTGTAATAGTTGAACCATTAAAAGTAAAAGTTATGCGTATAAAAAATTTAATTCCGATGATTTTAGCCGCTTTGGTGCTAAGTAGCTGTGCAGTAATTAGGCCTGGAGAGGTTGGAGTAAAACAACGATTAGGTAAATTAAAAGGGGAGCCTGTAAATGAAGGTATCAAATTTTTCAATCCATTTACAACCGTCTATTTAAGAGTTCCTGTTAGAACTACAAATGTAGAGCAAGTATTATTATTGCCCTCTAAAGAAGGATTGACTATTACGGCAGAGGTTTCCGTTTTATACCATATTGAAAGAGCTATGGCTCCAACTATAATTGAGGAAATTGGTAAAGACTTTGAACGAAATGTTTTAATCAACACCCTAAGATCTGCGGCAGCAAATATTTCTGCAGAATACTTTGCAAAAGACATGCACAGTTTGAAAAGAAACGAGATAGAAGTTTCTATAAAAGATAAAATGAACAGAGTCTTAAGAGAAAAAGGTTTTGAAATTGAAGCTGTTTTAATGAAAAGTATAAACCTTCCTCAGCGATTATCCTCTGCTATTGAAGATAAGCTTAGAGCTGAACAACAGTTTCAAGAAATGGAGTTTGTGGTGCAACGTGAGCTAAGAGAAGCTGATAGAAAACGTGCCGAGGCAGAAGGGATTAGAGATTCACAGGAAATTATTAATGAAGGACTTACCCCGTTATTAATCCAATATCAATCCATACAAGCATTTAGAGAGTTAAGTAAATCAAACAATGCTAAAATAATTATTACCGATGGTAATGCTCCTATTATGGTAGGCCAGAACTAAGCATAAAAGGCCTTAATACTAAAAAAACACCTTGCTATTTAGCAGGGTGTTTTCTTTTTAAAAATGTAAAAACGCTTCCTCCAGATGTTCTATTTTTGTTCCTTGCTTATTTTTGATAATTGCAACAATATCAAACCGTACATCAACATCTAGTTCCTTTTCGTTGACATAATGGTCTATAGTAGCCACCAAGCGTTTAATTTGTTTCGGCTTTACAAAATCTTGGGGATTACCAAACTCTGGAGTACTCCTGGTTTTTACTTCCACAGCTACTAATACATCTTCTTTGAGAGCAATTATATCTACTTCAAATTTTTGAAAAGTATAATTGGTTTCTAAAATTTTATATCCTTTTTCTTGAAGAAGTTTTACCGCTAAATCTTCCCCTTTTTTACCTAATTCGTTATGTGCTGCCATGTATAGATTGTTTAAATTTTATTTCTGTATGGTTGATTTCTAGCATAGCATTTTGCCCATGAATAAAGGCTTTGTTGTTGGTGATGTGCCCCGCTGGAAACCCAAAAGCAATAGGGCAATTCAAATCCTTAACATGCTCCCATATAATGGCTTCAGCTGTTTTTCCATAAGGAATTTCATTGTCATTCATATCAGACATTCCGCCCACTACCAATCCTGCTAAATGATCTAGAAGTTTGTTGTTTTTTAAATTCATCATCATCCGATCAATATGATAAAGATATTCATCTAAATCTTCTAAAAATAAAATCTTTCCACGTGTATCAAAATTGAAACTACTCCCACAAATGGAATATATCATTGAAAGATTTCCTCCTACAATTGGAGCTTCTGTAACTCCATTCTTGACGTATGTTTCAGAAGTATAAGAATAATCAAGTTCTTCTCCACGCATGCAGTTGAAAATAGTATTCAATGAGGCCTCAGATTTGTTTTCTGAACCCACCGCCATTTGACCATGTATAGAAGGCAATCCTAACTGATGCCAAAAGGCATGTAGCGCAGTTACATCTGAGTATCCAATTAAGAATTTAGGGTTGTTTTGAATTGCTTGAGCATCTAAGTATGGAAGTATTCTTACACTTCCGTAGCCACCCTTAGCACACCAAATAGCTTTTACTTTAGGGCTCAAAATTTGCTTCATTAAATCGCTAGCTCTTTCTTTGTCTGTGCCAGCCATTTGATGATTCGATAAGCCAATACTTGAACCAATCACTGGTTCTAAATTATTTTTTTTTAAATACTCAATAGCGTAGGTTAAATCAGCTCTACTAACTTTTCTTGCCGTTGCTACAATAGCAACAGAATCACCAGCTTTAAGTAAAGGAATATCTCGCATTTTTAAAGTTTATAACGAATTTACAAAAATGAATGAGCAAAATAGCTTCATTGGTTGGTTAAATTAGCATAACTTAAGTCTTAACATAGTTGGTTTAGTTGAAAAATATATCTAATAGAAACATAATGGAGCTTTATTTTTATTGTGTTAAGCCCACGTCTAGAGTCATCATAATACAAAAACCAATTATAAAAGCAATTGTAGCTAGGTCGGTGTGATTTGACTTTTGAGATTCTGGAATAACCTCTTCAATAACTACAAAAATCATTGCACCAGCTGCAAAGCTAAGCGCATAAGGAAGCAGACCTATAAAATAGAAGACTGCCCAAGCTCCAATAACTGCGCTAATAGGCTCTACAATGGCAGAAAGTTGTCCGTAGTTAAAACTTCTCAATTTACTCATTCCTAAGGCTCTTAAAGGCATAGAAATAGCAAATCCTTCTGGTATGTTTTGGATGGCAATACCAATTCCTAAAACAACAGCAGCACCTATGCTAGCGCCTTCTAAACCGGCCGCTGCTGATCCAAAAAGCACACCAATAGCTAAGCCTTCTGGAATATTATGCATGGTTATAGCTAAAGTAAGCAAAACAGATTTATGCCAAGGCGTTTTGATTCCTTCTTTATCACTCTCTTTAAAATTAATATGTAAATGAGGCAACACTTTATCTATCATATATATAAAAAAAGCTCCTAACAGCAAACCTAATACTGCGGGTAATACTTTTGAAAAGCCCTCTCCTTCAGTCATTTTAATGGAAGGAATGAGCAGGCTAAAAATACTAGCAGCCATCATAATGCCAGCGGCAAACCCTAAAGTTGCATCTAAAAACTTTCTATTTAAATTTTTAAAAAAGAAAACTGAACTTGCTCCAACAGCAGTAGTGAACCACGTACATAAAGTAACTATTAAAGCGGCTGCAACAGGTGATATACTTGAAAAATATTCAATTAGTTGGTTCATTAATTTTTGGTCTTAACATAAATGTTAGAAGAAACCATCTTAGATATTCTAAGTTCTTTATGGTCAATGCTAATTAGCATTGACTCATCAAACGCTTCTTTTTCTTTAATGTGTATTATTTTTCCTAGTGCAATATTATTTTTGTCTAAGTATTTTAAAAAGTGAGTTGATGTATCTTTAACCCCAACACAAACCGTAGTTTTACCTGGATTTATTTCGTTTAATAATAGTTTTTCTGCTACTGCTATATTTCCATCCTCATCTGGAATGGGGTCTCCATGAGGATCCATTTTAGGGTAATCTAAAAACTTATCTAATTCTCTTATAAGTTTTTTAGATTTTATATGTTCTAATTGCTCAGCTACTTCATGTACTTCATCCCAAGAAAAGTTAAGTTGATCTACAAGAAAAACCTCCCAAAGCCTGTGCTTTCTAATAATCTGAACCGCAGCATTCCTTCCTTTTGAGCTTAATTTAACTCCCTTGTATTTTTTATAGGAAACTAAGTCTTTTTCAGATAAACGCTTAATCATATCAGTTACAGAAGAAGCTTTTGTCTCCATTTGTTCCGCTAGAGCATTTGTGCTAACTCCTTGATTAGGTTGTTTCTGTAAGTGAAAAATTGCTTTTAAATAATTTTCTTCAGAAAGACTATACATACGTATTGTTTTTTACAAAAGTAAGCTTTAAAAATATATTTAGAGGTGTCTAAATATATTTTTTATTAATTCGTACTTTCTGATAATGCCAATTTAGCTGTAAGATTAAACCGGTGTCTGTTTATTTATTTCCTCCTTTAATTAAGGATTAATAATTTGATTTTGATGTTTGATAGATTCTTCATGAATTGCTTTTAAAAATTTCAATATAAAATCTTCACTTAATTGATGTTCTGTAGCTCTGGTAATCATGTGTTCTAAAATAGAGTTCCATCGTTTGGATTGCAGAATGGCAACATTATTCTCTTTTTTTAAAGCCCCAATTTCTTCAGCAATACGCATGCGTTTTCCTAAACTTTCTAACAATTGCTCGTCTACAACATCAATTTTAGTTCGTAAGGCTTTTAGTTTCTCTAAATAATCGGTTTGATCTAGTGTGGTTTTTCTTATTCTTAAATCTTTTGTTATTTCTTCTAAACGCTGCGGTGTGATTTGCTGTTTAGCATCACTCCAAGCTTTGTCA
Organism: Flavobacteriaceae bacterium; assembly: GCA_022565635.1. Classification (GTDB taxonomy): domain Bacteria; phylum Bacteroidota; class Bacteroidia; order Flavobacteriales; family Flavobacteriaceae; genus Psychroflexus. The sequence continues at coordinate 7,459 of JAIUMH010000084.1, read as the reverse complement.
GGATCAAAGTGAGTTTCTACCATAATACCATCGTAGTTTAAATCTAAACCTGTTTGACAAACATCAAAAATCAAATCTCTCCTACCGGCAATGTGAGAAGGGTCTAAAATTAATGGTAAGTCAGGAAATTCAGATTGTAAATCAATGGCAATTTGCCATTCTGGATTATTTCTGTATTTTGTTTTCTCGTAAGTAGAAAAACCACGGTGTATTACACCTAATTTTTCAATATTAGCTTGATGCAAACGTTCAACAGCACCTAACCATAATGGCAAATCTGGGTTAACAGGATTCTTTACTAAAACAATTTTGTCTGTTCCAGCCAAAGCTTCAGCAATTTCTTGAACTATAAACGGGCTCACTGTACTTCTTGCGCCAATCCATAACACATCAACATCGGCTTTTAAAGCTAAATCAACATGATTAGCATTGGCTACTTCGGTAGCTATTTTTAATCCGGTTTCTTCTTTGGCGCGTTTTAACCAATTTAACCCCAAAGCACCTACACCTTCAAAATTTCCTGGACGCGTTCTAGGTTTCCAAATACCCGCGCGCATAACACTTGTGTCTGTGTCTTTTAATTGATGTGCAATTTGAACTACTTGGTCTTCGGTTTCTGCACTACAAGGACCAGCAATTACCAATGGGTGATCTAAACCAAAATTGCTTAACCAGTTTCTCATTGTTTTTTTATTTTCCATATGCTTTCGTGTATTAACTTCAAAATTAATTGATCTTATAGCTTACATTACCTGTAAGTTGTTTTTTTACTTGATTATTTCTCTTATTCTAGAGGTGCTGTTTAAAAGTTGCATCACAGCCTCCTCATCTTCATTGTTCAGGGCTTCTTCAATTAAGCTCAGATTGGCTTGATAGGCACGTAAACTCTTTAAGACTTCTGCTTTGTTTTCTTTAAAAATTGAAGTCCAAGTTGTTGGGTTTGATTTGGCTAGCCGAACCGTAGAAGCAAAACCACTTCCCGCTAGTCTAAAGATTTCACTTTCATCCTTTTCTAAATCCAAAACAGTTTTGCCCAGCATAAATGAACTTATATGAGATAAATGAGACACATAGGCCAAATGTTGATCATGAGCCTTTGCTTGCATCAGTTGAAGTTGCATACCCATTTGTTGAAAAATCTCAAATATATTTTTCCTTAAATCTTTACGCGTAAGTTCTGCCTCACAAACAATCATTAGCGCGCCTTCAAACAAGTGACTTAACGATGCTTTTGGGCCAGAAAATTCTGTTCCTGCAATGGGATGCGTTGCAAGAAACTGATTTCTTCTGGGGTGATTTTCTACCTGTTCACAAATATTTTTTTTGGTAGAACCCATATCAATAACCAGAGCATTTTTGTTCAAAAGCGGTAAAACTTCATTCACCTTTGCAGGAATGGCGTCTACTGGAATGCTAATCACAACTAAATCAAAATCTGTAATTTGATTCATGCGCGCTACGCCTTTAATAATTCCTAGCTCAACGGCTTCTTGCAAGTGAGTAGTAGAAGAGTCCATTCCCCAAATCTCTGCTTTAGCATAATGCTCTTTCAAAGCTAAAGCAAAAGCCCCCCCTATCAAACCAATGCCAATACTACAAACTTTCATCTTTCTTTTGGTTTTGAATAATTCTACTTAAAGCTTGTTGAATTTTAGCTACACTTACGCAAAGCGAAAAGCGCAAATATTGATCTTTTTGATCTCCAAACACCTTGCCTGGAGTAATAAAAACCTTAGCTTCATAAAGAAGTTGGTCAGCTACTATTGAAGCTTTATTAGTTGAAGCAACCTTTGCCCACACAAAAAGACCAACTGAATCTTTGTGATAGGTTAAATTTAATACGTCTGCTATTTCCCAAATTAATTCGCGGCGTTTTTGATAGGTTTTATTCAATTGTTTAAACCAATTGTCATCCAGTTGAAGCATCAAAGAAGCTACTTTTTGAATAGGATAAAACATACCGCTATCTATATTGCTTTTTACCCTTAAAACCGCTTCAATAAAATTAGCATTTCCTAGTAAAAATCCAGTTCTAAAGCCCGCTAAATTGTAACTTTTACTTAGCGAATTTAACTCTAATGCTATTTTAGAGGCGTTTTTCAACTGAAAAATAGAAAAGTAATCTTGGGTCAAAATCATGCTATAAGGATTGTCATTAACTAGCACAATTTGGTGTTCTAGAGCAAAATCAACCAAGGCCTGTATTTTATTTCGATGGGCTTTTGCGCCTGTAGGCATGTTAGGATAGTTGATCCACATCAACTTTACTTTAGATAAATCCATTTTTTTTAACTCTTCTAAATCTGGATACCAATTCAATTCTTCTTGAAGTGAATACATTCTTGGTTTTGCTTCTACTAATTGTGTTACAGCTTGGTAGGTAGGATAGCCAGGTTGCGGAATTAAAACTTCATCTCCAGGATTTAAAAAGGCCAAAGAAACCATCATAATTCCTTCTTTAGAACCCATTAAGGGAAGTATTTCAGTGTCTAAATTCAGAGAAACTTGATACTTTTCTTGATAGAAACTAGCCACCGATGTTCTCAATTCATCAATGCCCAAATAAGGTTGATATTGAAAAGCACTGGGGTGTTTCATAGCTTCAGTAAGTCCAGAAAAGACTTGTTGTGGCGGACTTAAATCTGGACTTCCAATACCTAAGTTAAGCACATTATGTCCTCTTTGGTTCATGGCTTTTACTTCCTTTAGCTTTTTGCTGAAGTAATATTCTGAAGTGTCTTTTAACCGATTTGCAAATACAATCATTTTCTACCGCTTTTATAAGTTCCTAAAACACGTAAATTTGTGGTTTCTTGATTCATTTTTTTTAGAAGTTGCTTAAAATCCGTTAGCTTATTCAACCTCACATCTACAATAAAGGCGTAAGCCCAAGAAGTATCTGGGTCTGGAATACTTTGAATTTTAGTCAAGTTCATTTTAGCTAAACTCATACTTAGCAATACTTTAGCTAAACTACCTTCCTCGTGAGCTAAGGTAAAGTTAAGTGTGGCTTTGTTGTCTTCAACAGAAATTTCCTTGTGCTTTTTTTGTAGCAACACAAACCTTGTTTCATTAAATTCTTGATTTTGCAAGTTAGATTGAATAAGGCTTAAACCAAAAAGTTCTGCAGTGCCTTCTGGTACTAGAGCACCGGTATTTTTAATTTTTTCTTCCGCTATAATTTTGGCAGGAAGGGCTGTATCTACATCATCTATTAATTGTATGCCTGGGTGTTGACTAAAAAAATCACTGCATTGATACAATGCCATTTGATGTGATTTTACCTGTTGAATATCACTTAGATTTTGGTTAGGTAAAGCCACTAAGTGATGTGCAATGGTTAAGTAAAATTCCTGAACAATACACAAATTGTGGTCAATTATGATTTGGTAGTTGGGTAAAATGCTACCTGCTATAGAGTTTTCTATGGCCATTAAACCATAAGTAACTTTATTTTGATTTACTGCTTGTGCTACTTCTTTAAATTGATTACATGCTAAAATTGGCGTGTTTTCTCCAAAATAATCACGCACTACTTTGTAATGATTAGAGCCTTTAATTCCTTGTATAGCTATTGTTCCTGTTTTCATGACATAAAAAAAGCCCCAAATATAGGGGCTTAGTATTTATAGGTAATAGTTTATGTATTACAACCCCCTTCTGCTTGAAAAAGCAAAATAAAAGAAGTTCCAAAAATAAACTTTATTCAACATCCGTGTTAATTTAATATGGCTAAAGTAAAATAAACTTTGAATAGGCAAAAATTTATCTGTTGTTTTTTTCTTCAACTAGTAAAATTTTAAGATTTGTCTTATTTGGATGTGAAGTAAAGCAAAGCATAATTTATTCAAACTTTCAACATTATTCCAAATACATCTCAACCAAACCTTCTGGAGTTTGAAAGTAAAAAGTTGATTTTTCTTTGTCTATTTGTTGAATAAATTGGTCATTAATGGGGATTAAAATTTCTTTTCCTGTGGGGTGTTTCAGCTCAAATAAAGCCTGTGGAGTTTGGTCATTAACCCCAGTAATTTCCCCTAGATCACCGTGTTTTTTATCTATGGCTTTAAAGCCAATTACTTCGTGATAGTAAAATTGATGGTTTTCTAATTTAGGAAGCATGTTTAGGGGTAAATACACACTAAAGCTCATTAAGTCATCAGCATCTGCTTCAGAGTCAACATCTTCAAATTTAACGCGAAGTAAGTTAGATTTGTGTAATTGAGAAGTTTCAATAAAAAAAGGAATCAGTTTGTGGCGGTATTCCACCAAAACTGATTCCAGATTTTCATAAGACTCGGGTTCGTCTGTATCTAACTTGATCAATAACTCGCCCTTAAAGCTATATTTACTCACGATTTTTCCTAGATAAAAACATTCATCTTTGGTCATCGCTTTCTGTTTTTAAGCTTCTTTATCTTCTGTGTTTTCTTCTGCTTCTGGAGCGGCTTCTTCAGCAGGAGCCTCTTCAGTAGCTTCCGCTTTGGCTGCTTCAGCCTCAGCTTTACGCTTCTCATTAGCTTCTTTTTCTGCGGCTAATGCTTTTTGCTTAGCTTCAGATGCAGTTTGAGAAACTTGTTCCTTTTTAGAGAAAACTTTGTCTTCTTTTTCCTTCAACCAAGCCTCAAATTTCTCATTGGCTTGCTCTTCAGTTAAAGCACCTTTGTCCACACCTGCTAACAAGTGCTTCTTTAACATGGCTCCTTTGTAGGAAAGAATTCTTTTTGCTGTGTCTGTGGGTTGAGCTCCATTTCTCATCCATTTTACTGAAGAATCAACATCTAATTCAATAGTAGCTGGATTTGTAGTTGGGTTATAAATTCCTAATTTCTCTAAGAATTTACCATCTCTTTTTGCACGCACATCGGCAGCAACAATCCAAAAGAAAGGTTTTCCTTTCTTACCGTGTCTTTGTAATCTAATTTTTACTGGCATAGTAATTAAATTTTGAGGTTCGAAACCCCCGTTATTAATTGATTTTAAATAGGCTGCAAATATAGAATTATAATTTATCACTTTACATAAAACAGATTAATTTTTTTATTTTACATTTGTTTTTGAAATTTATAGAAGTATTTTATGAAACGATTATTGAGTCTAGTTTTGCTAAGTTTTTTGATGATAGCCTGTGAGTCTAACGTTGACAGTGGTTCACCAGTTGTTCAGGCTGAAATTGATGGAAGTTTATTTAGGTCTAAAGCACAAATTGTAAAAGATAATGAAGATAATTTTGTGCTCAGAGCGTCTAACGTTGATGTTTTGAATATACGCCTTTCTGATGTTTCTCCAGGAATTTACGAAATAGGTCCTAATACAGACAACCAAGTAACCTTTAGAAGGGATGGAGACCTTTTTGTTTCTAACGGCCCTGGCACGGGTGGAGTCTTAGAAATTGAAAGAGCTGATTCTTTATCTATGTGGGGGAATTTCAATTTTAATTTACGCCTTAATGGTTCGGGTAGATTACTCAATGTGAATAAAGGCGTGTTTTTTGACGTTCCTTTTGAAATCTTTGAAGAGATTGAATTTCCTGAAGTTGAAGAAAACGTTTCAGAAAATAACTTTTTAGATGCCACTGTTGCTGGTGAAAATTATGAAGCTATTTCTGTAGTTGCTAATACCAGTGCTCAATCTGTTGAAATTGAAGCTTTTGATGCTAATAATAATCTTATTGTATTGCTGGTTCCTATTGGTTTAGGGGAAACAGGAAGCTTTTCAATTGAAGAAGAAGGTGTTGATGCAATTTTTTCTGATAATATCTTAGAAGATGTAGGCAATCCCAACATCAACGCCAATCAAGGAGAGATCAACATAACTACTTATACCGATGAGGCTATTATAGGTACTTTTAGTTTCACTACCGCAGGAGAAACAGAAGTAACTGAAGGAGAGTTTGAAGTTACAGTTTTTGAAGAATAATTTTTTATGGTAAATACAAACCCAATAAAAGAAATTAAAGGGCTAGGCTTCCATTGGGAAACCTTAGACCCTTTTTTGTTTTGCGCTTTTCATCACGATCATTTTCCTCCTGGTAATGAAAACTTGGGACCACACCAAGCTTTTCTGGAAGGAAGGTTTTTAGGAAACGACTTTGCTAAAAGAGATGGTTTTAGGATGTACCATGGTCAACAAGTACCGGGGTTTCCTGGTCATCCGCATGCCGGTTTTGAGACCATTACTTTAGTCGAAAAAGGTTATGTAGATCATTCTGACTCTTTGGGGGCAAAAGGAAGATTTGGGTTTGGTGATGTTCAGTGGATGACCGCTGGAAGAGGGGTACTGCATTCAGAAATGTTTCCCTTGGTTAATCAACAAGAAGATAACCCTTTGCTCTTGTTTCAAATTTGGCTCAACTTACCAAAACGTTCTAAAAGAGTAGAGCCTCATTTTAAAATGTACTGGAATGAATTAATCCCTGTTGAAGAAATTTTAAGTGATCATAACAAAAAAACAACTGTAAAAATTATTGCTGGAAAGCTTTGTAAAACCCAAGCGCTACCTCCTACACCCGATTCTTTTGCAGCCGCAGACAAAAATCATGTGAATGTTTGGCGTATTTCTATGGAAGAAGGTGCTCAATTTCAACTTCCTAAAAACAATGTCGCCACTAACCGTTCTCTTTACTTTTTTGAAGGTGGTGAAATTGAAATTAACGGAAAAAAAGTAGAAAGCGGACATCAAATAATTTTAGATTCTCAAATGGAAACTACTTTGTTATGCACTTCAAACAATGCTGAGTTTTTGTATCTTGAAGCGCTTCCTATCAACGAAACTGTTGTTCAAAGAGGACCTTTTGTGGCAAGTTCTGCTCAAGAAATGAATGAATTTATTCAAGAATACCAAACTACTGAATACGGAGGTTGGCCATTTGAAGTGTATGAAAATGTTCATCCAGCTGATGCAGGCAGATTTGCTCAACATGCCGATGGTAAAATTGAATATCCGTCTAGCTAAAAATCCATTTAATTTTCAAGGCATTACATTTGAATCAAGGACAACCTACTAAGATTTGACTTTGTTTTGGTATATGCTTAAAAGCAGCCTCTCTATAGGTTTTTAATAAATAAACATGCTCAACCTAGGTTGGTATAGCCTTTTTTGACGTACTGCAAGCATGTATACGTAAGTAGTAATCTTATATCAATTGAAAAAAATACGTACAGGTCAAAACTACTTTTTCTTAGATTATGCCATTATCAATTTACATTTTGAAGGTATTAATACATATTGGATTCAAAAACTAAGAATGTTCTCTATAAACCTTTATTTAAATTTGTGTATGAGAGGTATCCTATAAAATTTTATTTATACGACATAGCTTTAGGTCAGAATAACAAGTATTATGTTTTCATTAAAATTAATCCTTGCTGAATAAGCTTACATTTCAAATCAATCATATAATTTTATAGAGGTGTTAACTTAGCTACTTATCTTTATTTGCTGATAACTAACATGTTGC
>JAIUMH010000083.1 GCA_022565635.1 Flavobacteriaceae bacterium | reverse complement strand
TACCTAAAAAAAGTTTTATAAATAAAAAGTCTTATTGTATTATTTGAAATGTGCAATACAATTTTAAAGAGAATTTTTTTTAAATATTTATTCATAATAGATTTTAAAATAGTTTAAAACACTTCTCATTGCTGAAATTTGTTGATTTGAAAACGAATTTCTCCACTGATTTAATTGTTCTTCTTTGGTCTTGATTACTGCGTTTGCGCTTGTTCTACTTTTTTTCGCAAAATCAATATGTCCAAAACTTTTATCTTTACAACCCCAACGATCTAAAATTTTGGTTAGAGTTATTTTAGGATTTACTAAGGTTTCTTCGTAGGTAATAAAAATCCAATCTTTGTTATGTCTTGGATGATCTAATACCACTTTATTGGTCAACGCCCACTTGGCCATTAGCACTTCTTCTTTGGTTGCCAAAGTGTTTAAAAACTTCTCATGTTTTGTGTACACTTCGTTAAAAGGAGCATTCGGAATTTCAAAATAGGATTTTGCCTCTTTCCAGCCGGCATGTTTTAATTGTGATGCCACTACTGCAAAAGGATTCCGCAACATATAAATGGGTTGTTTTTCAAATGTAAAATGATGGGTAATGTATGGCAGTAACATATTTCCTCTGGTAAACTTTATAATAGCGGCTTTGACTTTGGCTAATTCACTTGCTGAAGTGTGTTGAATCTCCCAATGATCGATATCTTTACCTTTGAGTAAATCCTGAAAAGAAGACCTTATCTCAACATCTTGTAGATCTTCGGGTAAAAATTGGCGCGATGCAAATTGGTATTTTGTAAAACGTGAATCTTTTCTTGGTAACATGGGTTCCCAGAGAATAGGCAACTCAAATAGACTTGATAAGGTTTCTCCCATCCAAGTTGTACCTCCCCGTGGGTCCCCAAAAAACAAGATATTTTTTTCAGGTTGAAGTTGAATCTTCCAATTAAAATATTGGCGTTCGATTTGCTTTTGAATGCTTCTAAAAGCCATTTTACAATTGAATTAAAAAAGTGATTGTTTTCAAATCTGATGCAATTTCATACGTATAATTATGGTGCCTGTACACCAATAGAATTCTTTCTAAAATTACATCATTAACCTCTTTCATTGACATAGGAACTCGATCTGATTTTTTTAATTTCTTTTTTATTTTAAATTTTGTTGATGTAAAGTATGCGTCTTCTTTAATTGTTATGTGCACTATTTCGTTATTGCAAGAAGGTAAAATGATGTTTAATAGATGCCAAACTTTGGCGTGATCATTTGGAATATGATAAGAAAGTGTGGCTTCTTTAGGAGACAGTTTGTCTTCTTTTTTCCAAACTACAGTATTTATTTTCTGTGCTAATACAGGCTTAATTGCTTTTGAGGCTTGCTGAAACAAGTAATGCTGTTGATTGATTTTTTTAATATTAAAAAAGCGTGGGGTAGCTTCTAATACAGAGTCATTGATGGAATTGTAAATCCGATGCCATTGATGAAAGAATAGGGTGTCTTGATTTTTTTGTTCAATCAAACCTAGATGTTGAAGTCGCTGGTAAAAATCAACATCTTCTGAACCATAAAAATGATAAAACTCATCGTAACCTTCTACCTGAAAAAAAGCTTCTTTGCTTACCACAATCATTCCATTTACTAGACCGTGGTGTTTGATGTGTACGTCTTTGAAATGACCTAATTGAATTTGCTCTTGATCCACCTCTTCTTTTAGGTAGGATAATTTAAACAAGCTATACTTATTTATATCAGTTGAATCTAGTATTGTTTTAACTGCATTTACGTCAAAACAAATATCTACATCAGCCACAAAAACATAATCTCCTACAGCTTTAGAAGCGGCATAATTAAGGGCTTTGCTTTTGTTCCACAACAATCCAGGATGCGCAATATAGTGGTAAGAAGCAAATGAAAATGATTCAACTACTTTTTGAACTTTTTCTGCAAATACTTCTTCACTCCCATAATCTACAAAAACCACTTCAAAGCTAGTTGCTGTTTGAAGAGCTAAGGATTGAAGCGAGTTCTTAATTCGTTGCTCATCTCTGTTGCGGTAGGCGTAAAGAATGCTTAATTTCATTTTGTTGTTTGGTGTGTGCGTATTATTTTTTTTATTGTGGGGTAGCTCGAAGCTGCTTCTCGATACGTTTTGCTTAAAGAACCATTTTTACAATAGGAAAATTTCAGAAAAGCAAAACACTCGAAGTGACAAGACTTCTCGATACAATCACGCAAATTAAATTTAGTTAAACATCAAATTTAAACCGTTGCGTGATTACTCGAAGAGACAGGGCCCGATATTGTTGTCTGCTCGAGTGATTCGTATATCTAAATCATTATTCTTACTAAAACTATGCTTAACGAATTGTATCGAGAGCTGTGACGGATATGCTTCTCGATACGTTTTGCTTAATATACCATTTCTGCAATTTGAAAATTTCAGAAAAGCAAAAGACTCGAAAGGACACTTCTCGATACAATTTTATCTACCTGATCGGTCGTTAAAATCACTCGAAGAGACAGGACTTCTCGATACAATCACGCATATTAAATTCCATTAAAATCAAATTGAAAATTTTGCGTGATCACTCGAAGTGACAGGACACGCTACTATTGTCTGCTCGAGTGATTCGTATATCTGAGTCTTTGTTTTTACTGAAACTATATTCAACGAATCGTATCAAAAGCTGGTTTATAATTACTGCAACTCAAAATTTGAGAGATACTCTTCTATATCTCCCCTATTTAATTTCAAATTCTTATCAGCTTCCCATGAACGATACAGTGATTCTATCTTCTTTGCAAGTATGTCTATACTTTCTTCATTATTAGGTGTGTGCAAATCGTGACCCTTTCCTAATAAACGCATGGATTCACTTTGTGTGGGACCTAAGTGTAAAATAGGCTTATCGGCAACTACTAAATGAGGTATTTTACCTGGTAAAAAAGGACTGAACCAAGTGTCCGCTTCAATAACTACATTTACACTAGCTAATTTCTGTAGTTGAAAAACGGTTTTAAATTGTACATAAGAATCATGATTGATGATGTTGTCATTTATTAAGTTACTCATTTCTTTCTTATGTCCTTCGAAAGCTCCCCCTATAAAAATGAGTTTAGCATTTTCTTTTGCTTTTGGATACTGATTTAAGAATTTATTAAAAGCCTTCATCAAAACAAAAGGTGGACGTTGCTTCATTAAACTACCAGCATGCAACACGTTAAAATTGCTTGCATCAAAGAATGGAGGTAATTCTAAAGTATCCGTTTCAATACTTGATAAATCATTTATAATTTGGTGTGGTATTACTAAGCGCTTATGTTCATTATTAGGGTAGTAAGACTCCATCCACGCTGCCAATAATTGACTTGGATAAACTATTTTGGTTGCTTTTGCGTATACTCCTAAAAAGAAAGCTCTCTTTTGCAAAGAACCTGGTTCCGCCCAATCATAAGGCCTAGGATAGGCATACATCGGATACGGATCATGAATATAAGCATACCATTTGTTATGCCACTCAGGGCTTTCTAAAACGGCTTTGTGGGGTCTAAAACTTGCGGCTTTGCTGCAGGTAAGAATGATATCGTAATCTTCAGGAGTTTCTTTGGTCAAGGCTTTTTTGAAACGGTCCACGTCTTCAAAATGCGAGAATGAAAAACCTAATTTGGGTTCAACCCATTTATTTAGCTTGATCCCAAACTTCTTCAAAAATGTGTTTAGCTTACTTAGCCAAAAAAAGGTAGAGCTTTTAAATCGTCCAATCGCTTTAGCATCAAAACTTGGTTTTTCTGTGAAGCTTTCGTCTAAGTGTAAGACTTTTACCTGGTGACCGATTTTTAGTAAATTATGGATTAAAGCCAACCTACCTTTTACGCCACTTGAGTCGTTTGGGTTGATGCTTTCTATTAAGACTAGGATTTTTTTCAACTTAATTTTGATTTAGTAAATAAGCTACTATTTGTTCTGATGCTGTTCCGTTACCGTAAGGGTTTTCTGAGGGCTCTACTTTTCTTGGATGATTCAGGTATTGAATGGCTTTTTTTACAATGGCTTCTTGTTCTGTTCCAACCAACTCGGCAAATCCCTTTTCAATGCCTTCCATGCGTTCTGAGGTAGCTCGTGTTACCAACACCGTTTTCCCTAAACTTGGCGCCTCTTCTTGAATGCCTCCTGAGTCTGAGATAATGAGACTACATGCATCTAATAAACCAAGCATTATTGGATAGGCTACTGGTGGTATTAAGTGTATGTTTTTTTGGCTACTTAACCTCTCGTGTACTACTTCTTTTACATTGGGATTTAGGTGAACAGGATATATGATTTCTACATCTTGTCGTTCAGCTAGTTTTGATAATGCATCACATAAATGGATAAAACCATCGCCAAAATTTTCTCTTCTATGTCCTGTAACCAAGATTATTTTTTTGGTTGTATCGATTTTATTTAAAATTTCTTCTAGCTCTTTGGGAGGATTTTGTTGAGTGATGTTAAGCCCCCATTGCAAGGCATCGACCACCGTATTCCCTGTAATGACACAATCTTCTTTCGCAATACCTTCGTAGATCAAACAATCGTAGGCTTTTTGTGTAGGTGCAAAATGTGCGTTTGCAATTCTGCCTGTAAGCTGGCGATTAATTTCCTCTGGAAAGGGTGAATATTTGTTATAGGTACGTAAGCCGGCTTCTACATGGCCAACTTTGATTCCTCTGTGAAAAGCGGCCAAAGCCACCATACTGGACGTAGTCGTGTCTCCATGCACCAACACCCAATCGGGTTGTTCTTTTTCCAAAACTTTATCCATAGCGGAGATAATTCTCGCACTTAATTCGTTCAAACTCTGATTGGCTTGCATTAAGTCCAAATCCATATCGGGTACAATTTGAAAAAAGTCCAGGACTTGGTCCAACATTTCCCGGTGTTGTGCTGTAACACAAACTAGGGTATCAAGGCTTTTATTTTCTTGGCATGCCCTAACGAGTGGAGCCATTTTTATGGCTTCTGGACGAGTGCCAAAACAGATGATTATTTTCATTTTAAATAGAGTTATATCTAAGGTAGTTTTTAAATGCTCGCTTAGCTTTATATAAAGCTATACGGTACAATTCAAGTTTTGATTTTGGCACATATTTTTCTTTTGGAGAAAATAAAAAATTTACTTTTTCTTCCCAATCTTGATTTAACCAACTATCAAAAAAATCTCTTCTTGAGCCATTTTTAAACCAAAATTTAGCTTCTTTTATGTTCTTTTGATCATGAATATGATAAGCTGGATAATGAGAATCGATAAATATATCAAATCCTAAACACTCAGCACGTGTACATATATGCCGATCCTCTCCGTTAAAGCCCATGTTAGAAATTCTCGTAAAGTTAACTCCTGCTTCAAGTGATTCTTTAGATAATAAGGTACAAGCACCACCCGCACCAACTTTATACGTTCCAGGTTTTTTGAGTTGAAGGATTGTGTTAGGGTTGGTATAAGCCCAAGAATGAACGTCCCAACAATTAGGCTTAACATAATCTGCATCCGTAAATAAAGTCCAAAATAATTCAAATACAAAATCTTTGTTTAGAGAGTCTAAATGAGCAAGCGTTCTAGGGTTTAAAACCAAGTCTGCATCAACAAGAAACAAGGCATCATAATTATTTATTATTGCATGATTTATAGCTTTATTTTTAATAAAAATAATTCGATTCACCTTCTCTTCTGTCCAGTTATGCTTTTTGTAGTTAGATGTTGAATCTATCCAGTTTTTTTCAACAAAAATATTTTTTCCAGGATCATGTAATGCGTCTACATAATCTTTTGCTTCATCAGTGTTATTGTCATTATAAAATAATACATCAAAATGAAAATCATTAGAAATTTGATTGATCATTGATGGTAAAGTAACCTCCAAAACTTCTTTAGGTTTACACAAAGGGGAGAATAGTAATATTTTTTTCATTTAAAATTAGTTTAAAAATAATTTGAATAGCATCTCTTACTTTGAAATTTTCTTTTTGAATTTATGTAATATCCTATTTACAAAGGACTCATTTCTTAAACCACCTCTAAGTTCTAAATATTTTTTTGTTTTATTATTAAACTTATCATGGCTTAGCATGTTGTTGATGGTAACTTCCATTTGGTTTAAACGTTTGCTGTTGTCTTGAGCACCCATCCATACTGAATTTGCATTATTCACCCTATACATACTCATTACATCTTTAAATATATAAATACCATTGGGCTGTGAACCACAAACTAAAACTACATAATCCCCTACTCCTCCTGGGTTTTTTAAATCTCTTCTTAAGTTTGTAACATGTTCTTTGTTATATACAAAAGAGGAGGTATGTATGGGGTTTTGCAGTATAACTTTCTTGTGTGTTAAAAAATGAGATTCTTTAAAACTCAATTTTTTCTCTAAAATTTTATTATCACCTAAAATGCTAGTCGAATGGCCGCATAGCTTTATCGATGGATTGGCTTCCAAAAAATCCACCTGCTTTTGCAACTTTAACGGGTCGGTCCAGTAGTCGTCTCCTTCGCAGAGGGCGATGTATTTGGAATTGATATCCTTTGACATACCTGATGATTTTCTTAGAGAATATAAATTTTCATTACATAAATATAATTTAAATAAGTGAGGGTAATTTTTTTGGTATTCTAATAAGACCTTTCTTGTTTTATCTGTTGAGAAGTCTTCTCGGACATATACAACAAACTCAAAATTAGTTTGTTGCATTACTATACCCTCTAAACAATCTCTAATGTATTTTTCATGATTATAAGTAAGAATCTTAACTGCTAATAGTGGCTCTTTACTTATTAATTCATGATTAAATACTACTTCTATTTTATCGGACTTTGGTTTCATTTATATAGGTGTTTTCAAGGATGATTGATGTATGATTTTTTGAAATCAATTTTTAATTAAATTCAGAATTATTTTCTAAATATTTTTATAATTATAAATCTAACAACTATAACTTGGAATATAAAAATACTAACTTATTATAGAGTTTTTCAACGTAATCTTTGGTATAGCCAAATTCTTTAGGAAAAAGAATTTGCTTTCTGCTTACAAATATTAATGTGAAATAATAAATAGATAATTCTATTAATTTAGAAGGTAATTGTTGATTAATCCTTGCAACGACACTGTTTATTGCATCATCAATTTTTTTAAAATCTAAATTATCTAGTTCACTGCTTAAGGTACGTCCTATATCATAGCCGAAAGGATAATATCCTGCCCTATCGAAATCAATTAATTTATTTTCTATAATGTTTTTATGGAAAATATCACCATGGGTATAAATTAAAGGCAACTTCTTTGTTAAAATACTTTCTATTTCAAATAACTTATCTTTATAGTTGGTGTATTTATTTATTAGTATCAAAAAAGATTCGTAATAAAGTCGTTCTTTTTCAAAAATATTTTTAAAAAAAGATGTATTAGTAACTAAAAAACTTTTTAAAGTGAATTCAACTGAAACATTCAAGGGTGACACTAAATTAATATTATTGCTAGACTGATATTCATATAATACAACTGTTAATTTTTTTCCTTTGTGAATTTCATGCAATTCGACTGAAGAATATATTTTATTGAAATAATTTGAATAATAATATTCCATTTTATTTAAATCCTCAGAATTTGTCAAATATATTTTTTCAAAATATAATTTATTACTTAATTTTAAAATCCTGTAACTAGTTAAGCTTGAATCTCCAAGTGAAAAAATACATTGCAACTTTTCTGTATTGTTTGAATTATAAACAAATATGGTGTTATCATAAAGTTTAAGAGAAACCAGATAAGCTTTTAAAAGATTATTGTAACTTAGAAAGTTAGTAAGTTTTTTAAATTCTTCAAAATTCATTTTCTTTTTTAAAAATAGTAATTTAAAAAATGAAACATGAATTTTGTGATTTTTTATATAAAGTAAATTATTTTTAATTTGTTTTATCTTAGAATTAAAAAACATAACTTTTAAAACAAAATTTCTTCCTTTACGGTGATTTTAATTTTTTCCAAATCTCCGGGATAGGATTTTCCATACTCTGTTCCAAAATTATATTCTTCTGGTGTACGCCAGTTGTTGTAGGTATGGTCTAAATATTCTTTGTATTGATACGGTACTATTACTTTAGTATTGTTCCAATGTAGCACTTCATACTCTTCAAAATGTTTCTCCTCACAATTGGTATAGGTGTGGCGCATTTGAAAAGAATAACCCTCAATAGATTGTCTTGCACCAAATGCTATTTCGAACTCTCGTAAGGGTTTTTGTGAGTTATCTTCAAAACGAAGACTAAAATACCAAGGCTTTTTATTTTCATCTCTCCTGACATGACATTTGTAAGTTATTAAACTAGCCTTTGGAAAATTATCTTTTTCATTCACTAAAACCTCTTCAAGCTTTTTCATCTGAGTGTGGTCTATTCCAAAATCAATATCATCATCCCATGGTATAATATCCCCGTCTCTTACTATTCCTAAAAGTGTGCCGTAATCCAAAAACAAGTTGATGTTGTGTTTTGCTGTTAATTGAGAAAAATAAACAATTAGCTCTCTCGCAAATTCTAACGTGCTTAAGTCTTTAAAGGGGAAGCTCCACTCCTTTGATTTTATACTTTGCAGGTGCAATAATATCTTTTTCAGTAATACCACAACGCTCATTGAGTTGTTGCTTTATTTGAGGTACATATACGCTTAAAATCAAAATTTTATCGTAGTCATATTTAGAGAAATCATTAGGGTCTATAATATCATAACCATATCTTTGAGTACCATGTGTAGCTGTATCCCAATCGCTTAAAGCTATAATGTCGTGTTCATCTTTATACTTAGATAGATAGTCTTTGCAACTTACACCTATACCAAATGCTATTACTTTTAGTTTTTTAGTTTTCATGTTAGTTAATTAGTTGTTTTTTAAAAATCTTTTAAATCAGCTTTTACTTTAGTAGTAGAAATTCCTTCAGTACGGCTAAGGTAAATTACTTCGCAATGCTCCTTGAGTTCATCAAACTTTCCTTCCCAATCATTTCCCATGACAAAGACTTGTACATTCTGCGTTTGTATGTCTTCGGCTTTTTGCTTCCAATCTTTTTCAGGTATTACTTCATCTACATACTTTATTGCATCCAAAATATATTTGCGCTCTTCGTAGGTATAGTAACAAGTTTTGCCTTTTACCGCATTGAACTCATCGGTAGATAAGCCCACTACCAAATAGTCGCCTAATGCCTTTGCACGTTTTAAGATGTTGATGTGCCCTCGATGAATCAAATCAAAGGTTCCGTAAGTAATTACTTTACGCATTGTCTTGTTGGTTTATTACTTCAACTAAACGTTGAGTGTTATGGGTATCTATGTGATCAAAAAATATCTTTTTGGTCATTTGGTACTTGTCAGATTTCACTTGATTGTCTGTCTTTAACTCATGAGACAAGTGTTCAAGTAAAGATTTAAAAGTGGTAACAACAGGTCCTGGAAAAGCTAATTCCATATAGTAAATCATCCCATCCTGATGATTTTTGTAATGCTCATAATCGTAGGCAAAACTAAATACCGGTTTGTTGAGGTATAGCGCGTCCATATAAAGACTAGAATAATCTGTTATTACCGCGTGTGCTTCTCTAATGAGCGGAGCAATTTCTGGAACAAGGTTATTTCCTACATCAATAATTAGCTCGTTATCAATTAATTTTTCAGCGGGTAGCTGTTCTATTCCTTTGCGTAAGTAATGCATTCGTATTCCTAATACCGCATTGTTTGCTTCTAGCAACTCCCGTAGTTGTTTTGTTTCTTTTTCTGAAAATTCATAATAACCCGAGCCTTCAACCAAACTTGTTTGTCGGTGGGTTGGCGCATATAAAATAAGCTTTTTTTGCTTTACTTTTGCTCTAATGGCATGTATTTGGTTGGTGATATAAGAGGGTAAGTCAGCTTCTTTCTGCAATAAAAAATCATTTCTAGGCAAACCCGTTGGAAAAACTTGATGAAACGAAATGGGTTCAAAAACATTAGCCATAACATGTGCATCAATGGCTGAAGATGCCGGTATGATTGCATAGTTTTCTCTTTCATAAGCTCTATAAGCAATCCTGTTGTATCTTTTTCTTAATTCAGGATTCCATAAATTCAGGATTTTCTTTAAGGGAATTCCGTGCCATAAGTTGACTACTGTTCTTCGTTTAAGGTTCATCTTCAAAATTAAGAACTCCGTATCCTTATTCCACCGAAAAGTTAAGTCCCACGAAATAGCATTCGCCAAAAAAATCACTTTAGCTTTCCATAAATACACTAAGGCCTTTGTACTTTGTATATCAACAAACTCGGTATTTACAGCGCCTTCAATAGCAAAATCTGTAAACTTATTTCGAGTGAATATAACTTTTTTTATACGTGGGTCTTGTTTAACAAACTCAAAAACCGCACGTGTATTTTCAATGAATTTGGTGTGGTCTGAAAAATGAACTGGAAAAATCCAGATGGACTTGTCTTTAGAAAATAGCCTATCCATGATTTTCCAAAGTGGAAAAATCAAAAACTTTACTAAGGTTTTATTTTTCAATAAGTTATTCATTACTTATCCCCATACTTTTTTTCTTCAATTAGAGTGAAATAATCATCACGAGTAACACCAACAATAATTTTATCCCAAAACTTACCTTTTCTAAAGTACCACTTACGTTGTCTTCCCTCCTCTTTCCATCCACATTTACCTAGGTACATTTTAAGGCTGGCCACATTATATTCAATCATCGAGCCATCTAAACGTTCTAAGCCTAATTCTTCAAAGGCATATTTCATTACAGCCATAACAGTATCTACTGCATAGCCTTTTCCTCTAATATCTTTGTCGCCTAATAGCATTCCGTGAAATGCGTTTCTGTCTTTCCAATTGATATCTACTAAATTTGCCGTACCTATTAAACCTAATTCAGGAGCTTCTATTGCAAAACGCTGATGAAGTGAGTTGGTAGAAAGAGAATTGAACCATTTTTCTTGATCGGTTTCTGTGATAGGAAAATGCCAAGTCCCTAACCAATATTGAATTTCAGGCGAATTTGCCCATTGATTTAAAGTGACTAAGTCTTCTTTTTTTATCGCTCTAAGTTCTACAGTTTTACCTTTTAAGTTCATAAGTCATTGTTTTATATCAATTCATATTGGTTCAACATTGCTTTTACCTCTGCTTTAGAATTCATCATCAATACATCAATAATCGATAAACCCGGCACAAAAGCATCTGAAAATTGCGGGTATTCCGGCAACGAAGCTTTCAGAAAAAACAAGTCGATTTCCTCTTTTTTGAAGTCGTCTTTGGAGTACAGTTCCTGTCCGCCCAATGCATTGATATAGGTAGAAACTTTTTCAGTTAGTGTAATTTGTATCAAACGTTCTTGTTTTTCCAAGCCCTTGGAAGTTGCAAAGGCTTCGCTTGAAATTTTAAATTGTTTTGTAATCCCTAAGTAATTCATCACTTCCTTAATGCTATCTATAGCTAGCGAAGCAATGTTGGTCGCTTCTGAAAGAAAAACTTTTTCAATTACAGGAAAAACCTCTTCAAAATAAGGAGCTTTTTTGTAAGCCATAGAAATGCTTTGAAGGAGTTTTTTGTATTCTTTCTGCTGCAGGTCTATTTCTACTTCGTTAATAAGTTTATTTTGACTTGCCTTAATACAAGGAAAGCTGATTAATTTTTCTGTTCCGTTGACTAAAATCTTATTCCGATTGATCCACCCCCGCTTGATAAAATGTACATCATCATAAAACACAAACGTATCCACAGCATTCACCAACTGAAAATAACCTAAATAAGGGAAGATGTAGGGTTGCATGATGGCGAGTTTGGTAGAGGGCATGTTTTTAGTGATCTGTGATTAGTGAACTGTGAACAGTTTTTAGTGAATCGTGATTTGTGAATCGTGATTGCTATTGTTTCTGTTGTTTCTGTTGTTTCTATTAATTTTGTGGCTTATGTCATGCTGTTCCGATAGCTATCGAGATATTTCAGCATCTCATAATAATTTTTGCATCCTGTCATGCTGAACTCGTTTCAGCATCTCAAAAACACCTCAACCACCTGTCATGCTGTACTCGTTTC
>JAIUMH010000082.1 GCA_022565635.1 Flavobacteriaceae bacterium | reverse complement strand
ACATGCATTGAATACCAATCAAATAACTTTATTTTGATTAATCGAACTCAGGTTAGTAATGAAAAAATTTTACTGAAAGATCTTTTTAAAGTTAAAGAATCTATACATACTAGGGTTATTGAAGACTTAGAAAAAATATCATTCCACAACCTTCCTTTAATCATAAGTTTATTTAAAATATATAACATTAACATTTTAAAATTTGAAGGAAAAACTAAAATTATAAGTGCAATAAAATTAAGACATGATATTGTACATAGAAGTGGTGTAAATATTGACAATAATAGTTTAATAATTATCAATAAAGAAGAGGTTAATAAAACCATTGAATTATTTAATAACTTTGTTGATTACATAAATACAGAGATAAATAATCTATTAACTCAATCTAGTGATTTCCCTTTTGATGATTTCCCATTTTGATTTACCAATAATTGTTTAAGAATACAATTAGAAGTGGTTTAGCAAATTGGAGGCACTGTAAAAAAATGTTCCTTGATTCAAACGCTTTCATTTAATTCTATTAATTGTCTAAATTCTATTTCTTTAAATTTGTTAGCTATTTTTTTGAAATAATTAAAGTTAAAATAATTAAATTTAGTAAATTTGAACATTCAGCCATATATAAAATGAAAAAAAATGATTAAAATCTATCCTGTTTTATTTACAGTACTATTTTTTTTAATTTCATGTGAAAGACAATCAAATTCAATAGAATTACCTGAACCTATTATTACAAGTGATGAATTGCCAAATAGTTTTGAAATTGAAAAAGCTGGCGTAAAAATATATTTTGAGAATACTTTAAGTATGGACGGGTATATAAATGGTAATACAAATTTTAAAGATGTATTCAGGGAGTTGCTTGTTGCTGTTGATAATGAGAAAAAAATAAACTTTGATACAGAGTTTTACCTAATTAATGATA
This sequence comes from Flavobacteriaceae bacterium, assembly GCA_022565635.1. Classification (GTDB taxonomy): domain Bacteria; phylum Bacteroidota; class Bacteroidia; order Flavobacteriales; family Flavobacteriaceae; genus Psychroflexus. The sequence continues at coordinate 11,377 of JAIUMH010000082.1, read as the reverse complement.
AACTAACCCCAACTAATTTTGGAGTAGAAAACACAAAAATTTCAGAAAAGTTAACTCCTCAATCTACAGCCAAAATAGGAAATAAGACAAGTAGTAATTTTGAGGAGATATTCAATACTATATTGCAAAAACAAGATGGAAATATGATATCTGTTATAATGGCAGATTTTATTTATTCACCAAAAGGAGAACCAAATACAATTTCAGCCCTTAATAAGCTGAGAACTTACACTAAAGATGCGTTTTTGAAAGCTACAACTAACCATGAGAATCTTGAAACAAAGATTTACAGCTTTAAAAGTGATTTTAAAGGCATTTATTATGACATCAACGATAAAAGTATTACAGGATTAAATAACAGACCTTATTACTATTTTGTAATTGCTCCTACTGAATTAATGTCTTTTTTTATAAATGAAATTGAGCCACAACTTAAAAAAGCAGTTGGTTTTAAACATGAAGCTTTCTTTACTTCAAATGCTTATAGTCCAGTTCCTTTTGCCATACTTTCATCAACAGCTAATAAAGGAAGATTGAAGGTTAGAAATGGGAATTTAGAAGTTGCTAACTATCCAAAAGAAGGAAACCTAGAGTTTAGTGTTTTATTTGATTTTTCTAGCATTCCCATAGACAATGAATACTTAATGAATACAAGTAATTACCAACTTTCAAACCCTATGTTTTCAATAAAAAACATTGGAATAAAAGAAGGAAAAAGTATAGATTTCATAAATCAGCCTAGCACGAAAATCCATCCAGGAGATTTAGTTTCAATTATGAATAAAAAATTTACTCACGCTATAATTTTTGAAGCTGATGGAATAGTATCTGAAGATTTAAGCTTTGCACTAAGAAAAAAGGTTCCTTCTTGGGTCAAAGAATCTCACAGTGATGATGATAGGCAAATCTATAATGATAGTCTCGAACAATCAAAAACCTTTGGATTAGGACATCTAATAGAAGGTATTTCAGAGGCATATCTCCAAAACGGAAATGATCAATATTTTGATGTAACAATACCTATCAATTAACAAATTAAATATTTATTATGTTGAAAGATTTAATTGCAAATTTTTATGAACTCTGGGGCGGAGCATATCTTGGAGAATTTTCTAACCAGATGTTTGATAATGATCTTTATTTCCCCGTAGCTTTATATTCGATTATAATTGCATTGGTAATAACTGTTCTCTATTATTATGTCCTGAATAGACCAAATATTGCGAAACTAAAAATATGGTTCTTGTTTTTAATGATTGGTGCTATCACCAATGCAATCATTGCTTATGTTTCTGCGTATAATGATCTTACAGAAATTTTTGCATCTATTAACGAAGAGTTACCAAAATCTTTTCCTTCAGATATGTTGATGTTTGCTTTGATTAATGCTTTTTGGACACTAGTCTTAATATTTGTCTTTTCGATTATTATTAAATGGAAAAGTCCTAATTCATCTTATATACCCTTTTAAAAAAAACTCTATGTCAAAATTATATGTTTTTGGAATTGGAGGCACAGGAGCCAGAGTCTTGAAGTCCTTATGTTTTCTATTAGCAACTGGTGTAAAGTGCAAAAGTACAACAGTAGTACCCATTTTAATAGATCCTGACGCTGCTAATAGTGATGTCAATCATACTGTAGAAATCCTAAGGCTTTATAAAAATATAAGAAGTATGCTAACTTTTGATGATGAAACATCCAATCAGTTCTATAAAACTAATATTTCTCCAATAAACCCGAATTTTAGAATTAATATACAGGACTCAAAGAAGAAATTTAAGGAATTTATTGATTATCAAAGCCTTGATGAAAGAAATAAAGCATTAATCTCTTTGCTTTTCAGTGAGAAAAACCTGAATGCTGACCTAGAAGTAGGTTTTAAAGGTAATCCAAATATGGGAAGTGTTGTGCTTAATCAATTCAACACTTCAAAAGATTTTGAAGATTTTGCCAGTAGCTTTGCTCAGGGAGATAAAATATTCATAATATCTTCAATTTTTGGAGGTACTGGTGCAGCGGGCTTCCCTCTTTTGTTAAAGAATATAAGATCGGCTAGTCCAAACTTGAACAATCATTCTCTTTTAAAAAATGCTTCAATAGGAGCTGTCTCAGTGTTGCCTTATTTTGGCGTTAAAAAAAATGAAGAAAGCGATATTGAAAAGTCAACTTTTATTTCTAAAACAAAAGCTGCATTAAGGTACTATGAGCATGGTGTCAATGATTCAGTTAATAGTATGTATTATTTAGGGGATAAACTGGTAAAAGATTACGATAATAATGAAGGGGGTGTAGAACAAAAAAATGATGCACATTTTGTTGAATTAGCTTCTGCTTTGGCAATACTTGATTTTGCTAATGATTCAGACCTGTCTATTAATAAAGTGAAAGAATTTGGGATTGAAAATGAATCTCAAAATATTGTCTTTAATGATTTAGGAGATAAAACAAAGTCAGACCTTTTGAAACCATTAAGTAAATACTACTTCTTCCGGAATTACTTGGAAAATGCTTTACAAGAAAACTTAAATTCTGATTTCGCAAAAAGGTTAAATATAAAAGGACAGTTTCTAAATGAAGACTTTTATTTAAAATTGAAAAAATTCAACGAGTATTTGTGGGACTGGTTAATCCAAATGAGCGGTAACCAGAGAGGCTTTTCTCCCTTTACATTAAATCCTAAAAATGACATTTTTAGCAATGTGAAAGGTTTAAAACCACATAAATCTATTATTGGAATTAATAGCTTAAAAGGTTACGAAAGGATCACTGCTGGATTAAATAAAACGGCAAAAAAGATGAATACTTCTGAAAGCACTGAAGATAGATTCATGGAATTATTTTTTGATACTACGGAAAAATTAATGACTGATAAATATAAATTATAATTATGGCATATAATTTCAGATTTCATAACGGAAAAGACATAAAGGGATGGGAAGAATCAAACCCACTTAATGAAGTCGCTATTAAAGCTATAGAAGACCCAAATGGCGCACACTCTAGTAGAGAGATTACATCGATACCAAGTCCATTTGCACGTATTGATCTTGTTAAAACTGCTTTTAAAGAAGTTACAAATATTGGACTTGATGGTAATACAATATATCATAAAATGGTTTCTGATGCTCTTGACATAGGGCAAATATTTTTTGAAGCTGATAAGTATGCAGATAAAATTGAAATAATAAGCTGGGATAGAAAAGCAGATCTCAATAAATTAATTAACTCATCAAATCCTAATCACAGGATGCTTGGTGAAAGTCTTCGCTTATATTTGGAACAAGATCAAGCAACTTATAATTTTGACGTATTAAGAAAACTCTACCTTATTAATTATAAAGAAGGTGACAACCCAATTAACATCTTAGGAGGCACATCACCATCAACTTTATTTTTTACTTCAGCAAATAAATATGTGCTTAACGATTTCCAAATAGGTGATGATATACTACTCGATGATGAGTACAAACCACTATATCAAAGAGATACTGAGTATATCAAATATCTATTTTCATTACGTGAAAATATACCTGGAATTTCATCTAAAATGAGTGAGCTCAATGATTATTTTGATTTGACTTACAAAAACTTAGACCTCCATGTTAAAAATCAGCTAAAGGATATTGGTAATTACTATAAAAATTTGTCTTCGTTAAATATAGCTGGTGGGGGTGAAATAGTTGAAGTTTTAGGCATAAATCTTAAAAAAGCGAGCGGTAAGCAAGATTTAATTAGAAATAGTGATTTTGTAATAAGACCTGATAAAGTAACTAAAGAAGAGTATCAGCCTCTTGTATTACCTAACAACATTTTTAATGCTGGATTAAATTATGTGACTGGCACATGGAATCCAAATTCAAAAGCACCAAATTATGATCCTAACAACATTGATCAAAGAATATTGCCTCAAGACGGAAATAAATACCCCTATTTAACAATTAGTGACTTTTTAGAACCAGTCATAATTCGTACAGAATTCCCAATAGATGGAAATTATTTTTTTGATGGAAGTTTTAGACCTAATCAAGATATACAGAATGGTTTTTTAATACCACTGAAACCATTGTATTTTAAATATTTTTCTGTTGATAATTTAGATAAAAATATTAATGGTGAAAAGAGATTTGAGTTAAAACCGCTCTCTGGAGGGTATATTGAAGTTATACTTCGTATACCAATACAGAAAGACCATCATATTACTTTCAGGCGGACTTATAACAACCCGGTAAATCAAGCTCATAAACCTGAATTCAATGAAAAAGCAAACAAGGGAACAATTATAGAAAATAGAATTAATGTGGGTATAACGCCATTTTATAAATTCCCTGAAGATATAAAACAAGAATACAACATAGCGCTTTATGAAGCTGATATTGTTTTTGACGACATAAATTATAAGTTAAACTATTTTGATGCTGAAAATAATGCAGTTCCATCAGAAAAAATTCAGAAAGTTCAAAGACGATTTAAAGATGAAGAAACCTACAATATGTTTGGGGAAGTTGTCCAAAATAACTTTGACTATATTCAACTTAAACACGATTTTGCATCAGGAATTCTTGTTCCAAAGTTTTTTAAAAAAATCGGTGGAACATCTAAATTTGATTTCTCTATAGATTTTGGAACTACTAACACTCATATAGAATATTCAATTGACAATGGCAATCCTCAGCCTTTACAAATTGAGAAAAAGGAAAAATATCATATAGGGAGTTTAATACCCTTTAAAGAATTTAAAGAAAGTTATTTAACAGCTCTTAGAGATGATTTGTTTCCAGAAGAGATTCATTCTAAAAGTAAGTATCAATTTCCTCAAAGAACTGCTGTAACTTACCATAAGAAAACAAATTTCAGTAAACCTGTGTTTTCACTCGGAAATATTAGCATCCCTTTTAAATATGAAAAAGAATCGTTTGCAATTCATTCTAAAATTCAAACCAACTTAAAATGGAACAGTAAAACTGAAGAAAATCAAATATTATTAACTAGTTTTTTTGAAGAGCTTGTCAAAATCATAAGAAACAAAATTTTATCAAATGGAGGGGTCTTAAATAATACTCAAATCACTTGGTCGTATCCAGCTAGTATGCTAAAATACCAGTTAAGTCAAATGGAAAGTGACTGGCATGATTTAATCCAGAAATATTTGGGCGATAAAGTGAGTATAAGAAAAGTTTGTGAAAGTTTGACACCATATTATTATTACTATAAATTTGAAGGAATACCGGCTATGGAAAAACCTTTGGTGTCGATAGATATTGGAGGTGGAACTTCTGATGTTGCTGTTTATAAAGAAGAAGCCCCCATACTTTTTAGTTCATATAAATTTGCAGGGGATGCTATTTTTGGAGACAATTTTAATCGAAATATAAATATAAACGGATTCGTAAATAAATATTATTCTAAAATATCAGAAAAGCTAGAAGAGAATGATCAACGTGTGTTAACAGAAGCAATTAGTAGAATTAAAGACAATGAGTCTTCTCATGATGTTATCAATGCATTTTTTAGTCTTAAGGATAATAAATCTTTAAATGATAAAAACATTGATATTGATTTTTTGAAATTTCTAAAAACTGATAAAGAATTTAAAATCATATTTTTATTATTTTACACAAGTCAGCTATACCATGTTTCACATCTTCTTAAATCAAAGAATATACCTATACCTGGAATTATAAGTTTTTCTGGAACAGCTTCTAAGTTATTAACTATTATCGATTCTAGCATAAAACATGATAATCTTATGCGCTTAGCTATTGAAACTTTTAAATACGTATTTAACACAAATGAAAATATTGAAATTGACATCAAGCTTCCATCAAGTCCAAAAGAAATTTCAAGCAAAGGAGGTTTATCTGTCCCAGAAAATCAAAATATTAATTTAAACGAAATAAAAGAAACCTTAATTTCAAACTCTCATCTTCAGTCAAATGAGAAAAATAAAATAAGCTATAAGGAAATCAAGGACTTTGAAGGAGCTGCAATAGAAAGTTTCGATGATTTTCTTCAATTCTTTTTAACTTTGAATAAGTCCTACCCTTTCAGAGATAATTTTGGAATAGAAAAGTCTTCTTTAGATTTTACAGAGTCATTTTTAAATAAAAAGAAAGTAAATGCCTTAAAAACTGGTATTAAAAATAAGCTCAATGAAATGAGTGATAAAAGCGATGAAGAAATCAATGAAACCCTCTTTTTCTATCCCTTGGTAGGAACTTTAGGTGAACTAGCTTTTGAATTAGAAAAAAATAAAAAAGTTTAGTATGATTTATATGAAAGCTACATTTCTCTTTTTAGTATTAGTTCTGAGTATTTCTTGCAATAGAAATACTAATGAGGAAGCTGGTTTTGAAGTTCAACAAATAGCTACAAATGAATCTATTGTAAATAACGAAACAAAAAAAGCAAATGATAATTTAGTAAAGTCTACAAAAAATGACTCTACTGAAAAGGTTAATAATCAGAGGCAAAATAAGACAAAGGGGCAAACTCATCAACAATCAGATAAAAAGATTTATAATGAGGATAAGTCAAAAAACCCACTTTGGAATTGGTGGATGATTATCGGGTTGTCATCTTTAACATTAAACCTTTTTTTTATTTTCAGATTAGTTAAATCATCATTTAAGAAAGAAGAATTAAGATCTCAACTGAATGAATTAAAAAATGAACAAAAAGATTTAAAATTTAAAATTTTAAATCTTGAATCAGAAAATAACAAGCTTAAAGATAATAAAAAGACTAAAATTTCAAAGATTAATGCGCCCAAAAAAGACTTACAATCTGAAAAAAAGCAAAATTTAGATGATGAAAAATCACCAGAAATTTCATTATCTGTTGAAAATTCGAATTCAACTAATATACCAGCGAAAAAGCCTACAACACTTTATGCTGAAAAAGCCGACGATTCAGGTGTTTTTTCACAAGTATCAGAAGTAAAGGATGAATATAAAAGCATTTTTAAATTTAGTTTAAAAAATATGAGCGCTGATACTGCTTATTTTGAAATACTAAACTCTGAGTACATTTTAAAAATGGTTGCCAACTCACCAGATATTTACTTATACATGTCTTGTAAACCAGAAAATAGCAACCAAAACTTCACAAGCGAAATTGTCACTAAACAGAAGGGAATTGCTGAGAATATTGATGGACAATGGAGAGTAAAAAAAGGAAACAAAGCAATTATAAAATTTCAATAATGGAAAATTCTCATGATATTATTTTAATTATAGTAATTGGAGCCATCATTTTGCTTCAAATCTATGTTTTTATTAATAATTATATAAAAATACGAAATTATAAAAATACAATAAAAATGGCCAAGGAATTTGAAATTGTAGAAGTTACTGTTCCTGATGAATGGATTAAAGATTTGGAAGTTGAGGATATTTTAAAAGATCCAGTAGGATTTCAAAATAGTTCATCAGAATTTCATGAAAAGATAAAATCAAGTTCGAGTTCAGAATTCGATGATTATCAATAAGAAAATTTATTGGAAGATGATTCTAATAATTTCTTATCTGGTGAAATTGAAGGAGAGGAAAAAAATTAAATATTAAAATATGTCTAATAAGATAGATATTTCACTTATCGATTATAGTGGTGAAAAGAGTGAAACTTTAAACGATATTTTATTATCTGTGAATAGTTACTTATTACGTAATAAAGGAGCTGTTAGTGATTTCAATTTAGTTAAAGATATTGTTGACAGAAATATTGACAAGGTTGATGATGAAATAAGTAATAATCTTCCAACTCCACTTTATCTTGGTTTGATGGGAACGATGTTGGGTATAGTTGGTGGTCTATTTTTTATGCCCGAAGTATCAACAGAAGCGGTAAGTGAAATAACAGATGCGCTTTCTAATTCTGGAGAAGTACAATCTGCAAGAACTAATAATGAGGCATTAGGAGGAATAGATGCCTTATTAGGAGGTGTTAAAATTGCTATGTTTGCTAGCGTATCAGGTTTAGCTCTTACCATACTCAGTAATTACTTTTTCTTTAAAGCAAGAAAAAAAGTGGAGCATCAAAAACACGATTTCTTTACTTTTATTCAAACACGTTTACTACCAATTTTATCAAAAAATACATCTTCAAGTATATATTCTCTCCAAACAAATCTTCTAAAATTCAATAGTGATTTTAAAACCAACATGAGTAATTTTAGTAAGACTGTCAATGAAGTAAAGGAAACTTTCGATAGTCAACTTGAAGTTGTTCAGGAGCTTAAAAGAATTGACGTAGCCAACATTGCAAAATACAATATAGACGTTATGCAACAACTTAAGAGCTCGTTTAAAAAGCTTCAAGATTTGGCTACTTATTTGGATAAAATGAATGGGTTTATCGGTAATACAAGAGAGCTAAATCTCGCGGTTAATCAACAATTACAAAAAGTAGGCGAACTTTCTTCTATTATTGAACGGTTTGATTCAAATGCTGGTAATATTTCAGACAATTCTTCCTATTTGAAAAGTCATTTTAAAAATTTCGACACTAGGGAACAAGCAATCAATGACCGCATTGCTGATTTTGATAGTAACACTGGCAAAATGATGGATAGTCTTGAAACTTCGTTTAGTAAACGTTTGAAGGAGTTTAATGATAAGGATGTTGAGATTAGTTCAGGTTTTGAAAAATTATTTAATGATTTAAGAAAAAAAACACGTGAAGTGTTTGATGATGAAGGTAGTAACATAAGTGCAATAAAAAGTGACATAGATGGACTTAAAGGGATTTCTTCTGAATTATCAAATTTGAACCAAAACGTGAATCAACAGGATAATACAATAAGGGAATTGCTTGATATTATAAAAAACAAGCCAGTACAAATGAAAAATTCTAAATTAATTATCGTCTGTGTAGCTATTTTGACAACTGTTGGAATTATAACCTGTGTAGGAATACTTTATAAATTATTTTTTCTCTAATGGCTAGAAGTAAAAAAAAGAATGATTTTTTTTGGGTTAGTTTTTCTGATCTGATGACAACTATGTTTTTTGTTATGTTGGTTTTGTTTGTTTTAACCGTAGTTTACTTAAAATTAGAACAAGTCAAAACAGTTGCAAAGGTTGAAGAGTTAGAAAAGATTGTGCAACTGGAAGAGCAATTTAAACCTTTACAGCAAGGAGGTGATTTTCATTATTTAAAAGAATGTAAAAAGTTTGTTGCGAAAGATTTAATGGGTAAAGAAATTTTTGAACCAGATAAGACAAATATTCTTCCTGAATTTCGAGAAATGACAATCAATGTAGGTAAAAAGCTTGAAGATTTCTTGGTCAAACTTGAAAAGAAAAATCCGGATTTTTCATATTTGTTATTAATTGAGGGTAATATGGCAAATACTTACGACAAAAGATATAGTAATAACTCAAAATACGGTTTTAAAAAAAGTTATGAAAGAGCACTAGAAGTATATAATTTGTGGGTACATAATGGTATTGATTTTAGGAAAGATAATGTAGAAGTAATTATTTCAGGAAGTGGTTTCAACGGATTGTGTAGAGAACCTATTGAAGAAAACAATAAACGATTTTCTATACAGATAATCCCTAAAGTAAGTAATAACATATGAAAATTCAACTTTCAATTATAGTATTTTTAATTTTAACTATTTCATGTAAGAGACCCAATAGATCTTCAGATAGAACTAATAATTCTCTGAAAAAAGAAAAGGTTACTAGAGGTAATTTAAAACAAACCAGAGGAAGAAAGCAAAGTCCTAACAATGATGTAACAAATATTGAAGAAGATAATACTTCAGAAAACAAAAGTATTTCAGACTTATTCTTAGAATTACAAAGTGAAGTTTTTTTGGTATATAGTATTGATAATTTTGAAAAAATATCTCAGGGAAGTGGTTTTTTTGTCGGACCTGCAATTGGAGTTACTAATAATCACGTCTTAGAAAATAGCAAAAATGCTGTGATTAGCATAAATAATGAAGTCTATGAGATTTCTGAAATTTTGGACAGAAGCGAATCTGTTGATAAAGACTACATTATTTTTAAGACTAATTACATTACCTCTTCTCCTTTGAAGATAGCTAATAATAAAGCGAGAATTGGTGATGATATATTTGCTATTGGTAGCCCACAAGGTCTTACTAACTCGCTTACTAAAGGGACTATTTCAGGTTTTAGAGACAACCATAGAATTCAGATTGATGCAACAATTGACCACGGTAGTTCAGGAGGTCCTCTCTTTAATCAAAAAGGTGAAGTTATTGGCATAACAACATCTGGTTTAGGAACAGGTTCAGAGCTAAATTTTGCCGTTGACATACAAGTTTTAAATCTTGATAGATTTATTGGAAACTAGAAATCATTATGACTAAAACAATAAAAACAACTCTTACTATTGCCATTTTACTAGGTCTACTAAACGTGACTTATCCCTACTATACTTTTATTAGATTTTGTTTTATAGTTGGTTTGGTTTTATTATCATATAAAGCATGTAAAAAACAAGATAAAACCTCTTTTATTATATACATATCGCAACCAGCATTGTTAATACAACCTGCTTTCAAAATGGCCCTTGATTAGTGCATTTGGAATAGCATTGACATAATTGTAATGACGGGCATACATCATGATTAACTAATAATTTATAAAATGAAATACTTAAAAAAATCAATTATAATTATCCCTATAATAATCTTACTCCTTTTATTTGGAATCATTTCTATTTTTAAATATAAGGTACTAGGTTTTGTTTTATTTTTAGTATCAATTGCATTTATGATTTATTCATTCATATATGCACTTGCATCAAAAAAATGGTTGAAAGGGATTTTATACTTTATCTTATATCCATTTTTTTTACTAATAACTTTTGTAATTTTAGTTTTTAGTGAATTTTCTGATCTATCAAACGGGCAAATAGATGGATCTACCGAATATTACAACGAAAAACTTAATTACCATTTGGAGACTGATGATTATTTCGAACTAACTATTTTGTGCAAAGATGATAAAATTTATGAGTCTTTTACTGGAGACTCAAGATCAGCATGTATCTTTAAATTAAGAGATAATGAATACAATGACTTAATTTTAAAAATTAAGAATAATAAAGATTTTGAAAAAATTAATATAGAGAGTCTTAATAATCATATAGACTTAAATAAGCTAGAATGTTCACAAACTATAATTTTTGATAAAACAGGATACGAATCATATAATACTAATGGAATATATTCTAGAATTGTATTCTCAAAGGATAATAAATATTTATTATTTAATCTTGATTACTATTAGTTGATTTATACGTAACTTATTAAACTCCCCTTATTCTAGATCATGTGCTTAATTAATGGCTATTTCGGTCTGACCATGCCACCCCTTTCGGTTCAAATGGTGCCACTTAA
>JAIUMH010000081.1 GCA_022565635.1 Flavobacteriaceae bacterium | reverse complement strand
TGTTAGTTATCAGCAAATAAAAATAAGTAGCTAAGTTAACACCTCTATAAATTTTTTAAATCGATATTTCATAAACTAATCTTTTAACCTGTTTAAACTTAGCTCAAATTTAATTAAAAATCAATTCATACAAGGTTGTTATTACGTTAATTTCAATTGATAAATGGTATAAGATCGGCTTGCATAATAAATTCGCTTCCTTCAACTTCAATCACTTTACCGCGATTGGAGTTATCAGCTTGAACCACTTTGGTTTTGACAAATTTCATTCCTTTAATTTCTCCAGATTCATTAGCTATAATCCGCTTTAAATCAGTTATTGATGATAGAATTATAGATTAAACTCTGAAAATAAATTGAATGGTTTTAATGGTTGTTTTTAATACAATGAATTGTAGTAAACTGACAAAACTCATGCTTTCAAGCAAGTAAAAGTCTAAAAAAAGTGTATTTTTGTGAAGCAAATAAATGGCATGATAAAATTACACGATTTAGAATTTGAACCTTATCTCTCAGCTAATGAATTAGAGGAGACCATTGCTGAACTTGCCCAACAAATTCACATAGATTACAAAGACAAAACACCTGTTTTTGTTGGCGTACTTAATGGTTCCTTTATGTTTTTGTCTGATTTGGTAAAACATTACCCTGGTCCTTGTGAAATTCAATTTGTTCGTTTTAAATCCTATGAGGGAACAAATTCAACAGGCGAAGTAAAAACGCTGTTAGATTTTTCCAATCTTGAAGGGAAAGATTTAATCATTGTAGAGGATATTGTAGACACGGGCCACACGCTTGAAGCTATCGTTAATCGTCTAGAGCAAGGAGAACAAAAGTCCTACCAAATTGCCAGTTTATTTTTAAAACCCGAAGCCTACCAAAAAGAGATAGAAATTAATTACGTAGGAATGGCCATTCCAAATAACTTTATAGTGGGTTATGGTTTAGATTATAATGAATTAGGAAGAAATTTACCCGAAATATATCAACTTAAACAACAACACAATGATTAATATTGTTTTATTTGGCCCTCCAGGTGCCGGAAAAGGAACTCAAGCCGATGTGCTAAAAGAAAAATATAACTTAGTTCATATTTCTACAGGAGATGTTTTTCGATACAACATCAAAAACAAAACCGAGTTAGGTAATGAAGCCAAAACCTTTATTGATAAGGGAGCATTGGTGCCGGATGAAGTAACCATTAATATGCTGTCTGCGGAAGTAGATAAAACTATTGAAACGGCAAAAGGTTATATTTTTGACGGTTTTCCTAGAACGGAAGCGCAAGCGGACGCACTCCAAAAACTAATGGATGAGAAAGGGACACAAGTCAATGCTATGATTGCTTTAGAAGTAGATGATGAAGTGCTAGTTGAGCGACTTCTGGAACGCGGAAAAACCTCTGGAAGAGCAGATGATGCAGATGAATCTGTAATTAGAAATCGTATTCAAGTGTATTACAACGAAACCGCAATATTAAAAGAATACTACAAGAAGCAGGACAAATACTTTGGTGTGGATGGTGTTGGTAGCATTGACGAAATCACTCAACGATTGAGTCATGTAATTGACAAATTGTAGTAAAAATGAAACGTAAATACATGAAAGCGAACATCACTTGTTCGCTTTTATTATTTTCTAAAAAACCTCCATCAAAAATGCGACCCCGCTGGGGTCGTAAAATTTAGGACATTGGTGTTTTTTTATATACGTATGAATCCTCAGGATTCAGTGGCGCTAATTTAATATCAACGTGTTGATGAATTTTTAAAAGGATCTATAAAAAAAGACAAAGGTTTTGTGGTATGCGTTAGACCCCAGCGGGGTCAAATGCTTATAGAAAATGTAAGATCCAGCGTGAAAACATGACCCCATCGGGGTCAAATATGTATAAAAAACAAATCAACCCAAAGAGAGAGCAACCCCAGCGGGGTTGAATGTTTGATTATTGTTTTTATTCCAGATCATCTATTAAGGCTCAAACGTAGATGATGACTAAAATTCGATGAGCCAAACAAACGAACTATACATAATGATATGAAACTCAAAAATTGAAATAATTTCCATTTAAAACCAGAGAGGCTCGTAAAAAATACTGTTTAAAGTAGCTAACCTTTCCAGTTCCTTTTTTATAAAAGCTATAGTGCAATTATTTTACGTATTTTTGCCAATAAATTAAAACCATCATGACCGAAGGAAATTTTGTTGATTATATAAAAATTCATACTCAATCTGGAAAAGGAGGGAAAGGCTCTTCTCATTTAAGGAGAGAAAAATACATTCCTAAAGGAGGACCTGACGGAGGTGACGGTGGTAGAGGTGGACATATAATAGTTAGAGGAAATAAAAATATGTGGACGCTCTTTCATTTGAAATTCAAAAGACACCTTAGAGCAACACACGGTGGTGACGGTGGTAAGCAAGAGAGCACAGGCGCAGATGGTGAAGATGTGTATATTGAGGTTCCGTTAGGAACAGTGATTAGAGATACCAACACCAACAAAATCATCAAAGAAATTACTGCTCATGAAGAGGAGTTTATTGTAGCTAAAGGAGGAAAAGGAGGAAGAGGGAATTCACATTTCAAAACTTCAACCAATCAAACTCCACGCTATGCACAACCTGGTATTGAAGGTGAAGAACGCGATATTACTTTAGAGCTTAAAATTTTAGCAGATGTGGGATTAGTAGGTTTTCCTAATGCGGGTAAATCTACCTTGCTTTCTGTAATTACAGCGGCTAAACCTAAAATAGCAGATTACGAATTCACTACTTTAAAACCAAATTTAGGAATTGTTAAATATCGTGATTTTAAATCGTTTGTGGTTGCTGATATTCCTGGAATTATTGAAGGTGCGGCCGAAGGGAGAGGACTAGGACATCGTTTTTTAAGACATATAGAACGAAATTCTACTTTATTATTCCTTATTCCAGCTGATGCAGATGATATTGTAAAAGAATACCACATACTTGAAGATGAATTAAGGCGTTATAATCCAGAGTTGCTTGACAAAGATCGGATTATAGCTATATCCAAATCAGATATGCTAGATGAAGAATTAAAACAAGAAATAAATGAATCAATTAAAGAGGCTTTTAGTGAGACTCCGTACCTGTTTATTTCTTCAGTAGCTCAAACAGGATTGCAAGAACTCAAAGACTCGCTCTGGAAAAATTTAAATAAGGAAATTTAATTTTTTTATAATTTTTGAAATTATATCTTACAAATCACTATTTTTAGTCAAAATATTTTACCAATGAAATCAACCAGCTTATTACTTGTTTTAATCTTTTTTGTTTCTTGTAAGTCATCAAAAACCTTTGTAGATTTTGATGAAGGTGTTGATTTTACTAAATACTCAACATTTAACTTTTATCAACCAGACTCAGGTTTGTCTGAAGAAGAAGACGATATTGTTTTAGATGCAATAGAACAAAACCTAACTTCAAAAGGACTAGAAAGTACAGTCATAGCTAAATCCTCAGTAAATTTTTACGTAGAATATTATAGACAATTAAGTTCAACTTCCATGGGAGTTGGATTGGGGATTTATGGTGGAGCTGGTGGTGGCGCTATTGGCACAGAAGCTCCTCAGGGAACTAAACCAGTTATAGCATTAACAATTGAAATTGCTGATGCATTAACCAACGAACTAATTTGGCAAGGAGTAGTTGAACGCAAGATGAAATCCAGCTTTACAGAAGAGCAAATGGCCGAATTCTTAACTGAAACCGTTAGCATGGCTTTAGAAAATTATCCTCCAAAAACCGAAGCTTTAGAAGAATAGAATAAGTAATTAAGAAAAAACAACCATTTATAAAAAGATGAATTAAGAAGCCTAAGATGAGATTACATCATTTTTTATATCTATTGATTTTTTCGTATATGAGTTTTGGTCAAGACTTTCAGAAAGCTTACCAACTTCAGGAAGGTGGAAAAACCAATCAAGCCATTAAAGAGCTGAAGCTTTTAATTGATCAGCAACCCAATAACAAAAAGGCCTTATCTTTAGCTGGTGAAATTTATTCAAAGCAAGAAAACTGGGAAGAAGCTTCAAATTACTATAAAAAACTAGTAGAATTAGAACCTAAAAATGCTGATTATAACTTTAAGTATGGAGGTAGTTTAGGTCTTTATGCCAAAAGTGTAAATAAATTTAAAGCTGTTTTTTTGGTTGAAGATGTAAAGAAGTACTTAAACCTTGCCGCAGAACTAGACTCAGAACATGTTGAAGTCCGCTGGGCATTAATTCAACTTTATCTGGAACTGCCAAGCATTATTGGCGGAAGTGTTGAAAAAGCTAAACAATACGCAAAAGAATTAGAAAAGGTGAGTCCCGTTGATGGTGCACTAACCAATGGTATAATAGCAGAAGAAGAAAAAGACTTTTCTACTGCTGAAAATTATTATAAAAACGCCATAGCTATAGGAAACTCTAAACTTACTTATCAAAAATTAGTTGAACTGTATTTAAAAACTGATCAGCTACA
This sequence comes from Flavobacteriaceae bacterium, assembly GCA_022565635.1. GTDB lineage: Bacteria > Bacteroidota > Bacteroidia > Flavobacteriales > Flavobacteriaceae > Psychroflexus. Next base: position 7,845 of record JAIUMH010000081.1, on the reverse strand, counting down.
AAAAGCTAAAGAAATTGCCCAAAAAGCCTACAAAGAAACTTCAGAGAAAGACTTTTTAAAACAGGTTAGACATTTAAATTAGGTCAAGGGAGTATAAATTATAGTTTTTTGAGTCCTGTTTAATTCTAATTCAATTTTTAGATCAATGCTGTTTTCATTACAAATACGCAAAGAACGCAGATTCAAAACTTAAAAATTTATTTTGTGTTTTTTGAGTTTCGTGTCTTTTTACTATTCTCTATTTTCTTTTCTCTCTTCTCCCACCTCTTTTCTCAAAGTATTTTATAATTCTACTTCAATCCGGTTAATAAATACTAAATGAAAAGGCTTTATTTAAAGCTTATTTTATCTTTGCAACAATTTTAAGGATATGTTTAAATGGATTTTAGCCATTATAGGATTTGGGTTTAGAGGCTTTGTAGGAGCTATTGTTGGGTTCTTTATAGGTTCAATTTTAGATCGCCTTTTTCAACCGCAAGTAAAAATCAACACCGGCGGTGGTTTTGACCCTTTTACAGGAAGGTCAAATAATGTTACACCTGGTGATTTTGAACTTAACTTACTTTCATTAGCCTCTATTGTGATTAAATCGGATGGAAAAGTAAAACAATCCGAATTAGATTTTGTAAGAAGTTATTTTGTACAGTCTTTTGGAAAAGATAAAGCCAATGCTGTGTTCAAAACCTTCAATGAAGTAGTTAAAAATAGAGAAATTTCAGCTGAGCGTATTTGTGCTTATATCCGACCAAGATTAGGTTATGAAGTGAGGCTTCAAGTCCTGCATTTTCTGTTTAATATTGCTAATGCAGATGGAACTATTTCTTCAGCAGAGGAACAAAAAATCATGCAAATTGCTAATCACCTTCGCATTGGAAGAAGTGATTATGAAAGCATTAAAGCCATGTTTTTTAAATCGGCTGATGATGCTTACAAAATTCTTGAAATTGATTCATCTGCAACAAATGATGAAGTTAAAAAAGCCTATCGAACCATGGCTAAAAAATACCATCCAGATAAACTTCAACACATGGATGAAGCCTATCAAAAAGGAGCGCAGGAAAAATTTAATAAAGTGCAAGATGCCTATGAGCGCATTCAAAAAGAACGAGGCATGTAAGCTGTTTTTAAGCTTCGACTGAAACATAATTCCTTTTGCTTTATCTCTCTTCAATTTGAGGTCACAAACAAGCTAATTTTCCTTATATTTGGAATCCTTAAGAAATAATTCAAACGATTTAGCTTTAAGCGATTTTAAACCAAATATTTAGCACTATGCAAACCACAAAAAGTTATATTCAAGGTCAATGGACACAAGGAAAAGGAGAGGGGCATCCCATTTATGATGCCATTACTGGAGAGCATTTTACCAATGTCAACGTGAACGGATTTGATATTCCAGAAGTTTTAGCTTATGGAAGAGAAAAAGGAGATGCGTTGCGCAAAATGACCTTTCAAGAACGTGGAAACATGCTTAAATCTTTAGCCTTTTACTTGCAGAAAAAGAAAAAGCATTTTTACGAAATTAGTTACCGCACGGGAGCTACAAAAATTGACTCTTGGTTTGATATTGATGGTGGTTTTGGAAATTTATTTGCCAATGCTTCCCTGCGTAAACTCTTCCCTAACCAGCCTTTTGATGTTGAAGGAGATCCTATCGATTTATCACGTGGAGGAAAATTTATGGCACATCATATTTTAGTTCCCAAGGAAGGTGTGGCTGTTCACATTAATGCTTTTAACTTCCCGGTTTGGGGAATGTTGGAGAAATGTGCTGTTAATTGGATGGCCGGTGTTCCAGCAGTGGTTCTTCCAGCCCCGCAATCGGCTTATTTAACAGAAGCCGTGGTAAAAGAAATTATTGCCTCTGGTATTCTTCCAGAAGGTGCACTTCAGTTGATTAGCGGTACGGCAAAAACCATTTTAGATTCAGTTGAATCGCAGGACATTGTTACTTTTACAGGCTCTGCTTCTACCGGGAGATTGCTTAAAGTTCATCCGCGTTTAACTCAAGAAGCGGTTCCTTTTACCATGGAAGCTGACTCCTTAAATGCTTCAATTTTAGGCGAAGACGCGGTTCCAGGAACACCCGAATTTAAACTTTTTATTCGCGAAGTAAAAAATGAAATGACCATTAAATGTGGCCAAAAATGTACTGCTATTAGAAGAATTCTGGTACCTGAACATCTCATGGAAGATGTGCAAATTGAATTAGGTAAGGCTTTAGCAAAAACCACTATTGGAGACCCGCGACTAAAGGAAGTTAGAATGGGAGCTTTAATCGACAAAAAGCAGGTAGAAGATGTGAAGCAAAAAGTAAGTGAAATTGCCAAAACAGCAAAAATTGTTTATGGAAGCTTTGATGATATTGAAGCTACTGGAGCCGATTTTAAGAAGGGAGCATTTATTCAACCTATACTTTTAAGAGAAGACCAACCTTTTAAAAATGAGGCGGCTCACGTTACAGAAGCTTTTGGGCCAGTAAGTACGTTGATGCCGTATAAAAATTTAGACGAAGCGGTGGCTTTGGCTAAGAAAGGAAAAGGTTCTCTGGTGAGTTCAATATTTACTAATGATGATGCTATTGCACGTGATTATACGGTGAACGCGGCTTCTCACCATGGAAGAATTCTTTCAGTGAATAGAGAATCGGCCAAGCAAAGTACAGGCCACGGTTCTCCTTTACCTACTCTTGTTCACGGTGGACCAGGAAGAGCCGGTGGTGGAGAAGAAATGGGAGGTAAGCGAGGCATTAAACATTATATGCAACGTTGTGCTATTCAAGGAAGTCCTACTACCTTAACTGAAATTACAGGAATTTATCAACCTAAGGCCGATTACAAACCAGCAGAAAAACATCCTTTTGCATACCATTGGGAAGAAATACAGCCAGGAATGTCGTTGCAAACGCATAACCGAACATTAACTGACACCGATATTATCAATTTTGGTAATTTAACTTGGGATCATTTTTATGCGCACACTGATATCACATCGTTAGAAGGAAGTATTTTTGAACAACGAACAGCTCATGGTTATTTTATTATTTCAGCGGCGGCCGGTTTGTTTGTATATCCTAACAAAGGTCCCGTTGCTGCGAATTATGGATTAGAAGAAATTCGATTTTTAAGACCTTTGTATCATAACGACACCATCAACGTTCGACTAACCTGTAAAGAAAAAGTGGATCGAGATCAGAAAGGCAAAGAGTTACCAAGCGGAATTGTAAAATGGTATGTTGAGGTTTTTGATGTGGAAGCTGTTGAGGAAGAAGAAAAATTAGTGGCTATTGCAACCATTTTGACTATGGTGCAGAAAAAACAAGAAACATTTCATGAAATTAACCGACCGTTTTTATCCCAAAAATTGAATGCCTTAACCGAAGAAACTAAAGCCCAATGGGGAATGATGACTCCACAACACATGCTGGAGCATTTAACAATGGGACTTGAAATTGCAACAGGAGAAATTTCAGATTTTGAAGTGGCTACCCCTGAAGAACACTTAGAAAAAGTGCAAGAAACCCTTTATAATTATGAAAAAATGCCAAAAAACTATAAGATGCCTTTAATGAAGGAAAATGGTTTAGAAGCATTGAAGCATGAAAATTTAGAACAAGCCAAAGAAGCTTTTTTTGAAGCTTATGATGCCTTTGAAACGTTCTTCAGAGAAAATCCTGAAGCCACTACTAAAAACGCTGTTTTTGGAGAGCTTAATTATTTTGAATGGAAGTTATTGAATAGAAAACATTTCAATCACCATTTTGAGCAATTTGGATTAGTATAAAAAAAGTGGGGGCTTATTTAGAAGCCCCCACTTTTATATTGTTGGGTATGATATCCAAAATTTCAACTGATCAATAGTCTTATATTCCAAAAGCTTCTTTCAACTGATTTACGTAATCTAATTTTTCCCAAGTAAATAATTCAACCTCTTTGGTAACTTCACCTGAGTAATTAGATTTATATACTTTTCTTTCTTTTCTGTATTGGCGCCCCATGTGTCCGTAAGCGGCTGTTTCACGATAAATAGGGTTTCTTAATTTTAATCGTTTTTCAATACCAGCAGGACTTAAATCAAAAATTTTGGCTAACTTTTTAGCAATTTCTCCGTCACTTAAATCAACTTTAGCTGTTCCATACGTTTCCACATTTAGAGAAACGGGCTGACTAATACCAATGGCATAAGAAACTTGAACCAATGCTTCATCAGCAATTCCGGCAGCAACAAGGTTTTTGGCAATATGTCTTGTGGCATAAGCGGCAGAACGATCTACTTTACTTGGGTCTTTTCCAGAAAAAGCACCACCACCGTGTGCACCTTTTCCGCCGTAAGTATCTACAATAATTTTTCTACCGGTCAAACCAGCATCACCATGAGGACCACCAATTACAAATTTACCAGTAGGGTTTACATGATAAGTAATTTCACTATCAAAAAGCTGCTGAACCTCCTCATTGAAATAATTTTTTACACGTGGAATCAAAATTTCTTTAACGTCTTTTTCAATTTTTTTAAGCATGTTTTCATCCTCGTCAAAGTCGTCATGCTGTGTTGAAACCACAATGGTATTTATTTTTTGAGGAATATTATCATCGCTGTATTCAATGGTAACTTGTGCTTTAGCGTCAGGTCTTAGGTAAGTAATATCTTTATTTTCCCTTCTAAGTTTAGCCAATTCAATCATAATTCTGTGTGAAATAGCTAAAGCCAACGGCATATAATTATCGGTTTCATTAGTGGCGTAACCAAACATCATGCCTTGGTCGCCAGCTCCTTGTTCTTCCTTAGCTTCACGGTCAACCCCTTGATTAATCTCAGGAGACTGTTCATGAATTAATGAAATTACTCCACATGAATCACCACTAAAACGGTATTCTCCTTTGGTGTAGCCAATATCGTTAATCACATCACGGGCTACTTGTTGAACGTCTATATAAGTTTTGCTTTTTACTTCGCCAGCCAAAACAACTTGCCCAGTAGTTACTAAAGTTTCGCAAGCTACTTTAGATTCTGTATCAAAGGCTAAAAAATAATCAAGTAAAGCATCACTAATCTGATCTGCAATTTTATCTGGGTGTCCTTCAGAAACACTCTCTGAGGTAAATAAATATGACATAATAATTTTTTTAAATTCAAATGAAGATCCGACTGGAGCATACCAAAAATGAAGATTCTGCTTTAGCATTTTTAGAGGTTGCAATCAGTCAAATCTTTCCTCGGTGCAAATGTACGCATTTTGATTAATTCTAAATAGGCTTAACACAAGTTTAAAAAATGAGGCTTGATTTTTATTGCGGTAATTTGAATTAATAAATGGTATTAAGCTTACACTCGTAAAAAGGCATTGCAATTTTTCATTTTATTTCAGAAAAATATAGAAAAAAAAGTGTTGTTTTGCTATAAATCTGTACTTAATGAATTCATTGACTAAATATCAAGAAGTGTTTTTAGATTACTTGGAAGACCAAAATTATTCCAAAGAGCCAAAAGGACTTTATGCTCCTATTGATTACATACTAAAATTAGGAGGAAAACGCCTTCGACCTATTTTAGTTTTATTGGCGTCTGAAAGTTTTGGAACAGACTTTAAAAAAGCTTTACCCGCCTCCTTATCGGTGGAGATTTTTCATAACTTTAGTTTAGTACATGATGATATTATGGACGAGGCACCACTTAGAAGAGGAAAACCTACCGTTCATAAAAAATGGGATGTCAACACTGGCATTCTCTCTGGTGATGCTATGTTAATCATGGCTTACCAGCAATTGCATACGTACCCTCCTCAGCAAGCTCAACAACTTCATCAGCTTTTTTCAAAAACAGCCATCCAAATTTGTGAAGGTCAGCAGTATGATGTAGAGTTTGAAAATCGAAATGCAGTAAGTGAAGCTGAGTACCTCCAAATGATAGAATACAAAACAGCTGTTTTAGTAGCTTGCGCACTTCAAATGGGAGCAATTATTGCTGAAGCTTCCGAAGAAAACCAAAAGAAAATTTATGAATTTGGAAGACTTTTAGGACTTGCCTTTCAATTACAGGATGATTACTTAGATGCTTTTGGAAACCCTGAAACCTTTGGCAAACAAGTAGGTGGTGATATTCTAGAAAACAAGAAAACCTTTTTGTACATCAAAGCAAATGAACAAGGAGACGAGAAACAAAAAGATGAGTTGAGCCGATTTTTTAGTGTAGAAACTCATAAAAATGAAGATAAAATTCACCAGGTGAAAAAAATATTTGAAGCCACGGGTGCTAAAAAAAGTACACAAAAGGCTATTGAAGAATACACCAATAAAGCTATTACCGTCCTAAAATCTATTGAAATGGATGAGCAGGCAAAAAAACATCTACTTGATTTTAGTGAATGGTTAATGACAAGAAATGTATAATCTGGATGGAAAATTTTGAAAATTCAAGTTTAGCATTAATACAAGAAATCAAGCAATTGGGCTATTTTACAGAATTGATTCAACTAGTTGATAAAGACTTGAGTGGTAAGAAAAGTTCTTCAAAAATAAACCAAGTTGCATCTGAAAATGCATTTTTAGAAGTTTTGCAAAATGAAATTAATCAATTGGATGAGTTTTCGCCAAAGCTGAAACAATTGTGTTATCAAGTAGATTTGCCAGAGCATATTTATCATTCATACACACGCCACCCAAAAGAAGAATTCAATTTTTTTATTTATCACTTACTAAAACGTTGGCACCTAAAATTAGTGTTTAGAGTGAACAACAATTAGCGTCAATTATTTCTTTTTTGAAGCCTAATTCAATAATTAATACTGAACTTTGTAACTTCAAATTAGTAAGCTATGACACATCAATATAAAGTAGAAGGAATGACTTGCGGAAACTGCAAAAAGCATGTGGAAGAAAGTTTGGCAAGTTTAAGCGAAGTGAAGTCTGTTGAAGTTAACCTAGCAAAAGGAGAAGCAGTCATTGATTTAGAAAAACATCTTACGGATGAAGAGCTTCAGAAAAGTTTAGGAAGCAAATACCGCATCACTCAAAAATCAGATTTTGAAGCCAATAAAACAGATGCTTCAGTTGAAACCAAATCTAAATTTCAACAATTAAAACCCTTGTTTTTAATTTTTTTCTACCTCGCTTCGGCAAGTGTATTAATGCATTTTTCAGACTTCAGCATAGAAGGATTTATGCTTGATTTTATGGGTTTGTTTTTTATTGTATTTAGTTTTTTCAAATTTTTAGATTACAAGGGTTTTCCAGATTCATTTGCCATGTATGACCCTGTAGCCAAAGTGTTTAAACCTTACGGATGGGTCTATCCATTTATTGAAACGGCCTTAGGCTTGGCTTTTTTCTTTAGATTTCAATTAGAAATAGCTTTGATTTTAACTATTTTAATTTTAGGAATTACCAGCATAGGTGTAACAAAATCTTTATTTGCAAAGAATAGTATTAAATGTGCCTGTTTAGGAACCGCGCTAAATCTACCTATGACTGAAGCCACATTTATTGAAAATGCAATCATGTTAATTATGGCAACAAGTATGTTGATTATGATGTAAAATCATCAATCAATTTTTGTGAAATTTTGCCACATAAGGTTTTCTAGAGATGCATCAGATTCTACTTCTTGGGCGTTATAATGTAAAGACCAACCCATGCTACTAGTGAGAAAATAGATTTTTTGAAGCTCTGAAATCAAACGATTTTTAGCATTATCTTTCAGTTGAGATTGCTCAATTTTACGTTGCAATAAAGCATCTACCTTTTTCTTGATTTTATTTAAATCTTTTGCTTCAAATTGATTAAAATAATCTTGAGTGATATCATAGTAAAAAAGTTCTGGATAAATGTTGATTTCTTCGTCAGGTAC
>JAIUMH010000080.1 GCA_022565635.1 Flavobacteriaceae bacterium | reverse complement strand
GGTTGTTCATTTTACACTTGTGCTAAAATATAAATTCATCTTCAACTGATTTATTAAATTATAAGATTTAAAAATTTAAAGTTACTAGTTTTGACTTCAATGTTTGTTACTCTTTAAAAAACAATTCAGGAAATCTTTCTTCGGGCTGAAAGTCTTGGACATGAAAGTAATAATAACTTTCTAAAAAAGCAGTTCCATAAATAAATAACTGAATAAAAGATGTAGCAACAGCCAAACTAGAGATTTTAAAAGAACGATGAGTAAAGAAAGCTTGAATAAAAATAGCCACGAAGTAAAGTACAAAAAGCATAAACAATTCAGGGAGCTGAAATACAAATAATAAAAAACTAAAAACAAGAGTTAGCACAAATAAACTAGGTAAGAAAAAGGTTGTTTTTTTAGAAGATGGGTGCCACTTCATTAAAATAGGCCTTACTAACCCAAACTTTCTAATTTGTTGCTGAAATTTTTGCAAATCAATTCTTCGTTTATGAAACACATAAGCGTTTGGAATAAAAGCCGACTGAAAGCCCTTTTGTTGGAGTCGAAGTGATAAATCAGGGTCCTCTCCTGGATGAATTCTTCCAAAACCATTGGAAGCTTCAAAAGCTTTTTTAGAAATTCCCATATTAAAACTTCTGGGCTCAAAGTTGGATATACTTTTTTCACTACCTCTAATTCCTCCCGTAGTTAAAAAAGAAGTCATGCTAAAATCTATTGCTTTTTGCAGGTTAGAAAAATCATGATTAAATCGGTCAGCCCCTCCCCAAAATTCAATTTCAGGATTTTTCTTTAAAAATTCATCTACTGCTTTTAGATAATGAGAAGGAAGAGTTACGTCTGAGTCAAGAATAATAAAATGATTTCCATTCGCTTTTTCCATTCCGTAATTCCTAGATTTCCCAGGCCCAGAATTAAGTTTAAAATGATAGACTAAAGGGAGTTTTGCTGCCCATTTTTCACAAACTTGTTGAGCTGTGTACGTTGAACCATCTTCTATTATTAAAATCTCAAAATGCAAATTTTTGACATACATTTTTGAAAAGCTAAATAGCAAATCGTCAATCTCCTGCGGTCGATTATAAACAGGTATAATAAATGAGTAAAATGGAGATATCATAGCTAAAAGTAAATTTTGCTTCTAAATTTGTAATAATTAATTTACAAGGATAAAAAAAAAGGAGCAGCAAACCTAATTTATGTTTTGTCTTTCATTGATAAAACATATATTTGTAAATTGTAATTTATTGTTAACAGAAACAATACCATATAATGAAAAAAATCTTTTTGCTATTCACTATATTACTTCTAATACTATCATCATCCTGTATTAGCACAAAAAGATTAACCTATCTTCAGCAAGAAAAAAATGAACAATATACAGACAGTTTAATATCTTTATCTCAAATTAGAAAACCTTACCGAGTTCAGACCAATGATTTATTAAGTATTAGAGTAAAAGCAATAGATCAAGAATTGGTAGGAATGTTTAATCCTATAGATGACAGTAATGCTTCAGCAACTACAGAAGAAAAAGCTTATTTTGACGGATATAGAGTAGACCAACGAGGTGAAATAAAAATACCAACCTTAGGAAAAATTAAAGTAATAGGTCTCACCTTAGAAGAAATAGAAGATTTGGTTAAGGAAAAGCTATACCAAAACTATTTTAAAGAAAGAGCTAATCTTTTTGTTACAGTAAAATTGCCAGGTATACGATATACTACTATTGGTGAAATTGGTAGTACTGGCGGGCAGGTTTTTTATAAAGAAGAAGTTTCTATTATGGAGGCTATTGCTAATTCTGGTGATATTACTATGACTGGTGACAGAAGAAACGTTACGTTGATTAGACAATATCCTGAAGGGAAAAGAATTCATCATATTGATTTAACTAAGATTGATGCCATCAATTCTCCCTATTATTATATCCAGCCAAATGATTTGATTATTGTAAACCCACTACCACAGAAATCCTATGGTATAGGAACTGATGGTTTTGGTACCTTTACCACATTGTTAGGCGTACTTACAACCATAACTATTATTTCAATTAGATTAAACAGATAATGCAGGAAGAAGAATTTGAAATTAGCGATATCACTGGAAGTTTTGATTTTAAAGGTTTTTTATTTAAAATCTTAAGCTACTGGTGGCTATTTATCATCAGCATTTTAATAGGTTTAGGTATAGCCTATTATATTAGTGTTAGAAAGTTGCCTATTTATGAGTTATCTAGTTTAGTTTCAGTCAAAGAGAAAACCAATCCTTTGTTTACTACTAACACAAGCTTAACTTTTAAATGGGGTGGCGCTTCAAGTAAAGTAAACCAAACAATTATTGTTTTAGGAACAAGAACCCACAATGAAAAAGTGGTAAAAGAATTAGAGTTCTATATTGATTATTTAGAAGAAGGTGAATATCAAAAAGTTGATGCTTATGGAAACACTCCTTTTAAAATCAAACAAAAACCAAATTCTTATCAACTTCAAAATAAGTTAATTGAAGTAAACCCTATAAGTGACCATCATTTTGAATTGTCTTTTAAGCTCTCTGAGGAAGAGTTAGAAAAAGATTCTATTAGCGTAAGTTATTATAATTACCTATCTGAAGATAAAATATCAGAAAAAATTCTCGCGAAGGAATTTACTAAAACCTACCGTTATGGAGAAGAAATAAATACTTTTTTCTTTAATGGAAGTTTAGAAAAAGCTGATTTCTCTGGTAAAATCAATGCCCCTTACTATTTTCGATTTTCTAACCTTTATGGAAAAGTGGGAGCCTATAGAAATTTAAAAGTTGAAGCAGAAAAAGGTAGTTCCGTTTTAAACTTAAGCCTGCGTGGAGGAAACAAAAACAGAATTGTTGATTACTTAAATGGTACTATTGCTTTCTTACAAAAAGACATGCTTGACAGCAAAAACTTATACGCTACCAATACCATTAAATTTATTGATAGTCTTTTGATAGACCGTGGAGACGAGCTTAATAAAGTACAAGAAGAATTAGACCAGTTTAAAGAGGAAAATCAAATCTTTGACTTGGATGCTGAAAGTACACAACTCAGAACAAGACTTACTTCCTTAGATAACGAAGAAAGAGAGATTAACAAGCAAATCAATTACTACGAAATTCTTGAAGACTATTTAAAAAACAGAAACGACTATTCTGAGCTTCCTGCACCTACCATTTTTGGAATTACTGAAGCAAGTATTTCAACTGCTGTTGGAAAAATTGTTGAACTAGCTGAAGAACGCTCTAGATATTCCTATACCTTACAAGAAGGTGCAGTAGATTTAGACGAAATTGACCGAAGAATTAATGCCTCCAAAAATGTGCTTTTGGAGAATATTTCTTCTACAAAAAGAATTCTTGACCGCGAAATAAGTTATATTCAAAATGAAATAAAAAACTTAGAAAAAGACGTAAGAAAACTACCGAAGGAACAACAAGAATTACTCAAAATAGAACGTAGATTTGAGTTATCTCAAGAAACTTATAATCAATTTTTAATTAAACGTAATGAAGCCAAGTTAATTAAAGCCGCTAATGTAAGTGATGTAGAAATTTTAGATGCTGCCAAAGATATTGGTGGAGGTAAAATTGGCCCTAACAACCAATTGAATTACGTGATGGCAGTAATTATTGGAGGCGGCATTCCGTTTTTATTTGTATTCTTACTTGCTTTATTAGACAATAAAGTCAATAACCCAAAAGACATTGAAAATAAATCAGAAATACCCATTATTGGCGTTATTGGCAAAAGTGGAATTACTGGTAATTTAGCAGTGTTCAAGAAATCAAGAGGAGCAATAGCAGAAAGCTTTAGAGGGATTAGAACAAGTTTGCAGTTTACCTTTAAAAAGAAAGACAAGAACTCACCAAAAACAATCTTATGTACTTCTACCGTTTCTGGAGAGGGAAAAACATTTACCTCAATTAATCTTGCTTCTGTGTTTTCTTTAAGTGGTAAAAAAACCATTCTTTTAGGCTTAGATCTCAGAAAACCAAAAATATTTGATGATTTTGGAATCAACAACAAACTAGGTGTTGTTAACTACTTAATTGGTCATAATTCTTTAGCTGAAGTTACACAAGCTTCTGGCTATGATCATTTAGATATCATCACTTCAGGACCAATTCCACCAAACCCGTCTGAATTATTGATGGACGAGAAAATGGATGAATTGATTTCTGAACTTAAGAAAAAATACGATTATATTATTCTTGACACCCCTCCTATTGGTCTGGTTTCTGATGCACTTAATTTAATTAAATATGTTGATGCATCATTATATTTAGTTAGACAAAATTACTCTAAAAAAAACATGATTAATGTAATTAATGAAAAGTACAAATCGGGAGAGGTTAAAAATATAAGCTTTGTGATGAATTACTTTGAACATAAAGCTAAATACGGTTATGGATATGGGTATGGATATGGGTACGGATACGGGTACGGTAAATACGGTGAATCTTATCTTGATGTAACCAATAAAGGAAACATTTTAAAACGAATATTTAATAAAATCTTCAGACGTAAATAATTAACTAATGAACAAAGAACAAAAAATTGCCGTAATTGGCTTAGGATATGTAGGTTTACCACTTGCGGTAGCTTTTGCTGAAAAATACAAAGTAATCGGTTTTGACATTAATTCAGAGCGAGTAAAAGAACTTCAAGGAGGGCATGATCATACTTTAGAAGTAGAAGATAATGAACTTCAAAAAGCACTGAACATTAATACAGATGGTTATGGGCTTAAAATCACAGATCAAGTGGATGATTTAGGGGAGTATAATTTCTTTGTAGTTACTGTCCCAACTCCTACAGACAAAAACAGACAGCCCGTTTTAACGCCGCTAATTAAAGCTAGTGAAACCATTGGTAAAGTTTTGAAAAAAGATGATGTAGTAGTTTATGAATCTACGGTGTATCCTGGCGTTACCGAAGATGAATGTGTGCCTGTTTTAGAAGATTTTTCTGGTTTAAAAATGAATCAGGATTTTTATGTAGGCTATTCTCCTGAACGAATTAATCCAGGTGACAAAAAACATACCGTAACAAAAATTTTAAAAGTAACTTCTGGAAGTACTCCCGAAGCAGCCAAACTTGTAGATGATGTATATGCGTCTGTAATTACCGCAGGCACGCATCTTGCTCCAAGTATTAAAGTTGCTGAAGCAGCTAAAGTTATAGAAAATTCTCAACGTGATATCAATATTGCTTTTGTTAATGAACTTTCTAAAATTTTTAGACTTTTAAATATTGATACCGATGCCGTTTTAGAAGCCGCAGCTACCAAATGGAACTTCATAAAATACACCCCTGGTCTTGTTGGGGGACACTGTATTGGTGTTGACCCTTATTACTTAGCTCAAAAAGCCTTAGAGGTAGGATACAATCCTGAAATTATCTTATCAGGCAGAAGAATGAATGACGGAATGGGTAAATATGTAGCCAATGAAGTCATTAAACTTATGCTGAATAAAGAGGCTAAAGTTAAAAACGGAAATGCACTTGTTTTAGGAATCACTTTTAAAGAAAATTGCCCTGATACAAGAAATACAAAAGCCATTGATGTAATTAACGAGCTTAAATCCTACAACATGAATGTAGATGTACTAGACCCATGGGCCAACCCTGAAGAAGTTAAACAGCTTTTTGGAATTCAACTTATAGATGATTGTAAAAAACTAGATAAAAAATATGATGCGGTGGTATTGGCTGTATCTCATAATGAGTTTTTAACTATCGACTTCGCTAAAATAAAATCAGATAACTCCGTAGTTTTTGATGTCAAATCATTTTTACCAAAAGAAAGCATTGACGGCAGATTATAAGTATGAATCGCTTAGTATATTTATTAAATAAATAATCTTCTAAAGCCACCTCCTAACCAAGGTGGCTTTTTATTTATTTTAACTTTACTATGTAACTTATGTAACATTTACAACTATAGTTATTATCTATATTTGCAATAAACAAAAAAAGATTTTAACTATGGAAAATACACAAGAAAAAAACCAAGAACAAAAAGAAATTTTTACCATGCCAAGAATTGGAGATGATGCTCCAAATTTTAAAGCAGTTACCACAAAAGGCAATATTGAATTAAATGACTATGCAAAAGACAAATGGATTGTTATGTTTTCGCACCCTGCCGATTTCACCCCTGTTTGTACTACAGAAATGAGTGGTTTTGCAGATCGAAAAGATGAGTTTGACGCTTTAAATACAGAATTACTTGGATTAAGCATTGATTCCATACATTCACATATTGGTTGGGTAGATAGTGTTAAACAGAATACTGGAGTATACTTAGACTTCCCAATTATTGCAGATATTGACATGAAAGTTTCTAAATTATACGGTATGCTTCAGCCTAACGAAAGTGAAACTGCTGCCGTTAGAGCGGTTTTCTTCATTGACCCTAAAAAGAAAATTAGACTAATCATGTACTACCCACTTAATATAGGTAGAAACATGGACGAAATTTTAAGGGCATTAGAAGCATTACAATTTTCAGATAAAAATGGTGTAGCTTGTCCGTTAGACTGGAAAAAAGGTGATAAAGCTATTGTACCACCACCAAAAACTTTAGAAGCATACGAAGCTAGAATGGCAGATGACACCTTAGAAAAAACAACTTGGTACTTAGCAAAGAAGGAAGTGAAATAAAAATTCTTTTGTAAGAATAATCGTAAAAATCGCTCATTAATTTGAGCGATTTTTTTTCTTGTAACTTATGTTACACGTTAATCTTTTCATTAACTTTAACTTTGGAGTTTAAACCCAGCAAATAATTAACTGATGAAAAAAATTATACTGTCATTAGCCTCTGTTTTATTCGTCTTTACGGCTTGTAAAAAAAACAAAGAAGGCACCTACGAAAAAACTGGTAAGCAACAGGAATTAACGTCAAAAGAGTTAGCCCAGAAAGGAAAAAAGGCAATGGAAAATAAATGTTACTTATGCCACAACCCCTCTTCTTCAGAAAAAAATAGAGTGGGGCCTCCTATGGCGGCAATAAAAGCTAGGTATTTAAAAAACAACTCCTCAAAAGAAGAATTCATAGAAAGCATTTGGCATTTTGTTGAAAAACCAACCAAAGAGAAAGCCAAACTAAAGGGTGCTGTAAAACGTTTTGGTGTAATGCCTTACCAAAAATATAGCCAAGAAGAAATTGAAGCCATTGCTCACTTTATGTATGAATATAAAATTGAAGAACCTGAATGGTTCAACCAACACTGGGAAGAAAATCACGGTGGCAACTACAAACAAATTGGTAAAGAATGGAGTGAAGACAAACATGAAAAAGATTTAGCTTCTATTGGTTTAGACTATGCAAAATCAACCAAAGCACAGCTTGGTAAAAACCTGATGGGCGCTATGCAAAGTGAAGGTGTAATTCATGCGCTTGAATTTTGTAATGTTAGAGCAATGCCTCTTACCGACTCAATGGCCACAGTGCATAACGCAAACATAAAACGGGTTTCAGACAGAAACAGAAACCCTAACAACAAAGCATCTGAAAAAGAAAAAGAATACTTACAAGAATTTAGTCAGCAAATTCAAGAAGGCAAAGAACCCCAACCCATAGTAGAAAAAAATGGTAATCAAGCAAATTTCTACTATCCAATTGTCACTAACGATATGTGTCTAAAATGCCATGGTGAAGTAGGGCAAGAAATTCAGCAAGAAACCTACAACAAAATATTAAAGTTTTATCCAGAAGATAAAGCCATTGGTTATGATGTAAATGAAGTTAGAGGAATTTGGAGTATTGAGTTTAAGACAAATGAATAAGTAAAATGAAAACGCTCGGAATTATTGGAGGCACCTCCTACCATTCAACCTTGCTGTACTATAAAGAAATCAACCAACAAGTAAGTGCACATATAGGGAATGATCAAAATCCAGAACTCATCATCTATAGCATTAATATTGATGTGATGAGAAGACAAATTGAGGATGAAATAAACGCCAAGTATTTGGAAGTATCAAAAAAATTAGAGCAGGCAGGAGCAAAAGCAATTTTAATTGCTGCAAACACTCCTCACATGGCCATTGATTATGTACAACCTAAGATTAAAATACCCTTTATTCATATAGCAGATGCCACTGCTTATGAAGCCAAAAAAAGAAATTTGAAAAAATTATTGCTGTTAGGTAACCAGCCAACAATAACCAAAGACTTCCTGAAAAAACACCTCACAGAAAAACACCTCACAGAAAAACACCAAATTAAAGTTGAAATACCAAGTGAAGATGATATTCAACAATCGCACTTTTATGTTTCAAAAGAATTAACTAGAGGTATATTTTCAGAACAAGCCAAACAGTTTTATACCCAATTGATCAATCAACACAAAAACAAAGTAGATGGAGTTATTCTAGGATGTACAGAACTTCCCATCTTACTTAATGAAAAAGACGTTAACCTCCCTTTGTTAGCTACAACAGATTTACATATTCAACAAGCGGTAGACTTCATTTTAAAAAACTAAAATCCAATTACATTCATAGACGTAACTTGTTGTACAAACACTTTGCCCAAATAAAAGAAGCTCTAATTCAGGTGCTACACTTCATTTTTATCAGAAAAACACATTTCATTTCAACAAGACTGGTTGTATTGTAAGGATTTAACACATCAATGTAACTAAAGTTACAAATATCATAAAACCATAGACTTATATTTGAGAAAAAGTAATTAACATGAAATCAAAACATCAAATTTTAATCATAGGTGGAGGAACAGCCGGAATCATGACGGCTGCTCAATTAAAAAAGAAAAACAAACAATTAGATATCGCTATTATAGATCCAGCAAGCAAACATTATTACCAACCTGCATGGACATTAGTGGGTGCTGGAACTTATGATTATGAGGATACAGCAAGACCTATGAAAGATTTGATACCCGATGGGGTTACTTGGATTAAAGATTTTGCTACCGATTTTCAACCAGAAAAAAATACTGTTGATACTAAAGAAAACGGACTAATCACTTACGATTATTTGGTGGTAGCTCCTGGTTTAGTTATGGAACCTAGTATGTTAGACGGATTAGAAGATGCACTTGACAAAGGTGTGGTTTGTAGTAATTACACAGATCCTAAACACACCTGGGACGTCATTAAGAATTTTAAAGGCGGTAATGCTATTTTCACCCAACCAACAACCCCTATTAAATGTGGTGGAGCGCCTCAAAAAATAGCCTATTTAGCTGCCGATTATTTCAAAAAGAACAATATAGACGCAAGAGTTGTATTTGCTACTCCAGGTTCAGTGCTTTTTGGAGTCAAACAAATTAGAGATACACTTACCCGAGTAGTAGAGCGTTATGGTATGCACTTTAAACCTTTTTACGCACCAAAACAAATTGATGCTAAGAAAAAAATCATCACATTTCAATACGTAGGTGATGATGAAAACCAATGCGTAACCAACGAATCTAAAGAAATTGGAGAAAAAATTTCTGGAGTTACAAATATAGAAGTCCCTTTTGATATGTTACACCTAGCTCCTCCGCAGGCCGCACCAAAATTTATTAGAGAATCAAGTTTGGTAAACGATGCAGGATGGTTAGACGTAGATATCAACTCCTTGCAACATAATCAACACGCCAACATTTTTGGTTTAGGAGATGTTGCCGGTTTACCCACTGCCAAAACAGGAGCCGCAATAAGAAAACAAGTACCTGTAGTTGTTGATAATATTCATCACTTACTTCAAAATGAAAAAGCAGACAACAAATCCTACAAAGGATATTCCTCTTGTCCGCTAGTAACTGGCTTTGGAAAAATGGCGCTAGCAGAATTTGATTACGAAGGTAATTTCACACCAGATCCAAATTTAAAAAAGATGCTGGTTTTCAATTCTGCAAAAGAACATTGGAGACTGTGGATGCTTAAAAAATATGGACTTCCATACCTCTATTGGAACAAAATGATGAAAGGGGAAAACGTCTAAAATTAGAAGTTTTTTAATTAGGTTGAAAAGGCAATACTACATTTAAAGTGTTGCCTTTTTTTTATGGCGTATTACGGGCTTTCACTACAAGTCCGCAATGGTTTGCCAAGATTTTTAATGTTTTTCAAGAGCTTCCTACCGGTCGCTTTTCAAAACAAAAAAACCTAAGGCAACCTATTTTACGGGCTTTACGTTCAATCCCTAACGCACAATCAGGTAACTTTCAACTGTAGAATCAGCAATCAACCAAGCATTTCAATTATTCATGAAGGCTTGTAAATTATTTATAGATGGCCTCTAATAATTATAATTCTTTTTCAAAAACAACAACATTTTGTTCGACCCCGATGGGGTCGCTAACATCGATTATGAATATTATCTATACACATTTGACCCCGCTGGGGTCAATCACATCAATCACGAATGTTTTCTATAAATATTCGACCCCGCCATGGTCGTTAACATCGATTCAGAATCTTACTATACATCGTGCTATCCAAAGTTTGCAACTTCGGTCTCGCTGGCACGGATATGCTCATCTGCTATGAATATTCGACCCCGCTGGGGTCAATCACATCAATCATGAATGTTTTCTTTAAACATTTGATCCCGATGGGGTCAACTCTTGCTGTCCGAAGTTTGCAACTTCGGACTATACAAGGAGAACTCCCAAACTGGATGTTCTTCTCGATCCTATGTAAAATTTTTAACTTGGATTCCCGCTGGGGTCGCCTACATCAATTCTGAATATTTTCTATAGACATTTGACCCCGCTGGGGTCTAACCACTGGTATTGATTATCCTTATCCTCTATAGATTTTCGACGTTGATGTGGGTTTTATACAAATATTCGAACACGATGGGGTCTTTGACATCGAATTTTGTGCTGTCCGAAGTTTGCAACTTCGGTCTTGCTGGCACGGATATGCTCATCTGCTATAAATATTCGACCCCGATGGGGTCGTTTACATCAATTCTGAATCTTTCTATACACATTTGACCCCGCTGGGGTCGTTCATCTTGAACACTTGCTGTCCGAAGTTTGTAACTTCGGACTTACACATCTTAAATCCGCACAACCGAGACGAAGCTTATAACTTCGGAAAATATCGACAGTTAATATTCTTGTCAACACGGCGCTGACCTAAGTTTACAACGTTTCGCGTATATGATTAGAGGCAAATTTCGGAGCACTTTCCTGTAGAAAAACACCAAAACTGAAGCAGGGCTAATGCCTTGATTATCCGCACTTGCTATCCGAAGTTTGCAACTTCGGTCTCGCTGGCACGGATATGCTCTTACCTGCTGACATTTATTTCATCATCTTCAATTTATAATTTGTACTTCTTCCTCCTGCCGCTTCTTTCTGTAAAATGTCCTTTTTTATCAAGTCGTTAATATCCCTAATTGCTGTGTCTTTTGAACATTTTGTGATCTTAGCCCATTTCATTGAAGTTAGTTTACCTTCAAATCCATCCAGCAATTTGTTTAAAACCTTCTTTTGTCTCTCATTAATTATTTTTTTTGAATTTCTATTCCAGAAATCTGCTTTTATCAAAACTCGGGTGAGAATATGATCAGTTGCATTTAAAGCATTAATTAAACAGTTTAAAAACCATTTTATCCATTCGGTTACATCAAGGTCTCCTTTTTGTGTTTTTTCTAGAATCTTGTAGTATTCTTTTCTTTCTACTCTAATTTGAGCAGACATGCTATAAAATCGCTGTGTACTCTTATCCGATTGAGCTAATAACATATCCGTCAAGGCCCTTGTAATTCGCCCATTGCCATCTTGAAATGGATGAATTGTAACAAACCATAGGTGAGCAATTGCAGCTTTTATTACTAAATCTATTTTATTTTCTTCGTTAAACCATTTTATAAAACGCTTCATTTCCATTTCAATTAAATCTGCATCTGGAGCTTGAAAATGAACTTTTTCTCTTCCCGCAGCACCCGATACAACTTGCATTGGTCCAGATGCATCTTTTCTCCAATCAGCAACAGTAATTTTGAAAATCCCGCTTCTTCCCGTTGGAAATAATGCTGCATGCCAATCAAAGAGTTTCTCTGCTGTTAAAGGTTTAAAGCAATTTCTGGTCGCATCAATCATCATATCAACCATCCCGTCTACATGTCTATCTGACAAAATTGAACCAGCGAATTCCATTCCTAACCTCTGGGCAATTGAGGAACGCACTTGCTCAGGACTTAAAAGTTCTCCTTCAATCTCTGCTGATTTTAACACATCCAAAGTTAAAGTTTCAAGTAATGCTTCATCTCGTAATTCAAAACCCAGAGATTCCATTTTACCAATTAATCGTCCTTGTAGATTTCTCGCTTCACTTAACAGATTAATAAACTCGTCGCTGTTCCACGAGAAATTTGGCCAATTTTCTTTCTGATGTATATATAACCCCATTCGTCTTAGATTTTGCAACAAATATAGAACTTATTCGTTGTAACATGAAATTATCGTTGCATTATTTGCATTGAATAGATGCTTTATTCGTTGCAAGACGCTCTTGTTTGCAGGTAACTTCGGACTAAATCCTCATTAAATATTCTTCTCGATCCTGTCTAAAATTTAACTTGAATTCCGCTGGGGTCGTTGGCTTTGAAGATCCTTATCTTCTATAGATATTTGACGTTGATGTGGGTTTTATACAAATATTCAAACACGATGGGGTCTTTGACATCGAATTTTGTGCTGTCCGAAGTTTGCAACTTCGGTCTTGCTGGCAC
>JAIUMH010000079.1 GCA_022565635.1 Flavobacteriaceae bacterium | reverse complement strand
TAATTAAATTTATCATTGTACAAAGATAATCTATATTTGTGGGTACACCGTAGCTATATCTGGGCAAGGTAGGTTTTTGTTATTTACTGTTGAAGATAGTGTTCTATCTGGAGTACCAATTTTCAACTTTCAAACCATCGAAGTTTTTAAAGTGCTTCAGATTGTCAGTAACTAAAGTTAATTTATTTTCAATAGCAGTTACGCCAATCAATAAATCAAATTCATCGTGCATCGGTATTCCATTTTTTCTCAATCTTACTTTTTCTTCTGCATATCTTTTCGCACATCCATAAATTGGAATTATGGACAGACCTTGAATAAATCTATCAACTGCTTTATGAGATTTTTTACTGTTTTTACTGTTTTCAGCTCCAAACCTTAATTCAAAAACTGTAATTTCAGAAATATAGCAATTCTCAAGCCCTTTATCTTTTATTATTATATCGTAATCAAGTAATCCACGTAAAAAGAAAACACACATATTCGTATCAAGTAAATACTGCATATTAAAAAGTCAAATCTTTATCTCTAAACTTTCTACTTTCTCGTATTTCTTTTATCAACTCATCAGCAGTTTTATCTGAATCAAAAGCTCCAAAAGATTTAAGAAACTCTGACTCTTTTGATTTCTTTTCTTTTTTTAAAGATTTAGTCAGTTTTTCGATGAGTTCGATTTTAGTTAACGGATTCAATCCTTCAAAGAGTTTCGAATAAGTATCGATTATATGTTTATCTATTATCGTCATTTTTATTTCAAAGATAATATTTTTATTAGAAACGAAATTTTTACATTATCGCCAACTAGTTTTTATCAAGTATGAAAAACTTGATAAAAGTAAAGTTGCATTTGTTCTTCATATAAACGAACAACTACAAATACAACTAAGGCAAAAACCACAAAACCAATGTGAGCTCTTTTATTTTTCAAAAACCAATACCCAAGGAAACCAAGAATTAATGCGGGTAGGCAAATCAACAAATTAGGTAATAGCCATAAACCTTGGCTAACGATGGCAAAAAGCTTCATAAAAATGAATACCGCTGAAAAAATGATGACAATCCTAGTTCCTGTGATGGCATATTTTTCTGAAAAAATGGGGGCTTGTTTATTTTCCATATAGCAAAGAAAAGACCTATTGCTTGAAAAATGAGTCTACAAACTCAACTTTATCAAATGTTTGTAAATCGTCAATACCTTCACCAACACCAATAAACCGAACTGGGATTTGAAACTGATCACTAATACCAATCACCACACCACCTTTTGCAGTGCCATCTAATTTTGTAACGGCTAAGGAGGTAACTTCAGTTGCTGCGGTAAATTGTTTTGCTTGTTCAAAAGCATTTTGTCCAGTTGAACCATCTAAAACAAGCATCACGTCATGCGGTGCATTTGGAATTACTTTTTGCATTACGCGTTTTATTTTAGTTAACTCTTTCATCAGGTTAACCTTATTGTGTAATCTACCGGCGGTATCAATTAAAACTACGTCTGCATTTTGTTTAACAGCGCTTTGTACGCTATCAAATGCAACAGAAGCTGGGTCGCTTCCCATTTTTTGTTTTACAATAGGCACATCCACACGGTCTGCCCAAATTTGAAGCTGGTCTATAGCGGCTGCCCTAAATGTATCTCCGGCGCCAAGAACAACTTTCTTACCTTCTGCTTTAAACTTAGAGGCTAATTTTCCAATAGTAGTAGTTTTTCCTACTCCATTCACCCCTACCACCATAATTACATAGGGTGTTTTAACTTCGCCTAATTGAGCGGTTTTATCTTCTTTTTCCGTAGCCTTAAGCAAGCCTGCTATTTCTTCTCGTAAAATAGCATTTAACTCGGCAGTACCTAGGTATTTATCTTTTGCAACTCGTTCTTCAATACGATTAATGATCTTTATGGTAGTAGCCACACCAACATCACTGGAAATCAAAACCTCTTCCAAGTCATCTAAAACATCATCATCAACTTTAGATTTTCCAGCTACAGCTTTCCCTAACTTATCAAAAAAAGAGGATTTTGTTTTTTCTAATCCTTCATCTAATTTCTGTTTTTCTTTTTTTGAAAATATTTTTTTGAACAAGCCCATAAAGTCAGGTATTAAGTGTTATTTAAAAAATTACTCAGATTTTAAAGTGAAAATAAAATTGAATAATCAATACTACAAATTTATTAAATAAATCTAATTTATTGAAGTATGTTTACTGAATTAAAACAAAAAAAGTCGTTGCATAAATACAACGACTTAATATCATCAAAAACATATAACTTACTTCTTTAAAAAGTCATTCACGTCTTCTGGATTCATAATACGCTCTACAAAAGTGTAAGCACCAGTTTTAGGCGACTTTACCATTTTAATAGCTTTTGTAAGTCTCTTACTTCCTGTTTGTAAACTTGCTACTGATTTCTTTGCCATAACTTATTATTTTATCTCTTTATGAACCGTCATTTTCTTAAGAATAGGGTTGAATTTCTTCAACTCAATACGGTCTGGAGTATTTCTTTTATTTTTTGTTGTAATGTATCTTGATGTACCAGGCTTGCCAGAATTCTTGTGTTCTGTACATTCTAAAATCACCTGGACTCTATTTCCTTTCTTTGCCATAACTTATAATTTCTACGGTTAATTATTTCTTCAAGAATCCTTTTGCTCTAGCTTCCTTTAGAACGGCAGAAATGCCTTTCTTATTGATATTTTTCAATGCTGAAGTAGATACCTTTAAAGTAATCCATTTATCCTCTTCAGGAATATAAAAACGTTTTTTAACCAAATTTACATTAAATTTTCTTCTTGTTCTATTTAATGCGTGAGAAACGTTATTCCCTGACATTGCTCTTTTCCCAGTAAGTTCACAAACTTTAGACATCTTATATACTTTTATGTTTTTAAAACAGGTTGCAAATTAACTACTTTTTACCTTAACAGCCAAACAATAAACCAATTATTTTATGAAACTTTATTTCTCTAATTTTGTTGTTTGTTTTGCTTGATAATCCAATCATAAATTAGCTCAAACGACTTATTTACGGCTTTGTTGGTTACTCTTTCTCGCTGATTTCCAAAATTAAATTGATGCACTTTAGTCTCTTTACCATCTGCTAGAGCAATAAAAACCGTTCCAATTGCTGCATCGCTATCTCCCTTTGTGGGACCAGCATTGCCTGTTGTAGCAATGGCAAGATCAGAATTAAACATCTGTAAAGACTTGTTGGCCATTTCACTAGTAATTACTTTACTCACTACAGAATGAGTCTCAATAATATCATCAGAAATGCCTAAAGCATCAGATTTTGCAGAGGTGGCGTAACTTACAATTCCCCCTTTCAAAAAACCAGAAGCACCAGGAATATCTGAAAACTTAGAGGCTATTTTTCCACCGGTACAACTTTCAGCTGTGCTTAAACTAAGTCCATTTTCTACAAATAAGCGTGCAATGTTTTCTTCTAAGCTTTCTTCATCTTCAAAACCTTTAATAATATCACCAATGTAAGTGTGTAACTTATTAATTTGTTCATTTAGCTCTGCATACAACTTATCTTCATTTACTCCACGAGTAGTAAGCCTTAAACGAACCCTGCCAAAATTAGGAAGATAGGCAAGTTTAATATGCTGAGGCAAGGCATCTTCCCACTCCTCTATTCTGTCTGCTATAGCGCTTTCACCTAATCCGTAGGTGAGTATGGTTTTATGAATTATGTAAGGAGTTTTAAAACGTTCTTTTAAGCGTGGAATAACCTCATCCCTCATTAAAGATTTCATTTCATAAGGAACCCCTGGCAATGAAATGTAAACCGTTTGGTCTTGTTCAATCCACATTCCTGGAGCAGTTCCGTAGCGATTAAACAAGCCTGTTGACTTTGAAGGCAAGTAAGCCTGAGTTTTATTAGCAGGTAAAATTGGTGTGCTTACATACTTTCTAAAAATCTCTTCAATATGCTCTAGCACTTGTTGATCAAGCACAAGTTCATCAGAAAAGTAACTGCAAAGTGTTTTTTTGGTTAAATCATCTTTGGTAGGTCCCAAACCACCAGTAGTAATTACCAAATCAGCTCTTTTAGAAGCATCTTTAAGGGCATTAATGATGTGTTTTTCGTCATCTTGAACAGAAGTAATTTGAAAAACATCAATACCAATTTTATTCAATTGCTTTCCTAAAAATGCAGAATTAGAATCAACAATTTGTCCAATTAAAATCTCATCACCTATGGTTATAATTTCTGCTTTCATTATCTAATCTTTAAATCTAATAACTTTTCACTTTCCAAAAAAGCTTCCAAATAATCACCTTCTGAAATTTTCCCTACACCAGCAGGTGTTCCAGTAAAAATCAAGTCACCTATTTTAAGTGTGAAAAAAGTAGATACGTAGGCAATTAACTCATCTATTTTCCAAAGCATAAGTGAGGTGTTTCCTTGCTGCACAACTTGACCATTTTTGTTCAGTTGAAAATTAAGATTATTTAAATCGAATTTTTGCTTATCCATCCATTTATGGCCTACAACTGCTGCTCCGTCAAAAGCCTTTGCTTTCTCCCAGGGCAAGCCTTTGCTTTTTAATTCATTTTGCAAATCTCTTGCAGTTAAATCTAAGCCTAAACCAATTTGGTCATAATACTTATGAGCAAATTTTTGGGTTATAAACTTCCCTAACCGATTAATTTTAATTACAAGCTCTAGTTCATGATGAACTTCATTGGTAAATGGAGGAATAAAAAATGGCTGCTTTTTGGCTAATAAAGCTGAGTCTGGCTTTAGAAAAATTACAGGAGAATCGGGCTTTTCATTGGCTAATTCTTGCACATGATCTGCGTAATTTCTTCCTATACAAATTATTTTCATGAATATGTTTTCTTTACTTAGTCGCTAATTTTTTAAGCTGAATACCTGTAATCACCTTTTTTGTGTACAACGGAAAATCTGCATTTTGTAGCCAAGAGAAATAACCGGGCTCTTGATCTAAGACTTGGGCTACTTTTTTGCCTTTATGCTTACCAAAGGAAAATATTTCATGTCCCTCTTCATCATACCTTATAAAACCAGCAAAATCAGCAAAATGAGAAAATTTACTAAAATCTGAAAGCCACTTTATACCAGGCTCCAAATCTTCGTAACGCTCTAATTGACCCTCTAAAACCTCATAAGTTGCTAAGGTGTCTGCTTCAGCGCTATGCGCATCTATCAATTCTTTGTCGCAATAAAATTTATAAGCCGCCTCTAGTGTTCTTTTCTCCTTTTTATGAAATATAGTCTGCACATCTACAGCATGAATATTAGAAAAATCAAAGTCTTGTCCAGCTCTTAGTAATTCTTCAGCAAGCATAGGTATATCAAATCGATTACTATTATAACCGGCCAAATCAGCTCCTTTTAAAACACTCATCACTTTGCTAGAAAGTTCTTTAAAAGTAGGCTCATCCTTCACATCTTCATCATAAATACCATGAATTTTTGAAGTCACTTCAGGAATAGGAATCTCTGGATTAACTTTATAGGTAAAACTTTCCTTGTTCCCATTAGGATACACCTTAAGAATAGAAATTTCAACAATTCGATCTTTAGCTACGTTGGTTCCAGTTGCTTCTAAATCAAAAAAACAAATCGGTCTAGTTAACTTTAATTTCATTTTATAATTTTCAACAAAAGTAATTAAATTAGAAAAGACAATAGAAAGCTAATGCGTTAAAGTCTAAGTTAATTAAAAGAAATCTTGTTTTGGGTTCTAATTGAATGGAAAATTCATATATTGTGGCTGTTATCAACCAACCCGAATTAAAATGAATTTAAAGTACGTTTCTTACATGAGTAACCAGGCTCAAATTCTCAAAGAAAATGACATAGAGAAATTGTTATTTCAGATAAGAGAAAAAAACAAAAGGCTTGCCATTACTGGATTACTGCTACTAATACAAGGAAAATTTATTCAATATATTGAAGGGCCGGAAGATGAAATTGAAAAAGTGTATAACAAAATAAAATCTGATCCAAGGCATAATCAATTAATTTTACTTGATAGTGGAGACATTGATGAACGTCAGTTTAAGGACTGGTCTATGGCTTATAAAAAAATAGATGATCAAACAGTTGAAGACATAACAGGCTACAAAAACCTTGAATTGGATGACTTATTTTTAAAACCTAATCAAGAAAAAAAGCATCCTGTTTTAAAAGTGCTTTATAACTTCACTAAAGCATTGGCTAGTTGATTAACTTTTAAGATAACGTATTCTTTTACATATATTAAATTGCAATAACAGATTTAGAATAAATTGAATTATTCCTATTTTATAATTCACTCCTTCAACTTCCTTTCAGTTAAATAGATAGAAACAAACAAAATTAACGCCCACAAAAAACAAGTAAGAAATATTGCAATAACTGGGTTAATCAACAAATAGGTTAGTAGTTGAACACCAACTATAAGTAAACTTAACTGAACTAATTTAGAAGACCAATAAAACTGCGCAAAATCCCAATTTTCTTGTGATTTCATAGAGCTTTTTGTTCTGTAGCCTATCCAATCATTAATTTTTTTTGGCCTATTAAATTTAAACCAAAATGACAGTCCTAAAATAAACAGAGCTAAAACCACATTAACAATTAAATCCATACTTCAAAAAAATATCTTAAGAGTTCTTGATTGATTACAAAGACAGGTAGAGAAAGCAACCACATTTAAATTAAACTGAGGTTTAAATTTATTTTTTTTCAGATTGACAATAGGTACAAGCTGAAATTTAAAAATAACCAAAAACCGCTTTAGAAGAACTAAAACGGTTTTTGGGTAATCAACTAAACCACTATTTTTCTCCTGTCATATCTTCAGGACGAACCCACTTATCAAATTCTTCAGCGGTAGTGTGTCCTAAACGGACAGCCTCTTCTTTTAAAGTAGTTCCATTTTGATGCGCTGTATTGGCAATTTCAGCGGCTTTATAATAGCCTATTTTGGTATTTAAAGCAGTTACTAACATCAATGAATTTTTAAGCAATTCGTCTATTCTTGCTTGGTTAGGCCCTATTCCTGCAACACAATTTACATCAAAAGAAACACAAGCATCACCAAGAAGTTGAGCTGAAGACAACAAATTAGCGGCCATTACAGGCTTGAATACATTTAATTCAAATTGTCCTTGCATACCTCCCGTAGTTACAGCAACATCATTACCAATAACTTGTGCACAAACCATAGTTAATGCTTCACATTGAGTGGGGTTAACTTTTCCGGGCATGATAGAGGAACCGGGCTCATTAGCAGGGATTACAATCTCTCCAATTCCACTACGTGGTCCAGAAGACAACATTCTGATATCATTCCCTATTTTATTCAAAGCTACTGCTAATTGTTTTAAAGCGCCATGTGTTTCTACTAAAGCATCGTGAGCTGCTAAAGCTTCAAATTTATTTGATGCACTTACAAAAGGATAACCTGTAAAGTCTGCTATGTACTTAGCTACTTTAGTTGCGTAACCTTTGGGTGTATTTAAGCCGGTTCCTACAGCAGTTCCTCCTAAAGCAAGCTCCAATAAGTGTGGGAGTGTATTTTCTAATGCTTTTAAGCCATGATCCAATTGTGACACATACCCACTAAACTCTTGACCTAAGGTTAATGGTGTAGCATCCATAAAGTGGGTTCTTCCAATTTTAACCACATCTTTAAATGCTTTAGCTTTTGCATCTAATTGATTTCTAAGTTGCTTAATACCAGGAATAGCTACTTCTATAATTTTTTTATAAATAGCAATATGCATTCCTGTAGGAAAAGTATCGTTAGAAGATTGAGACTTATTCACATCATCATTTGGAGAGATTTTTCGTTCTCCTTTTCCTAATTCATTTCCTTCAATCTGGTGAGCTCTGTTGGCTACAACCTCATTCACATTCATATTAGATTGTGTTCCAGAACCTGTTTGCCAAATCACTAACGGAAATTGATTGTCATGCTTTCCGGCTAAAATTTCATCACAAACTTGAGCAATTAAATCTCTTTTTTCATTTTCCAGTACGCCTAATTCGGCATTGGTATATGCGGCTGCTTTTTTAAGGTAAGCAAAGCCATAAATAATCTCTAAGGGCATTGAAGCCGAAGGACCTATTTTAAAATTATTCCTTGATCGTTCAGTTTGAGCTCCCCAAAGTTTATCTGCAGGAACTTTTACCTCACCAATGGTGTCTTTTTCTATTCTGTATTCCATTTTTATGAATTTAGATTCGGATTCAAAAATACAATATTTTGAACAAGTAGATTGATTAAAAAAAGGAAAAAAGACCAAAATAAGCGAGTATTTAGCAGTTTTTGATTCTCTGATTGAAAGGACTAAAAAAAGCTAAAATGAGTAGTGGTGATGATTAGCTAATTATTTTGACTTATACTTATTAGCCACGTCTTTAAGTTGTTTAAAACTCAAATCCATCATTGGGTAACGTTGCCAACGCACATGGTCAAAATGCCACCATTCGTTAGGATGAACATCAAATCTAAAATGCTTCATAGTATTGATAAGAAGCATTTTGTTTTCTATAACATGCTGTGGTAAATCATTAAAATCTGGATGCGCTTCTTTGGTAAAGGCATCAAATTTAGTTGGCATTTCCAATTCCTCACCAGATTTCATATCTACCAAAGTAACATCAACTGTAGTTCCTCGGTTATGTCTAGACCCAACCATTGGGTTAGCAACAAAATCACCATCAGGGTAAATTTCATAAAATTTAATGGTAGCGCTATACGGCCTATAAGCATCTAAGATTTTTAATTGATAGCCTAATTTCATTAAAGAATCATTAGCTTTTTTTAATTCTTCTGCAATGTATTTACGTAAAAAAGCATCTGCAGACGGATAAATTTTTTGTCCTGTAAAATTGTTTTTTGTAGCATAGCGAATATCAAAAACAAAATCTGTATCCACCTCACGTAAATCAACTAACAATTTATAATCGTTTTTATCAACCTGAAAAGCATATTTTTCTTTGGTGTTTACAACTCCTAATTGCCTAGAATAATCATTGAGATTACACGAAACAAATAATCCTATAAAAACTATTGAGATTATACAATATACTGCCTTTTTCATAAGTTCAAAACTTCTAATTGTGAAAGACAAAGATAGCTTTTTAAATGGTTTAAAGAAACCTATAAATAATCAGTAATCAAGATTAGATTAATCAGCTATATGTAATCTATGTTTTCCATTCCTCACCTACCTACCCGATTGAAGAAGTAAGAAGACAGGATATTCGATATTCGTTATCCGTTATCCGTTATCCGTTACCCGCCTGAACTCTATAGTCGGGCAGGTTCGATATTCAATATTCAATATTCGTTATTCAATATTCGTTATTCAATATTCGATATTCATTATCCGTTATTCAATATTCGATATTCGATATTCATTACCCACCTGAACGCTTTAGTCGGGCAAGTTCGATATTCGATATTCGATATTCAATATTCAATATTCGTTATTCAATATTCGTTATTCAATATTCGTTATTCAATATTCGTTATTCATTATCCGTTATTCGATATTCGTTATTCGTTATTCGATATTCGTTATTCGATATTCGTTATTCGATATTCGTTATTCGATATTCGCTACCCCCTAAACAAAGCAGTTGGGCAGATTCGTTAAAAAGTAATTCTTATTTGAATTATATTTTTTTATTTCTGCTTCTATTTTTTACCTTAGCTGAAAAAAACAAGATGAAGATATTAGCATTTGCAGGCTCAAATTCAAGTACATCTATCAATCATCAATTGATTGAATTTATGGCGTCAAAAATGACTTCTGAAGTAGAAATTATACATTTAACCAACTACCAACTACCCATCTACTCTGAAGATTATGAAAAAGACCATGGAATTCCAACTGAAGCCCTTGTACTTAAAAACAAAATTGATGAATGTAAGGCTTTAATGGTTTCTGTAAATGAACACAACAGCATGATTTCTGCTTTTTTCAAAAACCAAATGGATTGGCTATCAAGGGTAGATGCTAAATTCTTAAACAACAAAAAGGTTTTACTAACCAGTACTTCGCCCGGAGAACGAGGAGGAAAATTAGCTTTAGAATTTGTTAAAGATCATTATTTTGCACGTTTTGGTGCGCAAATTATAGAAGCATTTAGTTTTCCTTCTTTTCAAGACAACTTTGATATGGAAAATCAGAGCATTAAGGATGAAATTTTAGCTTTAGGTTTTCAAGAAGTAATGACCAACTTTCAGCAACAAATTTAATGCGGATAAAACATTCTTATTCTGTAGCAAACCCAGTGCTTTTTAAGCAACAACTTTTATATTGGGCTAGCCAATACGACTTTTGTGTGTTTTTAGATACCAATAAGCACCAAGACAGGTTTTCTTCTTTTGATGCTATGTTGGCAGTTGGCGCATTTACTGCTTTAAAAACAGACTCTCAAAAAGCCTTTGATCAATTAGATGAATACCAAAAAACTACAAAAGATTGGCTTTTTGGCTACCTCACTTATGATTTAAAAAACGATGTTGAAAATTTAGAATCAAAACACTTAGATGGTATAGAGTTTCCTGAATTATATTTTATACAACCGCTAAAAATTATTCAACTACAAAAAGATAAAGCAAATTTTTTATACTTGAAAATGATTGGAGAAGAGATTTCTAGTGATTTTAAAGCCATCAACAACCTTAAAATTCCAGAAGAAATTTCACAAAAATCCATTCAATTACAACCTAGAATCAGTCAATCAGAATACATCGATGCAATTAAAAAAACCTTATTACATATTGGTAGAGGAGATATTTATGAGGCCAATTTTTGTATGGATTTTCACGCTTCAAAAATAAATATAAACCCCTTAAACACCTTTCAAAAACTCAACTCTATTTCTCAACCTCCACAAGCTTGTTATTTAAAATTTGAACACCTACATGCATTAAGTGCAAGCCCAGAAAGATACCTCAAATTTAATCAAGGAAAATTAATCTCTCAACCAATTAAAGGTACAGCTAAGCGAGGAGAAACAGAAGAAGAAGATCAAGCCTTAAAGTTTCAACTTAAAAATGATCCTAAAGAAAAATCAGAAAATGTGATGATTGTAGATTTAGTAAGAAATGATCTTTCTAAAACCGCACAAAAAGCTTCTGTTCAAGTAGAAGAATTATGCAAAGTCTATTCATTCAAACAAGTACATCAAATGATTTCTACTGTAACTTCCCTACCCAAAGAAGAATTTTCTCCTGTTCAACTACTTCAAACTTCTTTTCCAATGGGAAGTATGACTGGTGCACCCAAAGTTTCGGCCATGCAAATTATGGAAAAACTTGAATCCTTTAAACGCGGATTATATAGTGGTAGTATTGGGTATTTTGATCCAGATGGTAATTTTGATTTTAACGTTATTATACGAAGTATTCTTTACAACTCAAGAAACAAAACTATTTCCTACGCCGTTGG
Organism: Flavobacteriaceae bacterium; assembly: GCA_022565635.1. GTDB lineage: Bacteria > Bacteroidota > Bacteroidia > Flavobacteriales > Flavobacteriaceae > Psychroflexus. Next base: position 1,440 of record JAIUMH010000079.1, on the reverse strand, counting down.
AAGCGCAATAACCAACGCCTCTATTCCTGAAAAAGAATATGAGGAATGTTTAATCAAAGCCAAAGCAATGAAGGAGGTATTAACTAACTAACACTAATTTGAAAAATATAGCTACATCTAAACCTTCAACGCCAACCAACAAAAAAATGAAATCTATGCCAACTGCTTGATCAATTCTTCAAAACCAACTAGTTGTTGCTCTCCAGTCTTCATGTTTTTTAGCGTAAATTGTTCTGCTTGCATTTCAGATTCGCCAGCAAGTATCACAAACGGAAAGCCCCTTTTATTAGCATAATTCATTTGCTTTTTCATTTTTGCATCATCAGGATATAACTCAGAAGCAATGTTTTTGTTTCTCAGCTTTCTAATAGCTTTCATTGCATATTGCGCCTCTGAAGCCCCAAAGTTTATAAACAAAACTTGAGGAACAGGATTGATGCTTTCTGGAAATAAATTCAATTGCTCAAGCACTAGGTATATACGGTCTAAACCAAAAGAAATACCCACACCAGACATGTCTTTTAAACCAAATATACCTGTTAAATCGTCATAGCGACCGCCTCCTCCTATGCTTCCTAGTTGTACACCTTTGGGTGGGGCGACTTCAAAAATACATCCTGTGTAATAATCAAGGCCACGCGCTAAGGTGATGTTTAAATCTAAGCTAGCCGTTTGCAAAGGCATATGTTGAATAGCTTCAGAGATAAATTGTAACTCTTCAATTCCTTGTTGACCTACTTCAGAATTAGCCAAAAGATTTTTCAACACCATTAACTGATCATCAAAACCTCCTTTCGCTTCAAAAATAGGAGAAAGTTGTTGAATGGCTTCTGAAGTAATTCCTTTAGCAAGCATCTCCTCCTCTACTCCTTTTCTTCCGATCTTATCTAATTTATCCAAAGCCACAGTAAAATCAATTAATTGATCGGTAGCTCCAATAATTTCAGCAATACCCGATAAAATTTTACGGTTATTTACCTGAATCTTTGCTCCTTCCACTTTTAACTGTGTAAAGACATCATCATATAAATGGATAAAATCAATTTCTTGAAGCAAACTTTGGCTACCAATTACATCAGCATCACACTGAAAAAACTCTCGGTATCTCCCTTTTTGAGGTCGGTCTGCGCGCCAAACTGGCTGAATTTGATAACGCTTAAACGGAAAATCAAGTTCATTTTGATGCATAACAACAAACCTTGCAAAAGGAACGGTTAAATCGTAACGTAAGGATTTTTCGGTAATTTGAAGACCAAGTTTCTGAATATCTTTATTTTGGTAATCATTTGGATTTGTTTTTTTCAAGAAATCCCCAGAATTCAATAATTTAAAAATCAGCCGATCACCTTCTTCACCATATTTTCCTAGAAGTGTAGAATTATTTTCAAAAAATACGGATTTCAAGCTATTGAAACCCCGTCTTTTGAAAATAATTCTACA
>JAIUMH010000078.1 GCA_022565635.1 Flavobacteriaceae bacterium | reverse complement strand
AGAAAAATCAAGCATAGCCGTAGCTATGGTTTCTTTTTATAATGAAACAGAAAGGGAAAAAGGGCGTTTTATTGCGGTAATTTCAATTGATAAATGGTATTATTCTTGAACGGGAGAACTGTGTAGGAGTTCGTATCAATAGTGGTGCTGAATTTTTTCAATTAAGAACAAAAGCTTGGTTTAAAGAAACCTTGTGGTGGGTTTTTATTGGTTTGTCTGTTTTTGCTTATGTGGTGAAATTATTTTAGTGTTTTTTATTGGTTGCTAATTTGAATAAAAAGATAATACCCGCTGTCAATTTCAAAAAGCTTCAAACTGACTTTATGATTATAAACCAAATTCAAGAAGTTGTTTTACTTGGGTAAAAAGGACTAAAAAGTACTTAAAAAGCTTACTTTTGTAATTAAATACATAAACTTATGATTTCTGAAAAAGCAAATAAAATATTTATAGACGTCATCAAAAAATATCACATTAAAGATGCTGTTGATCAAGAATTTAAAAACCCTTATGATGCTGAACAAGAACTTATAGCTCATCTTTTGTATAGAAAATGCTGGATTGATACGGTGCAATGGCACTTTGAAGATTTAATTAGAGATCCTGAAATTTCTCCTGAAGAGGCCTTGGTTTTAAAACGAAAAATTGATGCTTCTAATCAAGATAGGACAGACACGGTTGAATATATAGATGCCTATTTTCTTGAAAGATACAAGGATGTAAAAGTGAAGAACGAAGCAAAAATCAATACAGAAAGTCCGGCTTGGGGTATTGACCGACTTTCAATTTTGGCTTTAAAAGTCTATCACATGAACGAAGAAGCTAACCGAACTGAAGCTTCTCAAAAGCATCAAATGGCTTGTAAAGCAAAACTCAACATACTACTAGAACAGCAAAAAGATTTGTCGTTAGCCATAGACCAATTATTGGAAGATATTGAGAATGGTGATAAATACATGAAAGTTTACAAGCAGATGAAAATGTATAATGATGACGAATTAAATCCTGTTTTAAGAGGGAAAAAATAAATCATTTTGAAGCAAAAACTAGAGCACATTTTGGTTATTCGTCTTTCAGCCCTGGGAGACGTAGCTATACTAGTTCCTGTTTTGGAAATTGTGCATGCTACATATCCCCAACTTAGAATTAGCGTTTTAACCAAGGCTTTTTTTAGTCACCTGTTTTCGCATCTAGATTTTGTAACTGTACACGTTGCTGATGTAAAAGGCAAACACAAAGGTTTACCGGGATTGTTTCAGCTTTCGTCAGACCTTCCTGATGATATTGATGCAGTTGCTGATGTACACAATGTTTTGCGTTCTAAAATCCTCAGAAAGTTTTTTGCTTTAAAGGGAATGAAGATTTCAAAAATAAACAAAGGAAGAAAAGAAAAAAAGGAGTTAACCAAACTCAAAACAAAAACAATTCAACCTTTAAAATCTACTCATCAACGCTATGCAGATGTTTTTAAAGAACTTGGTTTTCCTATTGATTTAAATCTAAAATTACCTGCTAAGCAACTTCAGGCAAACAAAAAAACACTTGATAAGCTAGGCTTGAATTCCTTGGAAGGTTGTATAGGATTTGCTCCTTTTGCAGCACATCAACCCAAAGCACTACCCTTAGAAAAATCAAAAAAATTAATTGAATTGATTACCCAACAAACCAAGCATTATGTTTTGTTGTTTGGTGGTGGTGATAAAGAACTAAAATTGCTTGAAGAGTTAAGAGGTTCCAACAATCAAGTAATAGTTATTGCAGGAAAATTTGATTTCCCCACAGAGCTTCAGATCATTTCTCAACTTAAGTTGATGATTTCTATGGATAGTGGAAACGGCCATTTGGCCGCTATGTTTCAAGTGCCTGTAATAACTATTTGGGGAGCAACACATCCTTACGCAGGTTTTGCACCGTTTCATCAAACAAAAGAAAATCAGTTTCTTCCAAACTTAGAGGAATATCCTTTATTACCAACTTCTATTTATGGCAAAAAAGAAGTAAAAGGTTACGAGGATGTTATGCAGGGTATTGATGAGCAAGCTGTTGTTCATCGAATTAAAGAAATTATAGAGCAATAGAAGTTTGAGAAGAAAAGTATTTTCATCATCAAATTAGCATAAGATAAAGTTGAGAAATAGTTTAAAAACAAAAAACCCGAATCATTGAAAAACGATTCGGGTTTTTTTAAATTTTTATTTCTTTACCATCTCCGTTAAGGAAGTGATATTCTAAATAATTGTAAGCGTCTCGAGATTGGATTTTGACCCACTTTTTGTGATCAAAAAACCATTTGCTACGTTGTGATGGAAATCCTCTAGTAAGGTAAGCTGCAATAAATGGATGAGCAGCTAATGTTATTTTTTTGTGTTTGTTTGCACTTAACACTTTTAGTAAATCGGTATTAATTTTATTAACAACAACAATAGGAGCTTCAATTTCTCCGTCTTTGTTAGGATTTTCTTCTCGCGTTTTAATATCGATTTCTGGTCTAACACGTTGTCTAGTAATTTGAATTAATCCAAATCTACTTGGGGGTAGGATTTTATGTTTTGCACGGTCATCACTCATTTCTTCTCTTAAGTAATCATAGAGTTTTTTTCTATTTTCAGACTGATGCATATCAATAAAATCAACTACAATAATACCACCCATATCTCGTAATCTCAATTGCCTAGCAATTTCTGCTGCACTAATCATATTTACCTCTAATGCGGTACCTTCTTGATTTTTTGCTTTATTGCTTCGGTTGCCGCTATTTACATCAATAACGTGCATAGCTTCAGTATGTTCAATAACTAGATAGGCGCCTTTTTTCATGGTTACTGTTTTACCAAATGAAGTTTTGATTTGGCGCTCTATTCCATATTTTTCAAATATTGGAATTTTAGAATTGTACATAGAAACTATAGATTCTTTTTTAGGTGAAATTTCACCAATATAATCTTTAACTTGATGATAAATTTCTTCATCATCAACGGTTATTCCTGTAAAACCATCATTAAAGATATCTCTTAAAATGGAGGAAGCTTTATTCACTTCACCCAGCACTTTAAAAGGTGGATTTGCTTTTGGGATTTTTTTACACATTTTATCCCAGCGAGTAAGGAGATTTTGTAAATCACTATCAAGGTCGGCTACTTTTTTGCCTTCAGCTACTGTTCTAACAATAACGCTAAAACCTTTAGGCCTAATGCTTTTTACTAAGCGTTTAAGTCTTGACTTTTCTTCCTTACTTTCAATTTTTTGTGAAACTGAAATTCGGTCTGAAAAAGGGACTAAAACCACATACCTTCCTGCTAATGATATTTCTGAGCTTAATCGAGGTCCTTTTGTAGAAATCGGTTCTTTTACAATTTGCACTAAAACCGACTGATTAGAATGGAGAACATCTGTAATTGTTCCATTTTTTTCAATGTCTTCATCAAATGTAAACTTATCTAATCGGTAATTTTTTAATTTTCCAGAGCCAACTGCTTTGGTAAACTTCATCATTGACTTAATTTGCGGACCTAAGTCATGATAATGCAAGAAACCATCTTTTTCATAACCAACATTTACAAAAGCTGCATTTAATCCAGGCAGTGCCTTTCTAATTTTAGCCAAGTAAACATCACCTACAGAAAATTTATGGTCGTCTGCTTCTTGATGTAACTCAATTAATCTCCCGTCTTTTAATAAAGCAAAATCTACAGCATTGGAACTTGATCTAACAATTAATTCCTTGTTCATGCTATTAAATTTTAGACTGCGAAAATTAAATTTCACAGCAGATTAAACAATTTGCTTATAAATTAAGGGGTTTGAAAATTTATTTTTCAATAAATTTAGATGTCAAAGAACTTTTATTTTATGCAAAGTACATAAAAATCAAAAAAGTAGTTATTAAAAACTACTTTTTCTTTTTGTGTCTGTTAGCTCTACTTCTCTTTTTTCTTTTGTGAGTAGCTACCTTGTGTCTTTTTCTTTTTTTACCGCTTGGCATATGCTTTAATTTTTAAAATTATACTTATTTTTTTACTTAACTTCAACTTTAGTTTTAACCCCTTCTAAAAATACTTTAGCAGGTTTAAAAGCAGGAATATTGTGAGCAGGGATTTTAATTGTAGTGTTCTTAGAGATATTACGTCCTGTTTTTGCAGCTCTTGTTTTTACAATAAAGCTTCCAAACCCTCTCAAGTAAACATTATCTCCACTTTCTAAAGAATTTTTTACCTCATCCATAAAACTTTCCACAGTTGCTTGAACGTCATTTTTCTCTAATCCTAATTTCTCAGAAATATTCGCAACAATATCGGCTTTCGTCATAACTTATTTATTTAAAAATTTTCTTCTTATTTTTTGAGTGCGCAAATATAGGGAATAATTATTCAATATTTCAATTCAATTAACTAAATAGTAGGCAAATATGATTTATCATTGCAAAAAACAAAAAATAGAATGGCTTTCTCTTCGCAAATTTGTGAATGGTATCACCAACATAAAAGAGACTTACCCTGGCGAAACACCAAGCATGCTTACCCTATTTGGTTAAGCGAAGTAATGCTTCAACAAACCCGTGTAAAGCAAGCTCTCCCCTATTTTACAAAGTTTTTAAAACGCTTCCCAAAGGTGTGTGATTTAGCCCATGCAAAGGAAGACGAAGTATTAAAAATGTGGCAGGGTTTAGGCTATTATTCTAGAGGAAGAAACTTACATAAAGCCGCCCAAAAAATTTGTTTTGAACTTCATGGTGAGTTTCCAAATTCATTTGAAGGATTGAAAAAACTTCCTGGCATTGGTGAATATACAGCTAGTGCTATTGCTTCTTTTGCTTATCAAACACCTCTTGCTGTAGTTGATGGTAATGTATACCGTGTATTGGCTAGGTATTTAGGAATTTCTACACCTATTAATTCTCCTGAAGGTGAAAAGATTTTTAAAGAAAAAGCAAATGAGTTACTCAACAAAAAACTACCCGATCTTCACAACCAAGCTATAATGGAGTTTGGTGCATTACATTGTACGCCCAAAAAACCCAAATGTTTGTTTTGTCCTTTGCAAGAAAGCTGTGTTGCGTTTCAATTGAATAAAGTAAATCAACTGCCCGTTAAATTGAAAAAAACAAAGGTCAAAAATCTTTACCAACATTATTTCATTTTTGAAACTGAATCGCAAAAAACATTGCTCAATCATAGAAATTTTGAAGGTATATGGAAAAATCTTTATGTCTTTCCCGTTTTAGAATACTTCAACAAACCAAGGCTTGAAGAAGTAAAAACCGACTTTGAAAATAAATTTGATTTAAGGGTTAAAATGGAAAGATTTGAAAAGAAACCCAAACAGCACTTGCTAAGCCATAGGAAAATACAAGCCTATTTTTGGCAGGTTAAACTCAGCTCAAAAGAATTTGATAGAATACAAAAAGAAAACAATTATCAGTTAACTAACTTCCATAAGGTTAAAGAATTTGCGGTTCCTGTTTTAATTCAAAATTTTATTGATGCATTCTTATCAGGTAATTGATTTTTCTTATTTTTACCAAAAATATAAATTATGGCAGGTACTATAAACAAAGTGATGTTAATTGGGCATACTGGTGATGAGGTAAAAATGCACCATTTTGATGAAAAGTCTTGTATTGGTAGATTTCCACTAGCTACAAATGAAGAGTACGTTAATAAAACTACAGGAGAGCGTGTTTCTAATACCGAATGGCACAATATTGTTGTTAGAAACAAGGCGGCTGAAATTTGTGAAAAATACCTAAATAAGGGGGATAAAGTTTATATTGAAGGGAGAATTAAAACTAGAAAATGGACCGATGATAAAGGAATGGATAGATACACTACAGAAATACAGTGTACAGAATTCACCTTCCTAACTCCAAAAGGTCAGAGTGAAACAGCATCCAATCAGCAGCAAAATCAAACCACTAGCAATCAACCAGCGCCCCAACAAAATCAATCAACAGCCAAAGCACCAAAACCAACTTCTGTAAATGAACCAGAAGAGGAAGACGATTTACCATTTTAATTAAAACTTAAAACAAGTTGGAAATAGGTCCGCATTTATTTTTTATTGAAATATTACAATTTAGCCTCGGTTTTGGACAAGTTTTTGGAATTATTTTATTTTTAATATTGTTGGCAAGTTCTGCTCTTATTTCAGGTTCTGAAGTTGCTTTGTTCTCTTTAAAACCAAGCGACTTCAATTTGCAAGAAGAACTTACTGATCGAGAAAAAATAGTCATAAAACTTTTAGACCGGCCAAAAAAACTACTTGCTACCATTTTAGTTGCTAATAATTTCATTAACATAGCAACAGTATTAACGTATAGCTCAATAAGTACGCTTATACACCAAGGAATAGATTTTCAACTCTACGGTGTTTCTCTAAGTTTTATAATAGACGTAATTATTGTAACGTTTTTAATTTTAATGTTTGGCGAAATACTTCCCAAAGTATATGCCAACAGAAATAACATGGGTTTTGCACTTACCATGGCTTTTCCTTTATCCTTTTTAGATAAGCTACTAACTCCTATAACTTTACCTATGAGAAACACAACGCGTTTTATTGAAGGTAAACTAGGCAAACAAAAATCTAATTTAAGTATAGACCAGCTTTCCAAAGCACTTGAGTTAACACATCAAGGAGAAACCACTAAAGAAGAAAAAAAGATTTTAGAAGGTATTGTGAATTTTGGAAACACAGATACTAAACAGGTAATGCAACCAAGAATGGAAATTTTTGCTTTACCAATTGATGAAAGTTTTGAAAACGTAGTGGCTAAAATTGTAGAAAATGGATATTCCAGAATTCCAGTCTATAAAGAAAGCGTAGATGATATTGAAGGTATCTTGTACATTAAAGATTTACTTCCTCACTTAGACAAGAAAGATTTTCAGTGGAAGCAATTGCTAAGGCAAGCTTATTTTGTTCCTGAAAACAAAAAGTTAGATGACTTGCTGAATGAGTTTAAAAAATTGAAGATCCACATGGCTATTGTTGTTGATGAGTATGGGGGCACAAGTGGACTTATTACATTAGAAGATATTATTGAAGAAATTGTTGGAGATATTAGCGATGAATTTGACGATGAGGATTTGTTTTTTTCTAAACTAGATCAAAATACTTATGTTTTTGAAGGAAAGACCCCACTCAAAGATTTTTATCATATTGTAGGTGTAAAAGACGAAGACTTATTTGACTCTCATAAAGGTGAAGCAGAGACTTTGGCCGGCTTTGCTCTTGAGCTATTTAAGAGCTTTCCAAAGATTGGCCAACACATTCATTTTTCTGTCTATCAATTTACGGTAGAAGCCACAGATGAACGAAGAATAAAGCAGATAAAAGTAAAAATTAATAAAGAATAAAAATGAACAAAAACCTATTTTTTTTAATTGTTACAAGCTTGTTTTTTTCTTGTACAGAAGACCCAACTCAACCCAAACCCAAAGCTTATCTGTCTTTAACCTATGAAGAAGCTTCGTACACATTATTCAATGAAGATTGCCCTTACCAATTTTTAATGAATGATGAGGCTATTGTACAGCCCTCTAAAAACAATAGAGAATGCTGGGTAAACATTAAGTATCCCAATAAAAAAGCTACGATTTTTATCACCTATAACAAGATAGACAACAACTTAGAAGAGCTCTTAAAAGATGCTCAAAAATTACCCTTACAACACAGTGTAAAAGCAGATGAAATAGAAGCAAGCGTTTTTGAGAACAAGCACAAGAAAACATTTGGAACATTGTACGAAGTTAAAGGAGATGCCGCATCTCAAGCTCAATTTTACACTACAGACAGCTTAAGTCATTTTTTAACAGGTGCCATTTATTTTGATGCTAAACCCAACTATGATTCTATTCTTCCTGCAGCTGAATACATTAAAAATGACATTAGAAAATTAATGGAAAGCCTAGAGTGGGTAAAAAATTAATTAAGCACTATCCTAGATAAATTTATGCTTATTTTAATCACAAAATTCACTTTATTGTCCAACATTTGCAAACAAAAACTTGCTTTTGAAAGATTCAAATTTAAAATGGGTGTATTTGTTTACACTTGCTTTACTCTGGGGGAGTTCCTTCATTTTAATTAAAAAAGGATTAATTGGCTTAACTCCTCTACAATTGGGTTCTTTTAGAACTGTGCTTGCTGCCGTTTTTTTGCTAATAATTGGCTTCAATAAAATTAAGCACGTAAAGAAAAAACACTGGCCATGGATTATTATTTCTGGACTTATAGGCTCATTTTTTCCTACTTTTCTTTTTGCTTTTGCAGAAACTGAGATTGACTCTGCAATTGCCGCCATTTTAAATTCTACAGTTCCATTAATAGCCTTTGTTTTAGGAATACTTTTTTTTCAAACGGTATTCAACAAAAAGCAGTTTTTAGGAGTAAGTATTGGACTTATAGGCTCTGCCGGTTTAATCCTAAGTGGCGCAAATCTTAATCCTGACCAAAATTATTGGTATGCCATTTTGCCTATTATAGCAAGTGCAATGTACGCGTTTAATGCAAACATTTTAAAAACTTACTTAGAAGAGCTTCCTGCTCTGGGTATAGCTACGGCTTCGTTCTTAGTGCTATTACTTCCAGCGCTAGGGGTTTTAGCATACACAGGTTTTTTTAATACAGAATTTTTAGCTCAAGAAGAAGTTCAAACTTCTTTACTTTACATAAGTGTTTTAGCTATCTTAGGCACAGCAATGGCAAAAATCATTTTCAATAGACTTATTCAACTTTCAAATGCGGTTTTTTCAACATCAGTTACCTATTTGATTCCTGTGGTTGCTTTAGGCTGGGGTATTTTTGATGGCGAAAAATTTGAACCTATTCAACTTATTGCTGGTTTAGTGATTTTATTAGGGGTTTACCTAGCTAACAAAAAGAAAAAACAACAGAAGAAACTTACTGAAAATTAATACTCGCTATTACCTTTTCATGAACTGGATTTTTAGTTTCATCCTCTTTTAGCAAGATACGCTCTTTTAAGAGATTGAACGAAATAGCTCCTATCTCTGCCCCTCTTTGGTTTATATAATTTAAAGGAGGAGATGTTAACAAAGCATCTTTTTCATGAATAAAACTGATGATTTTTACATTCTCAAAGCGTTCTGGAAATTGATGTTGCAGAATATTTTGAAAAATAATTCCTGATTTATTATCTATTGAAATAACAGCATCAAATGTGTTTTGCTGGATAAAATTTCTAAATTGAACGTGGGTTTTTTCAATATGATCAACTTCTAAGATTTTGATATGCTTAGAAATTCCATTTTCTCTAAGCGCAGATTTATAACCTTGTATTCTGTTTTTAGCCACATTCAAGCTACCTAACCCACTAATTAGGGCAATATGTTTTTTGCCAGTATCAATTAATTGTTGAGTGGCATTTTTTACACTCTCTTGATCATCAATTTGAACAGAATCACAAGCTAAATTAGAAGAAACACGATCAAATTGTACTAATTGAATCTTCTTAGACTTCAATTTTTCTAAATGCTGAAAGTCTTTCAGGTTTAAAGTCTCTTTGGCAATAGAAATGATAATTCCATCCACCAGGTTTTCAGTTAGCATCCGAACACTTTTCACTTCCTGTTGATAAGACTCATTACTCACACAAATTAAGGTATCAAAGCCAGCATCTAGAGCAGCTTTTTCTATACCGTATAAAACCTCAGCAAAATAAGGATTCTGTATATCAGGTAAAATTACACCTATACTTTTAGAGTGTTTTGTTTTTAGCCCTAGAGCAAATTTATTTGGCTTATAATCTAAAGTTGCAGCTAGTTCTTTTACCCGTTTCTTGGTTTCTTCTCCTATATCATCTGCATCATTCAATGCTTTAGAAACAGTAGAAATTGAAACGTTTAATGATTTTGCTAGTTCCTTAAGTGTTGCCATAATTATCATTTTTTAAAAGCTTAGCGCTCTACGTTTATATAGAAAATTTGAATTTTATAAAACAACTAATACAACTACTTTAGGATAAGTTATTTTATTTGAAAATTTTCTGAAAAGATGCCAAATATAAATCAAAAATTAAATACGTTATTACAATTTATATTTTTTTATTGACTTTTTTAGATAAGTTTGAAATATGTATCTAAAGAAGATGCCTTTCAATCCTCATCTTAAAATTTGTTTATTTTAAAAACAAAGCGCTTTTAAAATTTTAACTGATTATATGGAGTAAGTCAAAAACTTAGATTTTAAAATTTTTGCTTAATGTAGTTTCTGAGTCTCCACCAACGTACACCTTAAAACTACCTTTTTCTACTAACCAATTTCCATCATTATCATAAAAACCAAGTTCAGCATTGGTTAATTCAAAGTCTATTGTTTTTGTTTCACCAGGCGCTAATTCAACTTGCTTAAAGCCTTTTAATTCTTTAATAGGTCTAGTAACACTTGCAAATTCATCCTGCAAATACAACTGAGCTGTCTCCTTTCCTTTAGTGTCTCCCGTGTTTTTTAATTCTACAGATACTTTTACCTTTGCATTAGCTTCATAGTTATTTTCAATCTTTAAATTTTTATATTCAAATTTTGTGTAACTCAATCCATAGCCAAATGGGTAAAGAGGGGTATTAGGCGAATCTATATAACCTGACCAAAAGACTTCATTTTCGTTTTTAGGAGCTGGTCTTCCAGTTGATTTGTAATTGTAATAAAGAGGTACTTGACCTACATTTTTAGGGAAGGTCATAGGTAATTTCCCACTTGGGCTATAGTCGCCGTACAGAACACTTGCAATGGCATTACCCGCTTGCGTACCTAATTGCCAAGCTTCTACTATAGCTGGAATATGCTTATCTGCCCAGTTAATAGTAAGCGGTCTACCATTGTTAAGTACCAAAACAATATTTTGATTTACCTCATAAACTGCTTCAAGCATTTGTTGTTGCAAACCTGGCAAATCTAAAGATGTTCTGCTTCTGCCCTCACCACTTTGTCTGCCGTGTTCTCCTAACACCATAATTACAACATCCGCATTTTTAGCTTTAGCCACGGCTGTTTCAATACCCGAAGAATCGGTTTCATTAATAACTAATTGTTGAGAAAAAAGCGGTTGAGAGGTAACTAAGTCCACTCCTTTTTCAAAAACAATTTCGTTATTTGCCTCATAATTTTCTAAGCCTTCTAGTACACTTACAGCAGAATTATCTTCGGCGGCTATAATCCAGTTTCCTAAGGGAGATGTTTTATCGGCTGCCAATTCACCAATTAGAGTAATTTTTTGACCTGATTTTTGAAGTGGTAAAAGGTTTTTTTCATTTTTAAGTAAGACTATTGACTTTTGAGCTAATTCAAAAACTTGATCATGAAATTTCTGTTGACCAATAATTTCTTTTTCTCTTTCTTCATTGCAATATTTGTAAGGATCATCAAAAAGTCCAAGTTCAAATTTCACTTTTAAGATTCGTTTTACGGCATCGTCAATTAAATCTTCTCTAACCTCACCATCATTAACTAATCCAGCTAATTGTTCAATATAGTGATAGGATTCCATATCCATATCACTTCCTGCTTCAACGGCATATTTAGCTGCAGCTCTTCCGTCTTCAGCAAAACCATGGTCTATCATTTCTCCTACCGAATCCCAGTCAGAAACAACAAACCCGTCAAAATCCCATTTCTCTTTAAGTAAATCTCTTTGCAAGTAAGCATTTCCTGTAGCTGGAATTCCGTTAAGAACATTAAATGCATTCATAAAAGTTTTTACATCAGCTTCAATTGCTGCTTTAAAGGGCGGATTAATTATATTGTGTAAAGTGGACGTTCCTACATCTACGGTATTGTAGTCTTTTCCAGACTCAGCAAAGCCATAACCTGCAAAGTGTTTGGCGGTAGCGGCAATGGTGTTATGCGCACTAAGGTCATTTCCTTGAAAGCCTTTTACTCTAGCTTTAGCTACTAAGCTTCCAAAGTAAGGATCTTCTCCAGCACCTTCCATTACTCTCCCCCAACGGGCGTCTCTAGAAATATCAACCATAGGAGCAAAAGTCCAATGGATCCCAGCAGCCGATGCTTCCTCTGCCGCCATTTCAGCTGATTTTTGAATAGCTTCAAGATCCCAACTAGCTGTTTCTGCTAATGGAATTGGACTAATTGTTTTGTATCCATGAATAACATCAAAGCCAATGATTAACGGAATTCCTAAACGGGTTTCTTCTACGGCAATTTTTTGAACAGCCATTACATTTTCAACTCCATGTACATTAAGCATAGAACCAACCCAACCTTTTTTGATGTGTTCTAGCTTCTGAGCTTGTTGTCCTTCTTTAGGTTGTGGCCCCGTAAAATCCATGAAACCAGAATATTGATTCATCTGACCAATTTTTTCCTCTAAAGTCATTAGAGACAGCAAGGAGTCTACCTGAGTATCAAAATTTGTTGATGACTTTTGCGGTTGTTTTTGTTCTGGTTGACATGCACTCATACTCATAATCAATGCCAAAATTAAAATTTGATGTAAGTTGTGATAGTTCATTTTTATTCTAAATTCTAGTACTTCAATTTTTCATTTTTATCCCAAATTCCCCAATAAGCTCCTACATCTCCTTCAGCTCCTACTTTCCAAGATTCATCAAACGAAGAAAAGTAAAACATTTCAATTTGCGCTTTGTTTGCCCATAATTGTGCGTTCATAAAATATTTTAAGGCATTGATGTAGGAAGGTTGGGCGGCATCCAGCGCTTCACCTTGACTAGGCCAACCCGTTTCAGTGATGATTACTTTTTTACCTTTGGCTACACTCAGAGCTTGACCATACATTTGTTGCATGTGCCCTAATGAATAGTCAAAATGACAACTTTCCCAGAAAGGGTAACAGTTGGCTAAAATCACATCCGAATTTTCTACCAATTCTGGATGACTTGAAAACTCATAATACGCATCTACATAACCAATAGGTATATGAGCAGGAATTTTAGCTCTCACTTCTTTCATATAGGTTAATAGTTGCTCCAAAGTAAGCTCTTTACGATAAAGCACTTCGTTACCTACAGCGGCTATATCAACTAAGCCTTCATTAGCCATTTTGATTAAGGCGTCAATTTCTTCTCTGTTTTTTTCTTCATCGTCACTTAACCAAGCTCCAACCAGGGTATTAACACCTAATTTTTTA
>JAIUMH010000077.1 GCA_022565635.1 Flavobacteriaceae bacterium | reverse complement strand
CATAAAGAAAAAAATCTTTCCCGAAACGGTCGGGACAGGCTATTTTCTTTTACAGGAATTTCAACTAATTACTGATATAAATAAATTTTCAGAATACACCTCAAATCCCCTTTAATTTGATTAAATTTAGGGCTTGTACTAAAAAAATCAACATATAAAGCTTAGCTTATAAAAGATGAGTACTGTAGCGCTTTTTATTACACTTAAATTTCAAAAAGTCCATCTTTAGTAACTCCTTGAATAAAATATAACTACGCCAAAAAGATGTAGAAATGTACTGCAGAAAATAGATAACACAAATGAAAGAAGAATTAAACAAAACAGTAGAATTTTTAAAAGAAAAAGGTTTTGATCAACCACAAATAGGAATTATTCTTGGAACTGGGCTGGGTAAATTAGTAGATCATATAAATGTTGAAAAAGAAATTTCTTACAATCATATTCCACATTTCCCTACAGCTACAGTAGAATTTCATCAAGGGAAATTCATTTATGGTGAATTAGGAGGGAAAAAAGTAGTGGTGATGCAAGGTAGATTTCATGTATATGAAGGGTATTCACTTCAAGATGTTACTTATCCAGTAAGAATTATGCACCAACTTGGTATTCAAAATTTATTGGTTTCTAATGCGGCAGGCGCCATCAACAAAACCTATAAAAAAGGAGAGTTAATGTTGCTGAATGATCATATTAATCTTCAAGGAGGATCTCCATTAGCATTTAAAGGAGTTTCAAAATTTGGCGAACGCTTTGTAGACATGTTAGCTCCTTATGACCAAGAACTTAGTCATAAGTTTAAAAATATTGCGGCCAATGAAGGTATCATTTTACACGAAGGAGTTTATGCCTCTGTGGTTGGGCCACAACTAGAAACGCGTGCAGAATACAGGTATTTAGGCATTATTGGAGCAGATGCGGTGGGTATGAGCACCGTACCAGAAATTATAGTTGCAAATCACCTGAAGCTTCCCGTAGCCGCTATTTCTGTACTTACAGATGAATGTGATCCAGACAATCTTCAACCTGTTGATGTGGAAGAAATAATTAAAGTAGCCAACCAAGCAGAACCAAAATTGGTGAAACTTTTTACGGAAATCATCAAGACACTTTAACATGAACTATACTGCACATTTTCCTTTTCTTGAAAAAGGAATTTACTTAAACACGGCTTCAATTGGTTTAATTTCTAATGAAGTACACCAAACTAAAAAAGAAATTGATCAACGGTATTTTACAGATGTATTTCAACTGAATTTAGAAGAAGATGAAATTATAAATCAAGTAAGAGAAACCGTTGCCAACTGCTTTGGATCTCAAAAAGAATTAACAGCTTTAGTGCCTAGCTTTTCTTACGGAATGAATGCCCTTGCAGAAGCTTTACCGCCTAGTTCTAAAGTATTGCTCTTACATTCAGATTATCCATCCGTAAACTTGCCAATTGAAAGTAGAGATTTACAGATTTACTATGCTTCAATTGATGAACAATTAGAGCAGAACATCCGTCAGGCTTTAAAAACAAATGCAATTGATTACTTTATATTTAGTGAGGTTCAATTTTTAAATGGAATTATTTTAACAGAAGACTTTTTACATGAACTAAAAACAGAGTTTCCAAATTTAAAACTGATTTGTGATGCTACACAATCTGCAGGAACGCGCGTTTTCAACTTTCAGAATTCGCCATTTGACGCCTATGGAGCTAGTGCTTACAAATGGCTTCATGCCGGTTGGGGCAATGGTTTTTTTCTCTTTAAAGAAGAATTGATTCAGGTTCTAGCGCCCAAAAGTGCAGGAAGCAATTCTAAAGTTTACAAGCCCGACGGACCAATGAGGAAAGTTGGTTTTTTAGAACCAGGCCATTGGAATTTAAATCCCTTTTTAAGTTTACAAACTGCCTTACAACTTCATTTTGAAACCTTTGGTATAGAAAACATGCAGCAGGAAATTGAAGAAGTTTCTCATTATGCCTTTCAATCCTTTAAAAAAAGAAATGTGCTTGAAAAAAGTGTGAGTAAAAGAGCTCAACACGCCAATATTTTTAATTTGCAATTACCCGATCAATTTTTAGACCAGTGCATTAAACATAATATATACTGTGCTAAACGCAGGTCAGGTATTCGTGTAAGCTTTCATTATTTTAATACCAAAGAAGAAGTTGACCAAGTACTGAAATTAATGAATCCGTTGAATTGATAAAAAACAAAAAAGCGCCGGTTACATTCAACCGACGCTTTTTCTCAACTTCAATTAATCAACAACTATGATTTAGGATTAAGTATTTGATCTATTCGAATTAATAAATCATCTATATGATACTTAGTCATATCTTCTTTAGCAAGACGTTTTGCTCTTTTTAAATCGCTTTCTAACTTGGTTAATTCAGCTCTTGCAATAACACGGATATCTGAATTAACTACATCTATTTTACTTTGGTTGATGTATCTTCGGTACCTTGCAGGCACGCTAGATTGCTCTTCCGTCATAATAGAGTGCATTTTTGAAACATAAGAACGCTGTAAATTTCTTCGGATTCTAGAAATATCCTCACCGCGTTTTAGCTCCTGAAAAATACCCCTTCTTAAATCACTCATCATATCCTTGAGCGCATAAGCTTCAGCATTGTTCAACTCTTCATTTTCCATCATTCTAGCCATTCGGCCAAAATCTAGAAGATTACTTAAATTTCTATCTTGGTAATTTCTAATTTGTTCTAGGTAGCCATCGTACTGAATTTTATTAAAAATTTCTGGAACAATTAGCCATTCAGGAGTTTCGTATAGCTCATCTAATAAAAACTGAAGTGCTCTTTTTTGAGTTTCTTTATCTACATGCACGTAATTGTCTTTCTGCTGATCGTAGGTGTGATAATATTCATAAATCCCTCCAACATTTGCAGTAACATGCCCCATATAACGGTTGTACTGACCAAATACTTGATTGTAAAAATCTTTTAAATCGTCATAGCTTTCACCTTCTTGATAAGTCCATTCTGTTAAATTAGGAACAATTCTTTTCAAGTTTTTGATTCCATAATGCGAAGCTAACATGGCGTCATCTCCTAAATCTTCGGTTTGTGCGCTTGGATCAATAACACTTCCGCTCTGTTGTTTACCAAATCGATAAATAGGGTCATCAGCTCTTTCTAAAATCCATTGATCAAGAATTTCTTTTTCCTCTTCTGGAGTTTTATCCAAAATTGGGCGGTAACCCCACATAATTGAGTATTTATCATAAGGACCAACTACTGGCATTAAAGCCACATCACCATCTTCTGGCTGGGCAATGTAATTAAATCTGGCATAGTCCATTATAGAAGGTGCCGTTCCAAACTCTTTTGTAAACTTTGGGTCTCTTAATTTTTCTACAGGATAAGCTGAAGAACTTGCCATATTATGAGGAAGCCCAAGGGTGTGACCAACTTCATGAGAAGAAACAAATCTGATAAGTTCTCCCATAACCTCATCTTTAAACTCAGGTCTTCTAGCTTCAGGATTAATAGCTGCTGTTTGAACAAAGAACCAATTTCTAAGTAAGGTCATTACATTGTGATACCAATTGATGTCAGATTCAATAATTTCACCTGAGCGCGGGTCACTTACGTGGGGTCCGTTAGCATTGGGAATAGGTGAAGCCAAATAACGTACTACAGAATACCTGGCATCTTCGGGGCTCCAATCTGGGTCTTCTTCTTCCGTTGGTGGATCCATTGCTAAAATTGCATTTTTAAAACCAGCGGCTTCAAAGGCAACCTGCCAATCTTCAATTCCTTGTTTAATGTAAGGTCTCCATTTTTCTGGCGTAGCGCGGTCAATATAATATACAATTGGTTTTTTAGGTTCAACCAACTCACCGCGCTTAAACTTTTCTATATCTTCATCTTTAATTTCAAGACGCCATCTATCTAAATATTTTACTGATTTTGCTCTTTGAGCTTCGTTGCCATAATCTACTTGACCACGTGCAAACCAACCTACGCGCTCGTCAAAAAAACGTTTACGGTAAGGTTCTTTGTCTAACAAAATCATAGAGTTGCTAAACTCTAAAGAAATTGAACCTGTGCTAGAATTAGAAGGTGGCTTACCTGCTGCATAGGTTTTTACATGTCTTATTTCTATATTCTTAGGAAAAGATTTTATGGTATCAATATACGACCTAGAGCCATCTAAACCTTTTACTTGATATTGCTTTCTACGGCTATCTTGAAAACCAATAGCTTTCACATCTTTCGTGAAAAAATCGGTGGCATCAATCACTAAATTATTGGCTAAAGAATCTTTTTTGAAAGCTTTAATAGCAAAAGAAAACAATACCGGTTCAAAATTTGAATTTACAACTGCTTCATGAATAGGTAAAGAATCTGCCGCATAATTGGAGTAAGAAACCACTCTTAAATTAACTCGGTCATTTTTTCGTTCCCAACGCAATACTTGCTCGTTTTGCTTTCCTCCACCAAAACCAATACCTGTGGCTGTTTTGGCTATTCTTGTAACCATAAGCATTTCTCTGTTGAACAAAGAATCTGGAATTTCAAAAAAGTATTTGTTGTCTAAAAAGTGAACATCAAATAAGCCCTGATTGGTTTTTGCTTCTTTGGTAATTACTTGACCATAAGGCTTAATTCCATTTTTTGCTTTTTTTTGTTTTGCCGTTGTTGCAGGCTTGGCTTTTTTTGATTGAAATACACTACAAGAACTAAAAGTTAATGTGAGCATCAATACAAAAAGCGGTAAGTACTTTCTGTTCATAGTTATGCTTTTTTAATGAGACTAAAAAAACAAAGAAAGGTTTAATTTGAGGATACAAAAAAGCCACATAACGTCAACTATGTGGCTTTTGATCTTTTTGAAGAAAATATATTTACTTCAATTATTTTCTATTTTTTTTTAGTAGATTCTTGCACCTCAACAGCAGACTTTTTAGCCTTATCTACAGCTTCTTTAGTTGCTTTTTCAGCATTTTCTAAAACTTCTTTAGTTGCTTTTTCTACATTTTTCTTAACCTCATCTGCTTCTTTAGAGGTGTTTTCTAATGCATCTTCAGCTTTTTCTACAGCTTCTTCTGCCTCCTCTAAAAGTTCTTCAGCTTCAGATTGATCTTGATTTAACTCTTCCTCAATCTCTTCTCCTGCTTCTTCAACAGCTTCTTGTGTCTCTTCAACAGTCTCTTCTACTTGATCTGCTGGCTCTTTCTTATCTTCTCCACAACTTGTTAAGCCGAAAGAAAACAATGCTAGTAATGCTAATGTAATTACTGGTTTTTTCATCTTTTAAATATTTTTTTGTAAAAATATACTTATTCTTAACAATATCAAAAGTTATCTGGATTTTTTATTATTTCTTGTGCACGCTCAATGTGCTGATTTAAGGTATCTTGGTTCATTTTTTTAAGCATGGCCAACATCATACTCATGCGTTGATTCCCTTTAAAATGTTCCTTTTTCTCATGAATAAAGTTCCAATACAAGCTATTGAAAGGACACGCATTTTCTCCTGTTTTTTGGGTTACTGAATACTTACAAGACTTGCAATAGTTACTCATCTTGTTGATGTAACTGCCGCTAGAAACATAAGGCTTAGTAGCTACAATACCGCCATCTGCAAATTGACTCATGCCCCGCGTGTTGGTAATTTCTGCCCATTCTATAGCGTCAATATAAACCCCTAAATACCATTGGTCAACTTCATCTGGGTGAATCATGTTGAGCAAAGCAAAATTACCAATCACCATCAAACGTTGAATATGATGCGCGTGGGCGTCATCTAAACTTTGATTAATGGAATGTTTTAAGCAGTTCATCTTTGTTTTTCCTGTCCAAAAAAATTCTGGAAGCGGGTTGGTGTTGTTCAGTTCATTTAAGGCAGCGTACTTTGGCATTTCTTTCCAGTAAATACCCCGCATGTATTCACGCCAACCTAAAACTTGTCTCACAAAACCCTCTACTTGAGAAATATCAATTTCCTCTTGGTGATCATGAAAGTAGTTAACTACAGCTTCATTCACCTCTTTTGGTGAAAGCATTTTTGAATTCATAGCAAAAGAAAGTCGCGAGTGAAAAAGAAATTTTTCATCGGTATGCATCGCATCTTCATAGTCACCAAAATGAACTAATAAATGCGTACAAAAATAGTCCAATACCTCTAAGCACTGTTCTCTAGAAGTTGGCCAAGGAAAATCTGTTGCATTGATTTTCCCCATCGTTGAAATATTTTCCTTTTCTAACAAATCCACTATTTCTTGAACCGGCTGATGAAAGGATTTTACTGGTGGCACTTCATGTTTCCCCGTCCATTTTTTTCGGTTGCTTTTGTCAAAATTCCATTGACCACCCAAAGGTTGCTTGTCTCCCGCCATTAACAATTGATGTTTTTTACGCATATCACGGTAAAAATACTCCATCACCATTTCTTTTTTTCCTTCAAAAAATTGGGCTACATCTTGGCGTTGGGTGTAAAAATGTTCCGTATCGTAAGCTTGGGTAGAAATATCCATTTCTTCGGAAAATTCTTTTAGTTGTTGGTCTAACCGATATTCGTCGGGTAATTGATATTCAAATTTTTCAATACCTTCTTGAGCAATAATTTGTTGTAAGTTCTTTTTTAAATCGCCTGTATTGTTTTCATCATCAAGAAGATAATAAATGAACTGATGTCCTTGATTTTCTAAGTCTTCCTTAAAACTCCTCATGCTAAGAAAAAAAGCAACAACTTTTTGAATGTGGTGCTTTACATAATTGGTTTCTTGTTGCATTTCTGCCATGAAGTAAATAACATGATCTGATTTTTCTTGAAACCATGAATGTTGTTGGTTGAGTTGATCTCCTAAAACAAGGCGTAATGTTTTTTTCATTGTTACTGAATTTTTATTTTGAAAACGTATTAGTCCTGATAGCAGCGGCATCCCCGATGGTTCTGAGTTGTATTTGGTCTGTCGTAAGTCCAGTAATAGCGGCATCCCCGATGGTTCTGAGGTGGTTTTTTCTTGCCAAGTAAAAGCGACCATAGAAGCTTTTAATGGGCTTAGAAAAACCTGCGAAGCACCTGAGGGATATAGCGGATAGCAGGTTCCCGACTCCTAAAAAAGCTTTTGTTGTAGCCACGTATTTTGGTATTTGTTGTTGGAGTCATAGCGTTGCGCCTGGGTTTTGATATTGAATTTTCTATCTCGCGGATCGTTGCCAACTCCGCTGTTGTACATCCAATTGCCCCAGTTGCTGTGGACGTCGTAATCAATTAAAAGCGACTCAAAATAAGCGGCGCCAATTCGCCAATCTTGTTTCCACTCCTTGGCCCAGTAAGAATTTACGTTTTGCCTACCGCGGTTGCTCATAAATCCGGTAGCGGCAATTTCTTTCATGTTAGCGTTTACAAAAGGTTCTGGGGTGTTCCCTTCAACCCAATCTTGAAGGGCTTTGGGGTGAGCATTCCAAGGATAGTCTTTTTGAAGAATACCGCCTAACTGAAAAATTTTATTGCCGTGTTTGAGCGAAATATACTTGAAATAATCGCGCCACATCAACTCAAAAATCAGCCAATACGTGTCTTGGTTTTTCTTGATTTGCTTTTCAAATTTTTTAACTTCGTGATAGATTGAAACCGCTGAAATGCTTCCGTTGGCCAACCAAGCCGAAAATTTTGAACTGTAATCTGTACCCAGTAATCCGTTTCTGGTTTTTTTGTAAACCTGCAATTTTTTAGTCTCCCAAAAATACTGATTTAAGCGTTGCCAAGCTTGATCTTCTCCTCCCTGAAAAGGAAAAGCTGAGTTGGGGTGAAGCTCAAAATCTGAAAGTCCTAACTCATTTAATTGAGGGATTTTACCCGCCGGAATTTCTGGAGCGTGTTTTTGTGTTTGAGGTTTGGGCAGTGCTTGCCTGACCTTAGATTTTTTCTCGCATGCTTTTCTAAAGTGCGTGTACACTTCTGGAATTTCTTCAAAATTTGTAAATGGAATATCTTCTGGATGAAACAAAAATTGGTTGTATTGAGAAACTAACTGAGCCTCTGGAAGTGCTTTTTGCACAAGCCTCTCCTCTGCGTTTTCTTCTGAAGTCCACTCGGTTTGGAAAAATACTTTTTGGATTTGAAAAGTCTGATTGATTTTTTTAAACACTTCTTGAATTTCTTGGTGTTCAACCCAAAGTGGAACATTTAGCTGAGCTAAATTATGCTGTAGGTTGGTTACGGTTTCAATTAAAAATTTAGCCCTAAATTTTTCGGTTTTTTTAAAGCCGTAAGAAGTCATTTCGTAGTGTTTGGGTTGAAAAACATACACCCCAATTACAGGGATTTCTTCTGCTAAGGCTGTGGTTAAAGAAATTTGATCTTGCACTCTTAGGTCGTTTCTGAACCAGACGATATTTAATTTTTGTTTCTCTTGCATCGTTCACTACAGTATTTTACGTTTTCCCAGTTTTTTTCCCATTTTTTACGCCATGTAAAGGGTCTTTTGCACACTGGACAAATTTTTTGGGGTAAGTTTGTTTTTTTGTGCGCCACTACTTTAATGTTGTGGGTTGATTAGGTCTTGCGTACTCAAAACGCTTAAGTTCACTGGTATTTACATATCCGTCTAAGCCAATAATACCAGCGGTTTTAACTCGGGTTAAATCTAAAAAGCCATCCGGATGTTGAACTTCTTCATCAAAGTAGAGCTGTTCAATTTGACCGATAATTAAATGGCAACCATGCTCTTTAATGGGATATTCATTAACAAAACTACAACCCATTTTAATCACAGACTCCTTTACATAAGGGGCAGAAAATTCGTTAAGAAATTGCGTATGTAAACCTGATTTTTCAAATTCTGAAATCCCCCGGTCATAACTAGCTGAAGTATGGTGGGCTTTCTCCACCCAATCTTGATGCACGTGGTTCACCGTAAAAAACAAGGTGTCTTTTATATTTTCATAGGTATGTCTTTCTACCGTTAATGGCCTCATCATAAAACTCAACATAGGTGGGTTGCTTCCTAAATGAATCACCGAATTAAAAATCCCTAAATTTTCATTCCCAACCGCATCCATAGTGCCAATAAGGTTAGCTGATTTTATACCGCCAAGCGAATTGATTAAGTGCATTCTTTCTAATCTTGGTAAAGCTTGAATTTGATTAAGGTTTAAATTTTTCATGAATTATTTATTAGAAAAGTAAAATTACTAGTTTGTTTAATGTTTTCATGTTAACAATTAAACAAAATTACACTTTTCCTGTTGGATGTTTTACTTTTTCTATCCGTTTCAAGCTTCAAGTTCAATGTTTTCAATTTGTTCTAATAGCTCAGTTTCATCACTGCTAAGCAGATAGTCTTTTACACTTAGGTTAATTTGTCTGTGAGCAAGTGTAAAATTTCTAGAAAAACTAATTAGGCTTGCTACTTCGGTTGCATTTAGTTGTTTTTCTTTAATCATTTGGCTAAGCTTGACTACTGAATTTTGATCCCGCTGATGAATTGTGGTATTGTATTTAATGATTTTTGCCAGGTTTTTTTCTGGCGATCTATTATTCATTAACTCATTGATTACCTGATAATTTTTTATGATAAACTTGTTTGCCTTTTCTAGCTCTTCAGTTATGTAGTTACTTTTGCTATCTTGCAACAACTCAAATTCATGTTCAATATCTTTCAGGCTTTTTGCGGCGGCAGCGGCGTATCTAATGCTGTGTAAATACTGGTTGAATTGTAGCATTTCTTGTTCACTCAAATCGTTGGATTTAATTTGCGAAGCATAGAGAAAAATCTCTGACTGCAAGGATTTGATTTGTTGATATAAATGTACTTTAGATTTGTTGGTTCTAATTGCATTTAGCTCATCTTGACTAAAGACTTTTGTCCATTTTACCTGGACTTTTTGGAGGTTATGAAGCATTACCAACTCAATAAGAAATGCTGTTTCCTTATGTAATGCTTCTAATCCAGCTTCGGCTACTTCGGGTGAAGTGTTGTGGATGTATTTGGTGAGGTGTACCTTTTTGTCTTTAATTAGTTGTTCAATTAATCTTGAAAACTGATTGGTAAAGGGTAGAAAAAGTATGATTCCTAATACTTTAAAAATGGTATGAAATAAAGCTAAAGCAATTACAGGATCGTTTTTTAAACCTACAACCTCTAAAACTAAATAATTAAGTGGCTTTAGGAGAATAAACGCCACAATAGCAGTAACAAAGTTAAAAATTACATGTACAGAGGCCACTTGTTTCTTTACAATAATTCCACCAAGACTACCAATAATAGCCGTAACCGTAGTTCCTAAATTAGCTCCAATCACCAATGCTGATGCGGTGTAAAAATCAATTACCTCTCCAAACAAAGCCGTTAAAATAATAGCCATACTTGCGGAGCTGGATTGCATGATGGCTGTAATAACAAAGCCAATCAAAACAAAGAATATAAGCGGATAATCTGCAATGGCAGAAAGGTCAAAATTCTGAGTGACTTGCTCCACACTGGTTTTCATGTAGCTTAAGCCTAAAAACAAAAAACCAAATCCTACCATTAATTTGCTGTAGTTGGCAATTTTAGAAGTTCTTCCTAAAAAAATAAGACTCATTCCGCCAATGCCTATAAAAGGAAGAGAAAGACTTTCAATATCTACTTTAAATCCAAGGCTGGCAACAATCCAACTGGTAAAAGTGGTTCCTAAATTGGAGCCTAAAATCACTCCAAAAGCACTGCTTAATTGCATAATTCCAGCACCAACAAAGGCTAATACCATTAAAATAACTGCTGAACTACTTTGCAAAACAGCAGTAGCAAGCGTTCCTGTTCCTAAGGCTTTAAAACGGTTGGAAGTGTAACGGCGAATAAAATCTTTAAAGGCTCGACCAGAAATAGCTTTTAGCGATTCTTCCATGAGATAAATTCCAAAAAGGAAAATTCCAATTCCTGCAAATAACATCCAAAAATCAAATTCCATTACCTTATCTTTTCTTCAAATGTAAGGAATATTATTTTTCTTTTTTTGATTTTTTTTCACTGTTGAACGATTGAATTTTGGTGGGGGGTGGCGGGTGGCAGGTTAAGGGTTAAGGGTTTCGGGTGGCGGGTGGATCCGAAGTTACAAACTTCGGATAGCAGGATTTCATTGCACAAGAATTTCACATATCTCCCCCACATACTGTCATTCCGTACAAGCGATAGCGCGATACGGAATCTCATGAAGCGAAGGAATGCATTTGATTTTTGTTTAGAGGTTTGTTTGGATTTTATTGCGGAATCACAGGATGAAAGCGAAAAAAAAGATCCGAAGTTACAAACTTCGGATAGCAAGAATGCGAAGTTTCAAACTTCGCATAGCAGACTACAGATTATAAATAAGTAGCCATTTCTTCTTGTAATTCCTTAGCCTTTAATCCTGCCTTTTCAGCAAAATCTTTTTGATTGGAAGCATAGATGATTCCTCTTGAGGAATTAATTAATAATCCGATGTCTTTGGTTAGTCCAAATCTGCAAACTTCTTGAAGACTGCCTCCCTGAGCGCCTACTCCTGGTACTAATAAAAATTGATGTGGTGCTATGGCTCTAATTTTTTTAAAGTGAGTAGCTTTTGTAGCCCCCACCACATACATTAATCGTTCTGCATTTTTCCAGGTTTGTGAGGTTTCAATAACCTGCTCAAAGAGTTGTTTTTCTTCTTTTTCTGAAAATTGAAAATCGCTTGCTCCTTCATTTGAAGTGAGCGCTAAAAGTATGGCGTGTTTGTTTTCAAAAGCCAGAAAGGGTTCAACCGAATCTTTTCCCATATAGGGAGCAATGGTAATTGAATCAAAATTCATGCTTTCTAAAAAAGCTTTGGCATAGCGTGTTGAAGTGTTTCCTATATCACCGCGCTTGGCATCGGCAATAGTGAAAATTTCAGGGTAATGCTTATTTACATATTGAATGGTTTTTTCAAGCGATTTCCAACCTTGAATTCCGTAGGCTTCATAAAAGGCAATATTGGGTTTATAAGCAACTGCGTAAGATTGTGTTGCTTCAATAATGGCTTTATTGAATTCAAAAATAGGATCTTCTAAATCTTTTAAATGCGTGGGAATTTTATCTATATCTACATCCAAACCAACACATAAAAACGATTTCTTCTTTTTGATTTGCTCAACTAATTTTTCAATATGCATGGGTACTGATTATAAGGAATCTGAAACTTGTTTTAATTTTTCAGTATTATCAACAAGTTTTAATTCGTCAATAATTTTTTGAATATCTCCACCAATGATATTATCTAAATCATACAAGGTTAAATTGATTCGGTGATCGGTTACTCTTCCTTGTGGATAGTTGTAGGTTCTAATTTTTGCACTTCGGTCGCCACTAGTTACCATATTCCCACGTTTTTCAGCATCTTCAGCTTGCTTTTTAGCTAATTCCATTTCATAGATTCTAGAACGCAATACCTTAAAAGCTTTTTCTTTGTTTTTGTGTTGCGATTTCTGGTCTTGACATTGGGCAACAATTCCTGTAGGTTCGTGGGTTAAACGCACTGCAGAATAGGTAGTATTTACCGATTGTCCACCAGGTCCTGAAGAACAGAAATAATCAATTCTAACCTCCTTAGGGTCAATTTCTACATCAAATTCTTCCGCTTCAGGAAAAACCATCACAGTAGCGGCGCTGGTATGTACTCTTCCTTGGGTTTCGGTTTGAGGAACCCGTTGTACACGGTGTACTCCTGCTTCGTATTTTAAAGTGCCATAAACGTTATCTCCATTCACTTCAAACTGAATTTCTTTAAAGCCTCCGTTGGTTCCTTCAGAATAATCTACTGTACTTACACTCCAGCCTTTCGATTCACAATACTTAGATAGCATTCTAAAAATATCTCCTGCAAAAATACTGGCTTCATCACCACCAGTACCGGCGCGGACTTCAACAACGGCATTTTTAGCGTCCTCAGGATCTTTTGGAATAAGCATGAATCTTACCTCTTCTTCTAGTTTAGGTATTCTATCTTTGGCCTCATCTAATTGCATTTTAGCCATTTCCACCATTTCTTGGTCGCTTCCGTCTTTAATAATTTCTTCAGCTTCTTCCAAATTGTTGGTCAGCTCAATGTACTCATCACGCTTCACCATTAATTCCTTAAGGTCTTTGTATTCTTTAGAAAGAGGAATGTATTTCTTCTGATCACTTATAATATCGGGTTGAATGATTAAATCACTCACCTCATCAAATCGTTGTTTAACGATGTTTAATTTGTCTAACATAAATCTTTTATAAAAGTACAAATTTACGAGTTTTTCATCACATATTCATCCAATCCGTAATGAAACATGAAATTAAGGTGGGATGAGGGCGGGGAAATTTTAAATTTTAAATTTTGAATTATAAATTAGAAATGAGTACTAAGTACAAAGAATTGAGATAGAATGCTGAGGGCTGAGAGCGAAGGGT
>JAIUMH010000076.1 GCA_022565635.1 Flavobacteriaceae bacterium | reverse complement strand
AACCCAGGACCCTCTCCTTAAAAGGGAGATGCTCTACCAACTGAGCTACCAGATCATTTTTTCATTGCGGGTGCAAATATACTAGCTATTTTTAAATACACAATGAAAAAATGCCTATTTTTGTAAATATTTTTTTTAAACATTATTCTTAAAATACAAGCAATTGAAAATTACGTTATTAGGTTATATGGGTGTAGGGAAAACTACAATTGGTAAAAAACTAGCCGACTATTTAGGTTTAATTTTTATCGATTTAGATGATTATATTGAGTCTAATGAAGAGAAAACAATCAATGAATTATTTTCAACAATTGGTGAAATTGCTTTTAGAAAGAAAGAGACTCATTACCTTCATCAAATTTTAGATTTAGACCATAGCTTTGTGCTAGCATTAGGGGGTGGAACTCCTTGTTATGCAAACAACATGCAATTAGTTAAAGAAAAATCAGATGCTTCCTTTTACCTGAAAAGCAATTTTAAGTCCTTAAGCAAACGATTGTTTGACGAAAAGTCAAGCCGACCAATGATTAATCACATAGAAAACTACACACTACTTGAAGATTTTGTTAGAAAACATTTGTTTGAGCGACAACAATTTTATTTTTTGGCTGATTACACTATAGATACTATAGAATCTGATATAAATAATACTATTCAATTAATTACAAATCAATTAAAACAATCAGAATGATAAAAAGAATTTTACTCCTAAGCTTAGTTTTTACTTTGTTTTCTTGTGACGAGCTTCAGCAAATTGCTAATGAAGCTGTTTTGACTAACCCAACCAATGCTCAAATTGGTAATGGCTTAAAACAAGCTTTAGAATTTGGCGTTGAAAGGCAAGTAAGTGAACTCACCAAAACAGGTGGATTTTATCAAAATGAAATAGTTAGAATTTTATTGCCTGAAGAGTTACAGAAAGTAGAAACTGCTTTGAGACGAGTTGGCCTTAATAGTTTAGCAGACCAAGGCTTAATAGCGCTAAACAGAACGGCAGAAGATGCTGTGAAAGAAGCTACACCTATTTTTGTGAATGCAATTAGAAATATGTCAATTCAAGATGCACAACAAATTTTGATGGGTGGTGATAATTCAGCTACTCAATTTTTAGAAAGACAAACTACAGATGAATTGTATAAAAGTTTTTACCCTGTTGTTCAAAATTCATTTCAAAAAGTGGGGGCGGATGAAATTTGGTCCAATTTAATTTCACAATACAATAGTATCCCGCTTACTTCTAATGTGAATACAGATTTATCTGACTATATCACAAAACAAGCCATGCAAGGTGTGTTTATCATGATTGCTGAAGAAGAAAAAGAAATACGGAATAATGTAAATGCGAGAACTACAGACTTATTAAGAAGAGTGTTTAAACTTCAAGACCAAGGCTAAGAAATACTTTGAGATAAGATAAAATCAATACTTTTAGCATTGAAGCGCTGAGGAGATTCAACATTGACAACATGCCCGCACTTTTCTATGATGTAAAGTCGGGCTTTTTTGTGTTTTTCAGAAATCTCTTTTACGCTTGGTAAAAATAAATGATCCTGTTCTCCCATAATATATAAAGAAGGGATATCTATATCTTTCTGCCTAAACAATTTAAGCAATGGATTGATTTCTGAAGTTAACTTGAACCATCTAATAAATTCTTTTTGATAGAGTTTTTTAGCCTCTCTAACAAATAAATTCCTAGATTGTTGATGGTTTTTTCTAGGCATAATGATAAATGCAAAAAACCTATACAGCAAAAGATAAGGAATAACCGATTTAAAAATATTACCCATACGCATCAAAAATCTAGAGCGGATGTTCATTTTTAAAATAGCTCCCCCCATCACCATAGATTGAACTCGATTAGGATATTTTTCAGCTAAGTTTCTAATTAAAATTGTACCTAAAGAAATGCCTATAAAATGACTTTTCTCTATTTTCTCAAAATCCAAAACTTCAATAATGTCTTCTGTAATAAAATCAAAAGTATAATCGTTCTTTAAGCTGTCTTTCAACTGAACAGAATGATTTTTAGAGTTTCCGTGACCTCGTAAATCAATCAATAGCACATTAAAATTTTTCTTGTAATCTCTAATTTGTTTAAACCAAATAGAAGAGCTTCCTCCAGCGCCATGAATAAATGTAGCCCAAGTGGTTGAATTAGGATGTAGGTATTTTTGGTAACTAATCATGTGGTAAAAATCGATATAAAATCTCAATTTTCAGTTGTTTTTTGAAATTAATTAAGCTTTTTGCATATTGTTGAATCATAACTTCAGTTTTTATATTTCCATCTGTGGTTTATTGTTTAGATTTGTAGGCTTAAACAAATTAAATGTTGCGCTAAATTTGATTGAATGACTTATTTTAAAAAAATACTTCGCTTTGCTAAACCTTATAAAACTTTTGCCATTTTAAATATTATTGCAAATGTTTTCTATGCTTTGTTTAGTACACTTGCAATGATTTCTCTCTTTCCTATGTTAAAGGTTCTTTTTGGTGATGATGAGCCAGTTTACACCAAACCCACTTGGCAAGGAATGTCTGAAGCAACAAAATATGCAGAAAACTACCTTAACTTTTTTATTACACAAAAAGCAGAAGAAGGTGCTGATGTATTAATTTACATGGTGGTTTTAATTATAACCATGTTTTTGCTGAAGAATTTTTTTAACTACCTAGCTATGTTTTTTATTACTTTTTTGAGAAATGGGGTTTTGAAAGATATTAGAGACGCAATGTATAAAAAAACAGTAGAATTGCCTTTGTCTCACTATTCTGAAAAAAGAAAGGGTGATACCATTGCACGTATAACAAGCGATGTGTTAGAAGTGCAACATTCATTTTTGTCTATCTTAGAATTAGTTGTACGTGAGCCACTTACTATTATTTTTACCATTGTAGCAATGCTCTCAATTAGCTGGAAACTTACTTTGTTTGTTTTTGTTTTTATTCCAATATCAGGTTTTATAATTTCCAGGATTGGTAAATCTTTAAAGAAAAAATCAGATCGTGTTCAAAATGAGCAAGGCTTGTTTTTGTCAATTTTAGAAGAAACTTTAGGAGGGCTAAAAATTATTAAAGGTTTTAATGCTGAATCAAAATTTAATGAACGATTTCAAGCTTCAACAAAGCAGTATTATAATTTCTCAAATAAACTTTTAAACCGACAAAATCTAGCTTCACCAACATCAGAGTTTTTAGGTATTGGAGTGATTGCAATTTTGCTTTGGTACGGTGGTCAGATGGTTTTGGTAGAAGAGAGCCTAGATGCGGCTCTTTTTATAGCCTACATGGGGCTTTCTTATCAGATTTTAACACCAGCCAAAGCCATTTCAAAAGCTTCTTATAGTGTAAAGAAAGGAAATGCAGCTGCAGACCGAATTCTTCAGGTGCTTGAAACTGAAAATGAAATTGAAGATGCTCCTGATGCCTTAGAAAAAACTTCCTTTGATGCTAGAATTGATGTTGAAAACATCAGTTTTGCTTATGAAAAAGAATGGGTGTTAAAAGATTTTAGTCTTACCGTTGAAAAAGGAAAAACCGTTGCCTTAGTTGGTCAATCTGGAAGTGGAAAATCAACTATTGCTAACCTGCTTACTCGTTTTTATGATATACAAAAAGGAGAAATTAAAATTGATGGAATCAATATAAAAGGAATCACACAATCTTCATTACGCCAATTAATGGGCTTGGTTACTCAAGATTCAATTTTATTTAATGACACCATTAGAGAGAATTTGCTTATTGGTAAAGAAGATGCCTCTGAAGAGGAGCTTTTAGATGCTTTAAAAGTAGCTAACGCGTATGATTTTGTGATGAATTTACCCAAAGGTATAGATACCAATATTGGTGACAGCGGCGGAAAATTAAGTGGTGGCCAAAAACAACGAATTTCAATTGCTAGAGCTGTACTTAAAAATCCACCCATTATGATTTTGGATGAAGCTACTTCAGCCTTGGATACTGAAAGTGAAAAGTTGGTTCAAAAAGCCTTGGAAAATATGATGAAAAATAGAACTTCGGTGGTTATTGCTCACCGCCTTTCTACTATTCAATCTGCAGACCAAATTATAGTTATGCATCAAGGCGAAATGGTAGAGCAAGGAACCCATGACGAGTTAATGTTGCTTAATGGCACTTACCGAAAGTTAGTAGATATGCAGTCTTTTGAATAACTAAAAACTTCATAAATTAATAAATTATCTTCTATATTCATTTACATTAGCGCCTTAAATTAAATTTGCCTTGGAAGAGCTTGAGTTAGTTAAGAAGTTAAAAGACAAAGATTTCAAAAATGAAGCCTTTGAAGAACTTCTCAACCAGTACAAAGAACGTTTGTATTGGCATATTAGGCACATGCTAAAATCGCATGAAGATACAGATGATGTTCTTCAAAATGTATTTATTAAGGTTTATAAAAATATTGATAAGTTTCAAGGAAATTCTAAACTCTATTCTTGGATGTACAGAATAGCCACCAATGAAAGTATTACGTTTTTAAATAAACGGGCAAAGCGACTTCAAATTTCTGATCAAGATTTACAGCAAAAAATGATTGATGATTTAAAGAGTGATGTTTATTTTGAAGGTGAAGAAATTCAAATTAAATTGCAGCAAGCAATTGCCCAACTTCCAGAAAAACAAAAGGAAGTTTTTAATTTGAAGTATTTTCAAGAAATGAAATATAAAGATATTGCAGACCTACTTGACACTAGCGTGGGTGCTTTGAAGGCTAGCTATCATCATGCAACAAAAAAAATAGAAGATTTTTTAAAATCAAATTAAACTTTTTGTTCTTATATTAGTCTTATTATTAGTATGAAAAAAGTAAATAAAATAAAATCTGGATTTCAAACTCCACCTCATTACTTTCAAAATTTTAATCAAAATTTGAAAGACAAAATGATGGAGCAAGCATCTCATGCAAATCAGTCTGGATTTAAAGTTCCTGAAACTTACTTTGAAGAATTTAATGCTAAAATTAAATCCAAAATAGCTGAAGAAACAAAATTTGATGCAACTGCTCAGCCTAAGGTAATTCGTTTAACTTACTGGTTAAGTTCGGCAGCTGCTATTTTAGTTGTGGTAGGAAGTTTATGGTTTTTTGGCTTAAATCAATCAACCAATACAACAAATTCAGTAGAGGGAATGGTGTTAGATAATTTAGATCAGCAGTTAATTAATCTTTATGTGGAAGACTATATCCTTCCTTATGAAGATTTGTCTATAGACCTTTATACCGAGTTTCAAATTAATGATATTGCCGAACTTGATTTAATAAATGTTGAGCAACAAAAAATCCTCAATTATTTTGAAGATGATATGTATGACGCAGATTTCTTAAATGAATAAAAATGAAAAATACACTACTATTATTTTTTTTACTATGTTCAACTTCCTTTTTTGCGCAGGAAGATGAACAAATTAAAGCATTAAAAATATCTTATTTTACATCAGAGTTGAATTTGAGTACTTCTGAAGCGGAACGTTTTTGGCCTGTTTACAACAGAAATGCCGATAAATATAACACACTTAAAGATGGTGTTTGGGCAAGTATTAAAGAGCGTTTAGGTAGAATTGAAGAGCTGAGCGAAGAAGAATCTAATAAGCTTTTGGAGGATTATACAAGCTATCATGACCAGAGGCTTGAATACCGCTTAGAGTTTATTGAAGAACTTAAAGATGTGATTTCTCCTAAGAAAATCATGATGCTTAAAAAAGCAGAATACAATTTCAATAAAAAGCTGCTCAAGCAATATAAAAGTAAAAAAGAAGATTAGGTAAATCTTTTACTTGTAATACTTTCAGCGAATAATTCATGTATCTACATTTAAAAAAATAGACTATCAATACTTTGTTTTAAGTATAAATCTTTAGTTCAGTGAAGTATTGGGTAAGAAACGTTTACATCTCGACTCCGCCTGCCTTTGACAAGGAACGCAGGCAGGCTCGATGCTAAAACATTAGTATAGGCTTGATTAATATTTAATAAATATCAACTAATATTTAGGAGCTGCCATTTCCATTTTTATAATAACTGACCTCAGCACCTTGCCTCAAATTCAAGCGACCCATATGTCTTAGTTAGCCACAATACGAAAAAAAAATTACGGAAAATAACCGTACAATTATTTTCTTGGTACGTATTTTAAACGTACATTTGTTTTTATAAACTTATAATTATGGCAACAAAAGAAATAAAACAGAAGAAAGCGAGATTTGACACTCGACTATCAAAAGAACAAAAAGTATTTTTTGAAAGAGCTGCACGAATTGGTGGATACAGAAGTTTAACTGATTTTGTGGTTTTAACAGTTCAAGAAAAAGCTAAAGAAATCATTTCAGAAAAAGAGCAGATTATTGCATCAGTTCGAGATAGTGAAATATTCTTTGATACAATCACTAATTCACCGAAAGCGAATAAGAATCTTATCAATGCTGCAAATGAATACAAAGCTCATCTATCTTAATGGACGAACTAACCGAAAACCTGAATTCAGCCCATAGAAAAAAAGAGTTTTCTTGCGGAAAAGATATGCTTGATGATTATTTGCATAAACAAGCTAATCAAGACATCAAAAGAAAGTTATCCGCTTGCTTCGTTCTAAACGACAAGGAAACTGATTTATTAAAAGGCTACTACACTTTAGCGAATAACAGTATATCCCAAGAACTAATTCCAAGCGAATTTCAAAAGAAACTACCCAATTCATATAAATCAATTCCCACTACCCTACTTGGACGTTTGGCAATCGACAATCGATTTCAAAAACAAGGGGTCGGAAAATTATTATTGGTAGATGCTTTAAAAAGGAGTTACGAAATTTCTAAAAGTATTGGTTCATTTGCTGTTGTGGTCGACCCAATCGATAAAGATGCTGAAAGATTTTATGACAAATATGGATTTATTAAATTACCAGATAGTGGAAAAATGTTTCTGCCAATGAAAACAATAAAAGGACTATTCGAGTGAAAGTACTGTGGCTACCAGCGCATATACTTTATGGCGCTTTTGTGCTCAATCAGAAGTCTTGTCTATTTTCACAAACTCAGAACTCAACCGAAAGGCGCGCGGTTTTTAACTTCGCCACAAAGCATATGTGCGGAACGGTGTTTATACTGATGGAAGTTAAAGGATTTGATGCTAAACTATGCTAGAAATGAGTTCAACTATTAAATATAATTAGCATAATTTTATTGCAAAAAAAAATTAGGAATTCAATAATCCTAAATAAATATTGAATATTTCATTAGATTGAACTAAATTTGATTTATTTATATCAATGAAAACAAAGTTACTCCAGCTAAGCTTACTATTGTTATTTTTTACTTTTACGCTTCAAGCTCAACGTTCTGAAGGTATAGGAGGTATTGTTAACCTAGAAAGACATCAATTCACTATTGGAACTGGATTTAATTATGAATTAGGCGTACTACGAAACTTGAGTATTTCTACAGGCTTTTCTCCAACGCTTGGTGTTTTAGACCAGGGATACATGTTTGGTTTAGCTTTTAATACCAGAATTAGATACTACCACAATTTTAGAGAACGAATTGATGCCAATAAAAAAGTAACCGGCAACTCGGCAAATTATTTTGGTCCTGCTGCTTCATTTTTCTGGGAGCCTTTGCTTTTGACCCATGATTTAAAAGGTGATGAAAATTTTTCTTTAGCATTTTATGGCGGTTACTACGGATTTCAGCGCACCAGCAAACAAGGACTTAATTTTAGTCTTGAAGCAGGCTTAGGTTTTTTTCATGCTACAGCTACACAAGCTGGTTTTGGTGGGATATTTAGTTTTAATGTTGGATGGGCTGTTACTAAACAAGGCAGAAATGAACCAGAAATTTTCATAGAGAAACCTAATCCTTTAGAAGAAAATTAAAAAAATCCAACCTTTAAAAAGTTGGATTTTTTTAATTTTCGTAGTTTTTAGCTTTCAACTCCAAACTCCCTCAAAATTGCCTTGATATTTGCCAAAGCATTTTGCTGTTTGTTACCAAAACCTTCATCCTTAGTAAAAGATTCATTCACACTCACATAAAACTTGATCTTGGGTTCTGTACCGCTGGGTCTTGCGGCTATTTTGGTTCCATTTTCAGTGTAGTAAATCAATACATTAGATGGAGGTATTTTAATTTCTCTGGTTTCGTGATTAATCAAATCTTTAGCTTCAGAAGTGCTATAATCTTCAATCAATACTACTTTTTCACCGTTAATTTCGCTTAAAGGTTGCTTTCTTAAATCAATCATTTTCTGTTTGATTTCTTCAGCTCCAGCCAAACCTTTCTTTACAAGTGAAACTAAGTGTTCTTGATAAAATCCGTAGGTCTGATAAATTTCGATTAATTTTTGGTAAAGTGTTTTTCCTTCAGCTTTTAATTCAGCCGCCATTTCACAAGTAAGCAAGATAGCCGAATTAGCGTCTTTATCTCTCACCACATCAGAAACCATGTAGCCAAAACTCTCTTCACCACCACCAATATAGGTTAATTCTGGATGGTCTTTGATGAGTTTGGCAATCCATTTAAAACCTGTTAATGCTTCTTTATAAATAACACCATAATCTTCTGTAAGTACTTTCATTAAGGGGGTGGAAACTATGGTAGAAGCTACAAATTCCTTACCGGAAAGTTTTCCTGCTTTTTTCCATTTTTCCAACAAAAACCAAGTCATTAAAACCATTGTTTGGTTTCCGTTTAGCAATTGAATTTCACCTTCTAAGTCTCTAACAGCAATTCCTAGTCGGTCGCCATCAGGATCGGTACCAATTACTAAGTCGCTATTTTTTTCTTTGGCTAACTGAATAGCAATTTCAAGGGCTTCTGGTTCTTCTGGGTTGGGCGACTTTACCGTAGGAAATTGACTATCTGGCGTAGCTTGTTCATCTACCAAATGCAATTGAGAAAATCCGGCTTTTTCTAAAATTGGTGGTACTGTTTTAATTGCTGTTCCATGCAACGAGGTAAAGCAGACGTTGAGGTTTTTTCTAGCTTCTGGCGTGGCATCAAAAGTTCCAATTTTTACTACTTCTTCAACATATTTTTGATCTATTTTGTCATCAAGTAATTCAATTAAATCTTCATTTCCTTCAAATTTAATTTCTTCGTAATCTAAACTTTCAATCTCTTGAATAATTTCTGAATCTTGCGGTGGTACAAGTTGACCACCATCTTTCCAATACACTTTATAGCCATTGTATTCAGGCGGATTGTGGCTGGCTGTAAGTACAATTCCACAGGTACAACCTAGCTCTCTAACACTAAAAGACAGTAGGGGAGTAGGACGAAGTTCAGGAAATAAATAAACTTGAATTCCATTTGCTGCAAAGACATTGGCCACAACTCGTGCTAAAGTGTCACTGTTTTTTCTACAATCATAAGCAATTGCAACAGAATGCTTCTGGTTGGGCAAGGTTTTGTGGATATAGTTAGAAATTCCTTGGGTGTTTTTTCCTAAGGTGTACTTGTTTATGCGGTTGGTGCCAACGCCCATAATTCCACGCATACCTCCGGTACCAAAAGAAAGATTCTGGTAAAAACTTTCTTCTAAAGCATTTTGATCTTGGTTAATAAGCTGTTGAATGTTTTTTCTTGTTTCTTCATCAAAAAAACTACTCATCCAATACTGAGCTTTTTTTAAAATATCTTCCATAAATTAATTTTTTTCAGATTGTTTTGTGCTATTTTTTATTTGATAACGTTGTGTATGTTGGTTATTGTTAAGAATAAGTTCTCCTAAAAATCCGGCTATAAATAACAATACT
Source organism: Flavobacteriaceae bacterium (assembly GCA_022565635.1). Lineage (GTDB taxonomy): Bacteria > Bacteroidota > Bacteroidia > Flavobacteriales > Flavobacteriaceae > Psychroflexus. Next base: position 3,679 of record JAIUMH010000076.1, on the reverse strand, counting down.
CCAATTATCATAGCGGTTAAAGCAATATAAAACCAAGGATTGTTAGTGACTAATATGGCTGGCTGATTATTCCATAACTTATATATTTTAGAAATACCTATCCATGCGGTTGCAAGAAACCCGATGAAAAACATTAATCCTCCAAGTGCTCCAAAAAAGTGCATGGGGCGTTTCCCAAATTTGGTGAAAAACCAAACGCTAATTAAATCCAAAAATCCATGTAAAAAACGCTCAGCACCAAATTTTGTGGTTCCGTATTTACGGGCTTGATGTTTTACAACCTTCTCTCCAATTTTATCAAAGCCTTCATTTTTGGCAAGAATGGGTATGTACCTGTGCATTTCGCCCTTTACATCTATGCACTTCACCACTTCTTTTTTATACGCTTTTAAACCACAATTAAAGTCGTGTAACTTGATTCCAGAGGTCCAACTGGCTACTTTATTAAAAAGTTTAGAAGGGATGTTTTTAGTGAGTATAGCGTCATGCCTCACCTTTTTCCATCCAGAAACCAAGTCAAATTTCTCTTCAACAATCATTTGATACAACTCAGGAATTTCTTCAGGATTGTCTTGTAAATCGGCATCCATGGTAATCACAACTTCGCCAGAAGCTACTTTAAAACCAGCATGTAAGGCTTGTGATTTGCCGTAGTTTTTAAGGAAATGAATAACGTGAACGTTTTCAGACTGTTGTGCTAATTGATTGAGGATTTTCTCTGAATGGTCTTTGCTTCCATCATTGACAAAAATTATTTCAAAAGTAAATTGATGTTCAGTCATTACCCTTAAAATCCATTCATGCAATTCATGAATAGACGCTTCTTCATTATATAAAGGAATAACAACCGAAATTTGCATCATTAGTAGTCTTGTTGATTATTTTTAAAAATCAATCCTAATACCAAACCTATTATAAATGATTTAAGCATTTGCCCAAATAATGCAAGTGTTGCTAAGGTAAAAGGCGAAGTAAAAATTTCAACACCTTTATAAGCTGCATCTTTTTCTTCAGAAGAGGAACCACTCTCTGCAAATGTTCTCTCAAGTTCTTCAAATGCTGTCTCTTTCATTTCAGTTATAAAGCTAGGGTCAATTATTGTATAATGTAAATATTGATAAACGGCATAAAGCAAACCTCCTATAACACCAGTTATTAATCCAATTTTCATAGCGTTTGAAAGAGTTAAAACACCATTTTTCTTTTTAAAATCGGTGATTGAATAATAGAGTAAACCAATCAAGACTACCAAACTAACTATAGATAAAACGGTGTTGAGGTCGTCCCCCAAACTGTAAGTTATAAAAAGAGTTAGTATTGAAATAGCCCCATAAATAACTCCTGTATTAATGCCGTACTTTTGTACTGAAATTTGATTTTCCATTGTTTTGAAATTTAATTTGCTAAAATAAGTGTTTTATTTTTATTGTTCTTTTGTATTGGTCTAATTTGTTGCATTTTGTTACAATTATAGCCGATTAAATTCAATTTCCTAAAATACACTCATTTCATTTTTAGCTACACCTATATCAATGTGCTTTGCCTATATTTGCATTTTATAATCACTTAAATCTTCTTGCATTGAATTACGTTTCAGTTGAAAACATTAGTAAATCTTACGGTATTTTAAATCTTTTTGAAAATATCTCCTTTGGTATTAATCAAGGGCAAAAAATTGGATTTGTAGCTAAAAATGGTTCGGGTAAAACCACCTTACTTAAAATTCTTTCAGGAAAGGAAGTTCCAGATGAAGGTCAAGTAAATTACCGAAAAGAATTAAAAGTTGGAATTTTACATCAAGAGCCCGATTTAGACCCAAAAATGAGTATTGAAGAAGCTATTTTTGCATCCGATAATCAAATTTTAAGAGTTATTAGTCAATATGAGAGGGCCTTGCAAAATCTGGATGATACTGAAGCTTATCAAGCAGCATTTGATCAAATGGACCAGCTACAAGCATGGGATTTTGAAACTCAATATAGACAAATTTTATTTAAGCTGAAATTAGACGATTTAAGTAAAAAAGTTGCTGATTTATCGGGTGGTCAAGAAAAGCGATTAGCCTTAGCTATTTTGCTCCTTCAACAACCTGATTTGCTTATTCTTGATGAACCCACCAACCATTTGGATTTAGAAATGATTGAGTGGTTAGAAAGCTTTTTTGCTTCAGAAAATATGAGTCTTTTTATGGTGACTCACGATCGATATTTCCTTGAACGGGTTTGTAATTCGATTATAGAATTAGATGAAGGTGAACTTTACACTTACAAAGGGAATTACTCTTATTATTTAGAAAAAAGAGAACAGCGTTTAGAAACTGAAGCGGCCACAGTGAGCAAAGCTAAGCAACTTTATAAAAAGGAGTTGGATTGGATGCGAAGACAACCTAAAGCCAGAACCACTAAATCCAAATCTAGAATTTCAGATTTTAGTGATGTAAAAGAACGCGCCCATAAACGCAGGCAAGACCATCAAGTAGAATTGGAAATCAACATGCAACGTTTGGGAACCAAAGTAGTAGAAATGCATAAAATTTCGAAGTCTTTTGAAGGTAAACAACTATTCTCAAACTTTGAATACAACATTAAACAAGGTGAACGCATTGGTATAATTGGTAAAAACGGTTCCGGGAAATCTACTTTCCTTAAAATTCTCACCGGTCAATTAGAGCCCGATGCAGGTAAAGTGGTGATTGGTGAAACGGTACAATTTGGGTATTATTCACAAGCAGGAATTCAGGTGAAGCCCGGGCAAAAAGTGATTGAAGTAGTGCGTGAATTTGGTGAGTATATACCACTTCAAAAAGGAAGGAAAATCTCTGCTCAGCAACTTTTAGAACGCTTTTTGTTTGACCGCAAAAAACAATATGATTTTGTGGAGAAATTAAGTGGTGGAGAACGAAAACGACTTTATTTATGTACAGTTTTAATTCAAAATCCGAATTTCCTGATTTTAGATGAGCCTACAAACGACTTAGATATTGTAACGCTAAATGTTTTAGAAAACTTCTTGCTAGATTATCCTGGTTGTTTAATGATGGTCTCTCACGACCGTTACTTTATGGATAAAATTGTTGATCACTTGTTTGTTTTTGGAGACCATAGAATTAAAGATTTTCCTGGTAATTATTCAGATTATAGAGAAATTGAGGAAAGTTTAAAAAATTCTGATTATAAAGAAGATCAACCTATAGAATCAAAAACTCCTGAACAAATTACAAAAACTGAAAAAACCAAAAGTTTATCCTATAACGAACAAAAAGCCTTTAAAAAATTAGAGAAAGAAATACAGGATTTAGAAAAAGAGAAAAAGCAACTTGAACAAAAGTTTTTAGAAGATCTTTCTCCAGAAGAAATTAAGGAAAACTCAATTACTTTAGAAGAAATCAACCAAAGCATAGAAGAAAAATCTGATGAATGGTTAGAGCTTTCTTTAAAAATGGAGGAGTAACTAATCCATCTTATCACTTAACTTCTGAAACACCTTTCTCGGGTTTTTGTTTTCGTAAAGTATTTTATGAACCGCATTTATAATGGGTGTTTTAGTCTTTTTTTCTGAAGAGTTATTAATGATATAGGCACTTTTAACCGCGTAATAGCCTTCTGCAATCATGTTCATTTCTAATTGCGCGCTCTTTACCGTGTAGCCCTTTCCAATCATGTTTCCAAACATTCTATTT
>JAIUMH010000075.1 GCA_022565635.1 Flavobacteriaceae bacterium | reverse complement strand
CTTTGTACTCAATACTTTGTACTCAATACTTTGTACTCAATACTTTGTACTTAATTCTTTGTACTTTGTACTTAATTCTTTGTACTTAATTCTTTGTACTTTGTACTTAATTCTTTGTACTTAATTCTTTATACTTAATTCTAACTAATTTAAAGCGATTTTGTTCTTCCACCGTCTACTGGGACGTTAATTCCGTTGATGTAGGAGGCCATTGGGCTGGCCAAAAATACTATGGCGTTTGCCACTTCATCAGGCTCAGCAATGCGTTTCATGGGCGATAAATTAGCCATGTTCTCAAACACTTTTTCAACACTTAAATCGCTGTTTTTCTTTACTTTATTTTCTGCAATAGAAGTTAATCGGTCGGTGTTTGTTGCCCCTGGTAAAACGTTGTTTACGGTGATGTTGTGTTGCCCCAGTTCGTTAGCCATGGTTTTACTCCAATTGGCTACTGCTCCGCGAATGGTGTTGGAAACACCCAAACCATCTAAAGGTTGTTTTACTGAGGTAGAAATTACATTGATAATTCTGCCGTATTTTTCTTTTTTCATTCCTTTCCAAAGGGCTTGCACTAGAATGTGATTACAGAGTAAATGCATAGAAAAAGCATCAGTAAACTCCTGGGTTTCCGCTTCAATAATCGGTCCTCCTTTGGGACCACCAGTGTTATTTACTAAAATGTGAGCTTCGTTATCTTTAGCCCAATTTTCAATGGTCTTTTTTAATTCTTGTGGTTGGGTAAAATCAGCGACTAAATAATGATGCAAAGTCGGATTTTTTAATTCGGATTGCACTTTTTTTAGCTTGTCTTCATTTCTAGCGACTAATATTACTTTGGCGTCTAATTCAGCCATTAATTTTGCTGTGGCTTCTCCAATTCCTTGTGTACTTCCGCAGACTACAGCTGTTTTTCCGAGTAATGAAATCATAGTTTATTTATTTTTCAATTAGGTTTTTCATTTTCCAAGCTTCAAAAGTATTCAAAATTAGTCCGGCTATGGTCATTGGCCCCACACCACCAGGTACAGGAGTGAGGTAACCCGCTTTGGTAGCTACATCATCAAAATCACAATCGCCCACCAACTTACCGGTTGCTAAACGGTTGATTCCTACGTCAATCACCACCGCTCCTTCTTTGATCATATCGGAAGTTAAAAAGCCAGCTTGACCAACAGCAACTATAACAATATCAGCTTTTTGTGTTTCTTCTTTGAGTAATTCTTTTGGGGTGTGAATATCACAAGAAGTTACCGTTGCTCTTCCAATGTGAAAATCATTTCCTAACATGATCGAAACGGGTTTTCCAACAATATTTGAACGCCCAACCACAACAACATGCTTACCGTTGGTGGGGATTTCATAATGTTGAATTAACTTTAAAATTCCATAAGCCGTTGCTGGGCGCATGGACTTTTGACCCAGAGCCATTTTACCGAAATTAAGTGGATGAAAACCATCAATGTCTTTGTAAGCGCTAATTTCGTTGATAATTGAATTTGGGTCAATATGTTCCGGTAAAGGAAGTTGCACAATAAAACCATCAAAATGCGATTTATTCAAATATTTTATTTCGTTCAATAAATCGTAAGCCGAAATATCTTCTTCAAATCGAATGATTTTATGGTTGATTTGCGCTTTTTCACAGGCTTTAATTTTACCTCTTACATAGGATTCGCTGGCAGGATTTTTTCCTACCAAAACAATGGCCATGCTTGGTCGCGATAAATCATAACCCAAATGTTTTTGGGAGATGTAGTTGTCAATTTGTGTTTTGACATCTTTTAAAATAAATTCGGAAACTTTTTTGCCGTCTAGTAGTTTCATTATATTTCTTCTAAGTTAAAAATCAATTCGTTGTTCATTGCCATTTTGGTGGCTTTCTTAATTCGATTAAGTTTATCTTCTAAGGACATGTCTTCAGGAAGCAAGCCTTTTTTTATCATTTCTTGAATCACTAAATCTTGCGCTCTTCCTTGTTGAATAGCTTCAGAATAAGGAATATCTTCTTTAAATGTGACCAAAGAATACTTGGAGTAATATTCATTTGGAAATTTTTCTTCTAGTTCTAGTTCTAATTTTCGCTTGGCTAAAAACACCTCTTGAGCTGTGTGTGCTTTCATTTCATGAAAATTATCTAAGGCCAAATCTGCAATAGCATCACCGTCTTTTTTTCGCTCTTTAGAAAAACGTTCAAAACTGGTATTTAAGTCGAATTCTTCTTCTTGTAAAATTTGATCAAAAACAAAAACATCCTCAAATGAAGCATTCATCCCTTGTCCGTAAAAAGGTACAATAGCATGAGCGGCATCTCCCATGATTAAAGTTTTTTCAAAATGCCAAGGCAAACACCTAACCGTTCCTAAAGGAGCTGTAGGGTTTTCAAAATATTCAGTTTTTAAATCGGGCATTAGCGCATACGCATCAGGATAGACCTCTTTAAAATATTCATCTACAATTTCAGGATTGGTTAAATTGTTGAAATTGTATTTTCCGCCTTCGTAAGCTAAAAATAAGGTTACGGTGAAACTTCCATCTAAGTTGGGTAAAGCAATTAGCATGTTTTCGCCCCTTGGCCAAATATGCAAAGCTCCTTTTTCAGTAGCGTAATTACCGTTATCAGTAGGAGGGAAGCTCAATTCTTTATAACCGTGAGTAAGGAAATTTTGAGAAAAACTAAATAATAAATTCGGATTTTTCATCATGCTTTTTCTAACCACAGAACCAGCACCATCGGTCCCAAAAAGAAAATCAGCCTCTAAATTTAAAACTTCTGAAGTTTCGTTATGAACAAATTTTGCTGAAGCGTTTTCTACATTTACATCAGTACAATTGTAATTGAAGTACATTTTTACATTGGCGTGTTTTTCAACTTCATCTAATAAAAGCGAGTTGAGTCCACCACGAGAAATGGAATTGATGTACTCTCCTTTTCTGCCAGAATACTTAGATAATTGCGAATTCCCTGCTTGGTCATGCAACATTCTACCGTGCATAGGAATACACAATTCATTCACTTTTTCTGCTAAACCCACCAAGGAGATTCCTTTCATTCCACGGTCTGAGAAAGCTAAATTAATAGATCTTCCAGCTGAAATTGAGGCTTTTCTCATATCAGGTCTTTTTTCAATCAACTCTATTTGATACCCATGTTGCGCAAGGCGAAGGGCTAAAAGAGACCCACATAATCCGGCACCAACAATTATAATTTTTTCTTTTTTCATCTGTTTGTTTACATCAATTTATTTAAATGATTGACTTTGTGTTTTAGCGTTTACTGTTTCGCAGAAATCTGTGAAAAGCTTAAAACTTGCCAAATGCTTAGTATCTCTGTTTCTTGTTACAAGATTTTCTAAATAATCTTTTTCTACAACTCCTTTCGGGTTGTTTTTAGAATATCTAATATTCCTTTCTCTTAAAAATTCTCTACAATATTCAGCATGGAATTGAGCGTGAGTATTAAATTTGGGATGAATGTCCATAGCTTCAGGGTCGTTGGTCTTTACATTATAATATTGAATATAATCCGTAAGGCTTGAGCTTTGTGGATTATTTTTAAAGACTTTCCTGTTGCCTAAAAACCAAGTTTCTATACATCTATTTTGTGGTATGATGACCAGCTCAGTGTTTGAATTTAAGTTGAGTTGATTGGTTTTTATAAACTTGTTAACCTCTTCAATTCTTCCCGAAATGCTTGATTCATCAACATCAAGGACAAGAACTAAATAATTGAATTTATCTAATTCGTTAACTTCTTCAATAGAATTTTTTAGATGGTTGTGAAGTAACGCAGGAAATCCATTTCCATTAAATACATAATAGTTGTTATGATTTACTTCATGAGCCCAGCTTATTGGATTTAGGCTTGGTATTAAATGTGAAATCCAAGCGGGATATACTTTTTTTTCTGTTCTACGTCCTTCAACAATGATGTATAAATTCATAGCTCTATACCAGTTTGATATTGATCTAATTGTATGAGTTGCATAAACGCATCGTGTTTTGATTTTCCTATATTGTATTTTTCTGGATGGTGAGTGTTCACAACTCCCTTAGTTCTAGTTACTAACTTCCAATGAGAAAAACCGATATTATTTATGATGTACGGGTGGTGGCTTGTCAATATAAATTGAATTTGTCGCTGAGAAGAAAGGATATCATTAGTAAGCTCATTAATGCAATTAATGCCCAAGCTATTTTCAAATTCATCAATTAAAAATACACTTCCTTCACTACATAAATAGATTTCGCTAATATGAATTAAGCTTCTAAACATACCTGATGAAATGTTTTCTTGCTTAATCCATTTATCTACATCTATCTCTTTTATTTGTATAAAAGGATATTCCTTGAAGAAGTAAGGAATGTCCTCATTATTTTCATAGTCTAGAGGTTCAACCTTCACATCTTCAACTTGAGGGAAAATATCGATATACCGTTCTTTAATAGTTTGAAATAGTTCTGGTGAATTTTTATAAGCCAAATAAAGTTTTATTCTAATATCCTCATTACTTTCTTGAATCGATTTTAAATTTGTGTGTAATTTTAATAGTTTTTGTGTGTCAGAAAACTTTATTCGATAGGCTTCTCTTGTTGAATCTGTTTGGTCACTAAAAATTATTTTATTAAAGCCCTGATAAGCAGGTTGAATTAATTCCTCTTCTTTTAAAAGATAAATTACACTTTGTTGATTAGGTAATTTTACCGTTTTTTCATCATTGAAAATAATTGAATTTTTTGTTCTTTCAACAATAAGTTGGTTATTAATTAGAAGCCTTTCAGTAATTATTGAGGGTTTGTTTTTATTTAATTCATCATCATTGCCATCGGTATAGTCAATATCTCCCTTATTCTCAAATTCTCCGCTCCATTCATATTTTAAATGATCAAGTGTTTCAAAAATCAAATTCCATTTAATACCACTAACAGATTTTCCATTGGCTATTGATTTTAATCGCAAAATGGATTTTAGTATTTGAGTTTTTCCAGCACCAGAAGCCCCTACCAACAGCGTTAAATTATTGAAGTCAGCATTTTTCAAACTCCATTGAAGGGCTTGATCTTGATAGGTAAGGTTTACTATTTTCATTAGCTCAAAATTTAACCAAATTTAATTAAAATATTTGATTTTAGTGAAACTGCTGGCCTCTTTAGTCGTTTTAAATTTCAATTATTATGAATTGGTTTTATTTTTTTAAAACCTTAATGAAATTTTCGTTTAGAAGCTTCAATCAATTAATTCTTTCAATAGTTGAACAAATTTATACACGTCTTGGTAGGAATTGTACAACGGGGCTGGTGCAACGCGAATAACATCCGGCTCTCGCCAATCGGCAATCACTCCTTTCTGGGTAAGCGCATCATACAAAGATTTATCGGCATTTTTAACTTGAATGGAAAGCTGACATCCTCTTTCCGTTGGGTTTTTAGGGGTTAAAATTTGAATTTGATTTCCTTCAAGTTCTTTTAGTAAAAATTCTAAATAGCCTGTAATTTTTACCGATTTTTCTCTAATCTTTTCAAAACCAGCTCGTTCAAACACATCTAATGAAGCTCGAATAGCGGCCATTGATAAAATAGGAGGATTGCTTAACTGCCAACCCTCAGCTCCTGGAATAGGATCAAAATCTTTACGCATATTAAAACGCGTGTCTTTGTTATGGCCCCACCAGCCAACAAAACGTTTTAATTCTTTATTATTAGCGTGACGTTCATGAACAAAACAGCCACCCAAACTTCCTGGACCAGAATTGAGGTATTTGTACGTACACCACACCGCAAAATCGGCTCCAACTTCATGTAAATTAGGCTGAATATTTCCTGCTCCATGCGCCAAATCAAAGCCCACAACAATGCCGTTTTCATGCCCCAGTTTCGTGATTTTTTGCATATCGTAAAATTGACCCGAATAATAATTGGTATTGCCAATCATAAACAGCGCAATTTCACCTTTGTTGTCTTCTACAATTTGCTCTAAATCTTCTAATCTACATAGGTTTTCACCTTTTCTAGGTTGCCATAAAATCAATCCTTCAGCAGGATCAATGTCGTGAAATTTCAATTGTGATTCAACCGCGTATTTATCCGATGGAAAGGCATCAGCTTCAATAACAATTTTGTATTTCTTAGAAGTTGGTCTGTAAAACGAAACCATCATTAAATGCAAATTGGTGGTGAGGGTATTCATAACCACCACTTCACTGGGTTTTGCACCTACAATTTTAGCCATAGATTCACTTAGAAATTCGTGATACGGCATCCAAGGATGTTGCGCGTCAGTATGGCCTTCAACCCCAAGATTAGCCCAATCATCTAATTCCTGTTTGATAAAAGCTGAAGTTTGTTTGGGTTGCAGACCAAGTGAATTACCGCAAAGGTAAATGTGTTCTTCGCCATTTTTTTGCTTCGGAATATGAAATTCTTGCCTAAATTCCTTCAGCGGATCATCCTGATCCATTTGTTTTGCAAAAGTTAAACCCGTATCGTAAATTGTTTCAATCATTGATGTACATTAATTTCATTAAAATAAATTTCGAAATCGCCCGTATCATTTGGGCGATTCATACTAATTTGGATTCCTTCAAAAGATTGGTAATTTTCCCAAGCATTAATTAAATCAGGAGCATTATTTCCCCCAGAATGAAAACTCCAAGATTGAATCATGTGGTCTTCATTGACATAGATTTTATAGCTATCACCGGGCGTGTAGCCACCTATTTCCTTAAAGTGAATACTGATTTCAGTGAGTTCTTTATCGCTCATTGGGCAATTGCTATTGGGGTCAACTTCAACCTCAAAATTATCGGTCCACAACAAATGAAAAGGAAAAACCAACCAATAGGTATCATTAATAAACGCCTGATGAAGCTCTGGGTTAGCTTCTTTAGCATCTGTGGTGGTAGTGATTTCGTTACCTTCAATATAACGGGTAATCATTTGATTTTCCAAATCCCAACTCCACATTCTATTCATTTCACTATCCGCTTGCTTGTAGTTAAATTGAAAGTCGATTTTTTTGGTTTTTTCCCAAGCTTCTAATCCGTGGGCTTGGGCTACTTTTAAAAGTTCAGGGTGAGTGTTTGTGTACTTGTTTTTCAAAGTATGCTCTTCTGCAGACAGGTTTTCTCTATTTTTAGAAGAATCGGATTGACAGCCTAAAATACTGACAAATATTAAAAAAACAAAGCCCAATTTATGCATGCCTTAAACTTTTTGTAAAGATAATTGAAGTTAGACAAGTATGCAACAATTGGTTGGTATTCTTAGCTGTTTTTCAATTTCAGTAGAAATGCAAAAAATATAAAGTGTTTTTTTTTACAGAGTAAACTAGGTTTTACCGTAGAAGCTACCAAAAATTTAAAATTCATATTCCTGCTACCAAAAACCACTTGAGCAAGTCAAAAAATATCATATTTTTTTCAAGATATCCTATGATTTTACAATTTAAACTTTCATACTATTTTGTAATCAATACTTTATTCTAGTTTTGAGATAAAGGACATTGGGTTTAGACTAAAAATGAAAAAAAACTCCAATTAAAAATCAAAAACCACCTTAATCTTGTGATAAGGTTAAGTAATGTTAAGTTTTTAAAAAGTTTGTATTTTTTTTATAAGTTTATGGTTTTTAAAGAATCAACACAAAATCTTAATACTATGAATACTACAAGTAACGGAAAGTGTCCTTTTATGCATGGGGCAAATACAGAAACCAAAAATGATGTAATGGATTGGTGGCCAGAGGCTCTTAATTTAGATATACTTCATCAACATGATCAAAAAACCAATCCTTTTGAAGCTGACTTTGATTACAAAAAGGCTTTTGAAGAACTTGACTTAGAAGCTGTTAAAGAAGATTTGCGTCAATTGATGACCGATAGTCAGGAGTGGTGGCCAGCCGATTGGGGGCATTATGGTGGATTGATGATTCGCTTGGCTTGGCATGTGGCTGGAACTTATCGAGTAGCCGATGGAAGAGGAGGAAGTAATACAGGAAATCAACGTTTTGCACCGTTAAATTCTTGGCCAGATAATGTGAATTTAGATAAAGCAAGAAGATTACTTTGGCCCATCAAGAAAAAGTATGGTAGAAAAATTTCTTGGGCCGATTTAATGATTTTGGCAGGAAATATGGCCTATGAATCTATGGGGTTAAAAATGTATGGTTTTGCGGGCGGAAGAGAAGATATTTGGCACCCAGAAAAAGAAGTGTATTGGGGGTCTGAAAAAGAATTTTTAGCCGCTACCAAAAATCGTTATAGTGATGATGAAAAAAGGGAATCTCTAGAAAATCCGTTGGCTGCTGTGCAGATGGGATTGATTTATGTGAATCCAGAAGGCGTTGATGGCAATCCAGATCCACTGAAAACAGCGCATGATGTACGTTTGACTTTTAAGCGAATGGCTATGAATGATGAAGAAACCGTTGCGCTTACCGCTGGAGGTCATACGGTTGGAAAATGCCATGGAATGGTTCCTGAAGAAGATTTAGGACCTAACCCAGAAGCCGCCGATGTTCATGAACAAGGCTTGGGATGGAAGAATCCACATGGAAAAGGTCATTCTGGAGACACTATGACAAGCGGTATTGAAGGGGCTTGGACTACTCAACCAGAAAAATGGGATAATGGGTATTTTAAAATGCTGTTTAATCATGAATGGGAATTAACCAAAAGTCCTGCCGGAGCTTGGCAATGGGAACCTAAAGATATCAAAGAAGAAGATAAGCCTTTGGATGCGCATGATTCATCAAAACGTTTAAATCCGATTATGACAGATGCTGATATGGCTATGAAAATGGATCCTGAGTACCGTAAAATTTCTGAAAAGTTCATGAAGGATCAAGCTTATTTTGAAGAGGTTTTTGCTCGTGCTTGGTTCAAATTAACGCATCGGGATTTGGGACCAAAAAGCAGGTATTTGGGGCCTTACGTACCCAAAGAGGATTTAATTTGGCAAGATCCTATTCCACAAGTAAATTATCGACTAACCCCAGGGAATATTGAAACTTTAAAGCAGAAAATTCTTAGTGCTGGTTTAAGCCAATCTGATTTAATTTGTACAGCTTGGGACAGCGCAAGAACCTTCAGAAAATCAGATTATAGAGGGGGAGCAAATGGTGCCAGAATTAGACTTGCCCCTCAAAAAGATTGGGAAGGCAATGAACCTGAACGTTTACAAAAAGTATTGAAAAAATTAAATGAAATTAGAACTGGTTTTGAAGGTGAAATTAGTTTGGCAGATTTAATTGTTTTTGGAGGAACAGTAGCGGTTGAACAGGCGGTTGAAAAAGCAGGATTTGAATTAGACGTACCCTTTGCTCCGGGACGAGGAGATGCTACGGATGAGATGACCGATGCTTCATCGTTTGATGTTTTAGAGCCTGTTCACGATGCTTTTAGAAATTGGATTAAAACGGATTGTGATATTGCTCCTGAAAAACTCATGCTAGATCGAGCTCAATTGATGGGTTTAACCGCTCCAGAAATGACTGTATTAATTGGAGGAATGCGTGTTTTAGGAACTAATCATGGCAATACGAAACAAGGAGTTTTTACAAATGATGTAGGAGCTTTAACCAACGATTATTTTGTAGCTATTACGGATATGAATTACCAATGGAAACCCGATGGAGAAAATAACTATCAAATTGTAGATCGAAAATCAGGTCAACAAAAATGGACCGCAAGTCGAGTTGATTTGGTGTTTGGCTCAAACTCTATTTTGCGTGCCTATGCAGAGTTTTATGCGCAAGATGACCATAAGAAAAAATTTGCTGAAGATTTTGTAAAAGTTTGGACTAAAGTAATGAATGCAGATCGTTATGATTTGAATTAATGCTTATGGGTTGTTAATAGGTTTTTTATAAAATTATGCAACAAAAAAAGTTTTTTTTATGAAAATTTCAATTAAACATGCTGATTATCAATTAATTATTTATAATTAGCATGTTTTTTTATTAATGAAGTGGATATTCAATTTTTTACATACGAATAACGAAGTTTTTTAGGTAAAGATCACACAGAAATTCATTTTAAATTTAGGTTCTTTTATTCTCACAAACCTATCGGAAGCACTGCTATAGTTACTAAGCCGCGAAGTATTTCAATTCACAATTCATGATTAATAACCAGCATACTCGCTAACATCCAAACCTCTGAAAGAAAATTACACTATCCGTATTTAATTCTTCGTTTTTTCCACGCAGAGAACACCAAGTTTCAACGCTAAGAACGCAGAGAAATTCATTTAAATTTAGGTTCTTATATTCTCATAAACCTATCGGAAGCACTTCTAAAATCGCTAAGTCGCAAAGTATTTCAATTCACATTTCATGATTAGCAACCAGCAAACTCCCAAACATCCAAACCTCTGAAAGAAATAAGCATTTAGGATAAAAACCAAATTTCAATAGTATTTGTATTTGTTTTAGAAGAATATCATTTAAAAATCTTTATTTTTGAGGTATGGAGTACACCGAAGAAAAATTAATGTCGCAAAAAAAGCCTAGTTTTCCAATTAACGATAGGCTTCAACTATATTTAGACCGCTATAAAAGAGCGACAAGAATCCCTGTGTTTTACGATGATTTACTGCGTTTTTCAGGGTCTATTGTAGTCTATGATGAAAATGACGACGATACGCTTTGGGTACGCTGTTATTATCCTGATTATGAACGAGAAGATATTGATGCTTCGCTTAAAAAAGTGTACATGATTTTGCATTCTGATGGACGGTCTAAAAATTTAGATTACCTCAGTGTTGATGCTATTGATTACTGTACTTTTGGAAATTCAAAACCGTTCAGAATTAAAGTGAGAAATATCTTAAATGATAATTTTACTTATTTCTATGTAAAAAAAGCGGATGCTTCACGAATTTATGGATTGGATTTTGAACATATTTTATCGCCTCATCGAATTAATTTCTTAGTCTATAAAGATACCTTGATAGAAGAACATATTGCTGGAATTCCCGGTGATGTATTTATTAAAGAACATCTGCCTGATTGTGATCAACGTGCAAGAACACAAATTGCCAAACAGTTTGTGAAGTTTAATGAACGTTGCATGCTTCGACTTTTAGGAGATATGCGTTCTTACAATTATGTAGTGATTCCCACGCACGATTTTGACCATGTAGATTATAAAATTAGAGCTATTGATTTTGACCAACAAAATTATGAAGGAAAATTAAAGGTGTATCGCCCTCAATTTTTCAAAGAAAATTACCCCATGGTGCGTTTGGTAGCCGATTGCTTAGAAGAGTCTTCAATAGAGCAATACCGAATGGAAGAGCGTTCTCAGGTAGCTAAACGATTAATCACTTCGCAAAAACGATTTAGCAGTTTAATTAGATGTATGATTAAAGATAAAATTTCTACTGATAAATACGTGAAAATGCTAAGGAATGAACTGGTTGAATATACCAAAGATGTCAAGTTTAAGCAATGCAATAGCATGGGGCATATCCTAAAAACTGCACTAGATTTTGTAAAACGAAATTACTTAGAATACGATGAAGAAGAATTTTAAATCGAAAGCCTATCACCAAAAACGCTACTGGATTTATGGCGGAAGCGGGACTGCAATTTTGGGTTTTGGTTTAAGTGCTTTGGTGGAAAGTGGATTTTTAAAACATGAAACAGCGACCACTTGGACATGGGTTTTGGCGGGCACTTTGTCACTAGTATTGATTATGACAGGCATAAATTTTTTATTTGAATCTTATTCACACAAACAATTGCTAAAAGAAAAAGAAAATGAATAACGAACAACTGATGCAAGAACTCAAAAAAATAGTACAACCCTATGTACAAAATCAAGAGGCTTTTCAGGAAATAAATCTACAAACCAGTTTTCTTCAAGACCTTGAAATCAATTCGGCTCATTTAGTGGATGTGATTTTAGACATTGAAGACCGATTTGATATTCGAATTGAAAACGAAGAAATGGAGAAAATGCTAGACGTAGAGGCTTCACTAAATATAATTAAGTCAAAAATTGAATAATATTGGCACTGATTTACTTTTTTTAGATGAAGTTAAAAAGAAAAATTTTGACCAAAGGAAATCCAGGTATTTATCTAAAACCCTTGTTTCTTCTGAAGTTAAATTACTTGATCAAAATCATCTTAATTTTAATTTTTGGTTGTTATGGAGCTTGAAGGAATCGGCTTACAAATATTACATGCAACTTTCTGGCGAATTGCCTAAGTTAAACCCCAAAGCTTATCAATTAATGAATTGGAATTCTACTTCTGCAAGCATGAAACTGCCTAACCAAGAGTTGATAGAATTAGAAATTTGGAATGATCAAAATTTCATTTTTACATCAACTTTTTCAAAAGAATTTATACACTTAAGCAAACACTCCTTTTCCAGCAAGTTTCCAATCAGAAAGGCAAATGATTCTAAATGGAAAGCCTTGAAAAACCGAATTCAAAAAACAGATGTCAACATACCTTATATACAAGCTTTTGAGAAGAAACATTGGGTGAGTAAGACACATGAAGATAAATGCGAAGTTTTAAGTGTACCCCTTGAAATATGGCATGCATTTTGAAGTCTTTATTTTAAATAAGTTTTTATACATTTGAAAAAAATGCCAATGCGACTCTTAATTTTTATTTCTTGTTTTTTGTTAAGCGGATTTAGTTTTGCTCAACTTGATGGTTCTCAAAGTGGTTCTGAACGTGTTGAGCTAAAAACTAGTAAAGGTAAAGCTTTCCCTGAAACTAATTTTGGCATACCTAATTTAAACAAAAAAGGATTAGAGAAAAAAGAAGAGGAGGATCCTGAATTTTTAAAAGAAAAACAATTTACCAATCCAACAAATTTACATGAAAAACGATTGAACGAAAAGCTTAAAGACAACAAAAGAGAACCAAAAATTAGAGAAGAATTTGGTGAAAACATGGATTTAGGTGAATTTAAAACTTCTTCTGGAAAAGTGGTAATTGCATGTAGAGACCATATGATGTTTGATGGAGACCGCGTACAAATAAAATTAAACGGAGAAATTATTGCTGAAAACGTACTTTTAGAAAATAAATTTAAAACCTTTTATGTGGATTTGGTAGAAGGTTTTAATAAAGTTGAATTCATTGCCCTTAACCAAGGTACTGCCGGCCCCAACACAGCTGAACTAAAAATCTTTGATGAAGATGGAAAAATTATAGTTTCTAATGTTTGGAACTTACTCACCGGCGTAAAAGCTCATGCTATGTTTATTAAGGAGTAGAAACAACTCATCTTTGTGGTTTGTTGTTAGTCTTTGTGATATAAGATGAAGAATTTTTACCTGCCCGACTAAGCTGGTCAGGCAGAATTTTGAATTCTAATTCTTCTGTTGATGGGTTTTGAGTGATAATTGTAAAAGCGATCAATTTAATTGCTGAGGCGTTTGTTTTTATTGTAGAGGCGTTTGAATCAAACGCCTCTACAATAAAAA
>JAIUMH010000074.1 GCA_022565635.1 Flavobacteriaceae bacterium | reverse complement strand
ACATACAAGACACCGAAGATTAAGACAATCTCCAGCCATTAGAAGTTTGGTTAGTGAAACCCATCTAAGCGTAAACGATTTTATTGTTCCCCTTTTTATTGTTGAAGGTGAAAATATAAAAGAAGAAATCTCTTCTATGCCTAATTATTTTCGATACAGCTTAGATTTAATAGAAACTGAAGTCAAAGAAATTTGGGACTTGGGCTTGAAATCTGTTTTGCTGTTTGTAAAAGCTGACGAAGCTAGAAAAGATAATAAAGGAACGGAGGCTTTGAATCCTAACGGTCTGATGCAACGGGCTATCCAAACCATTAAAAAGGCAGTGCCTGAAATGCTTGTTATGACTGATGTTGCGCTAGATCCTTTTTCTTCTTTTGGTCATGATGGAATTGTGCAAAATGGTGAAATCATCAATGATGAAACCGCCGAAGTCTTAGCAGAAATGGCTTTAAGTCATGCGCAAGCTGGAGCTGATTTTGTTGCGCCAAGTGATATGATGGATGGTAGAATTCTTCAAATGCGAAACAAATTAGAGCAGAAAGGTTATAAAAATACAGGAATTATGAGTTACTCTGCTAAATATGCCTCTGCTTTTTACGGCCCTTTTAGAGATGCTTTAGATTCTGCTCCAGTAGAAGGTCAAGATATTCCTAAAGATAAAAAAACCTATCAAATGAATCCCGCTAACAGAAAAGAGGCACTTAGTGAAACTTTTGCTGATATAGAAGAAGGAGCCGATATTGTAATGGTTAAACCAGGTCTATGTTACTTAGATATTGTTCGCGATTTGGCTAACGCAGTTGATGTACCTATTGCCGTTTATCAAGTTAGCGGTGAGTATGCCATGTTAAAAGCCGCCGCAGAAAAGGGCTGGTTAAACCATGACGAAGTGATGCTGGAACAACTTACCGCCATCAAAAGAGCTGGGGCAAGTTTAATTGCTAGTTATTTTGCTAAAGATGCTGCTCGGCTTTTAAAATCTTAATCATATTTAGCTTTCAACCTCATCTCTTCAGGAATTCTAGGGTTCATAATAGAAAACCATAAAGGAGGTATCAAGGCTAGTAATATGCTTGTAGGATAACCATAAGGCAACTCAGGACTTTTAGTATGATAGTCTAAAAGTTGGTATTTTTTATTGGCTCGGTAATGATGATCACTGTGCCTGGTTAACTCATACAATAAAATCCTACCTAAAAGATGGTTTGAGTTCCAAGAGTGAATTTCTTTCACAGGCACGTATCTTCCACTTTTTTTCTGAAGCCGAAGTAAACCATAATGTTCTAAATAATTGATGCTTTCAAGAAGCAAGAAGCCAATTATTCCCATAGCCATTGCCCATAAAGCTATCTTCCAACTGAAGCATATAAATAAAGCAGAAAGATAAATAACTTGTAAAAAACTATTGATGAGCATGTCATTTTTTAATGACCAAAATGCTTGATTTTGAGAAACTAAAAGTTTTTTTTGAATGACCCATGCGTTTTTGTATTGTCCTGTTGAGGAGCTCCACCAAAAACTATATACCGATTGATTAAGCTGAGCTGTAGCTGGGTCCTCTGGAGTAGAAACCTGGGCATGATGCCCGTAGTTATGTTCTAAAGTAAAATGTGTATAATGTGAAGGTAATAAAAGTAAACGGGCAAATAATTGATTCCAAAACCCAGTTCTGTGTCCAAGCTCATGAGCTACGTTAATTCCATTACTTCCTAGAATAATTCCCACGCTAAATACAAGTCCAATAACTTGTGCTGGACTTAATTCTTGTTTAGACAACACCAATAAACTACCAATTAAGATACCATAAACCAAAGGTAAGTTGAGGTAAAGTAAAACATCAAAAAATATACTTTTTGATTTTTGATTGACTTCAGTAGGATGAAGATTGGCCTGGTTTTCAGGAGTAAATAATTCTATAACAGGAATTAAAAGAAAAGTAACTATTGGGGTTAACCAACTAAAATGAAAGGGAAAAACAATACCAATCATTGCACAAATTGGAAGCAGGTAAGCCGCAAGGTATTTGATATCTCCTTTTTTCATTGGTCTAATTTACACGCTTTTTTAGAAAATTTCAACAATTATTTTCAAAACTTCTATTTTTCTATAGTTTTATCATTTATTACTATGTTAGAAATAGTTTAGGTATTTGTTTGTAAATTTGTCAAAAATCCGATTAAAAATGTATTCAGAAAAATTAAAAACTCAATTAACTCAAGAGTTAAAAGATATTGAAGAACAAGGTTTGTTTAAAAAAGAACGAATTATAACTAGTCCACAAGGACCAGAAATCACCATTAATACAGGAGAAAAAGTACTTAATTTTTGTGCCAATAATTACTTGGGGCTTTCTTCCCATCCCGAAGTAATTCAAGCCGCTAAAGATACCTTAGATTCTCACGGCTTTGGAATGTCAAGTGTCCGTTTTATCTGTGGTACGCAAGATATTCATAAGGAATTAGAAGCTAGAATAGCCGACTTCTATGGAATGGAAGACACTATTTTATATGCGGCTTGTTTTGATGCCAATGGTGGAATTTTTGAACCTTTGTTGGGAAAAGAAGATGCTATTATTTCAGATTCTTTAAACCACGCGTCTATTATTGATGGTGTGCGTTTATGTAAAGCAGGAAGGTACCGTTATGAAAACGGCAATATGAAAGATTTAGAGGAAAAACTTAAAGAGGCAAATACCAATGGAGCAAGAACTAAGCTTATTGTTACCGACGGTGTTTTTTCTATGGATGGTTTAGTAGCTCCGTTAGATGAGATTTGTGATCTAGCCGATAAGTATGATGCCTTAGTAATGATTGATGAATGTCATGCTACAGGTTTTATAGGTAAAACAGGAATTGGAACGCCAGAAGAAAAAGGAGTTTTAGGCAGGGTAGATATTATTACTGGTACTTTAGGAAAAGCCTTAGGTGGGGCTATGGGAGGTTACACTACCGCTAAAAAAGAAATCATTGAAATTTTACGTCAGCGTTCTAGGCCATATTTATTCTCAAACTCGCTTGCACCATCAATTGTTGGGGCATCAATTAAGGTATTTGATTTACTAAAAAATGATACTAGTTTACGCGATCAACTTCAAGAAAATACAGCTTATTTCAAAAAAGGAATGAAAGAAGCTGGGTTTGATATAATTGATGGTGAGTCTGCTATTGTACCTGTAATGCTATATGATGCTAAGCTTTCACAAGATATGGCTTCTAAATTACTTGAAGAAGGAATTTATGTAATAGGTTTCTTTTATCCAGTTGTTCCAAAAGAAAAAGCTAGAATTAGAGTACAACTATCGGCGGCTCATACTAAAGAGCATTTAGATCAGGCAATTCATGCTTTTATTAAAGTAGGTAAAGAGATGAAAGTGATTAGTTAAAAACTTTTTGACGTACAAAATAAGCCGTTTCATGAACTTGAAACGGCTTATTCTCTTTATAATCTCATCTAATCTTTAGGATTTTACAGAGTCCCTCTTAGTTGTTGTTCACGTTCAATCGATTCAAACAAAGCTTTAAAGTTTCCAGCCCCAAAACCTTTTGCCCCCATGCGTTGGATAATCTCAAAGAATAAAGTAGGTCTGTCTTGAACTGGTTTAGTGAAAATTTGCAGTAAGTAACCCTCTTCATCTGCGTCAACCATTATTCCGAGTTTTCTTAGCGTCTCCAAATCCTCTCTAAGCTCGTGACTAAACTCTTCTAATCTTCCTGGAATGGCTTTGTAATAAGCTTCTGGCGGTGTTGATAAAAACTCTACTCCTCTTGAGCGTAAGTCAGATACAGTCTTAAT
Source organism: Flavobacteriaceae bacterium (assembly GCA_022565635.1). Lineage (GTDB taxonomy): Bacteria > Bacteroidota > Bacteroidia > Flavobacteriales > Flavobacteriaceae > Psychroflexus. Next base: position 9,716 of record JAIUMH010000074.1, on the reverse strand, counting down.
AATATCATCTGTGGCTACTGCAATGTGCTGCACTCCTGAACCTTCATAAAAATCTAAATATTCTTCAATTTGTGATTTTTTCTTTCCTTCTGCAGGTTCGTTAATAGGAAACTTAATTCTTCCATTTCCGTTACTCATTACTTTACTCATTAAAGCCGAATATTCGGTGTGAATTTGCTTGTCATCAAAAGACAAGAAATTAACAAAGCCCATTACATCCTCATACCATTTTACCCAAGTATTCATTTCATTCCAACCTACATTACCAACCATATGGTCTATAAATTTTAAGCCCACAGGTAGTGGCTGGTATTCAGATTTCAATTCTTTATAACCGGGTAAAAAAGTTCCGTTGTAATCTTTTCTTTCTACAAATAAATGAACTGTTTCTCCATAAGTATAAATTCCAGAACGTACTACTTTTCCATTTTCATCTTCTTCTACGGTAGGTTCCATAAAAGATTTTGCGCCTCTTTTGGTAGTTTCTTCCCAAGATTTTTTAGCATCTTCAACCCAAAGTGCTATAACTTTAACTCCGTCTCCGTGTTTAACAATATGCTCATTAATTGGATTTTTGGAGTTTAATGGAGAAGTGAGGACTAACCTGATTTTATCCTGTTTTAAGACATAAGAAACACTGTCTTTACTTCCTGTTTCTAGCCCTTTATATGCATAGGTCTGGAAACCAAAAGCCGATTTATAAAAGTGAGCCGCTTGTTTGGCGTTTCCTACGTAAAGTTCAACATAATCGGTTCCTAAAAGTGGCAGAAAATCTTGCGCTCCATCAAATATTTTTTCTAAACCGTAATTTACTGATTCTATCTCTTTTTTCATTTTATCTAGTTTTTGTATTCCTATTTATTTGTTATTCTCTTTATTGCTAAGCTGTAAAACCTAGTGATGTATTTGTAACCAATGAGAGGTCAATTTTTATACCCTAAAGCTTCGTATAATTCACTTCTCTCATCTTTTTTCTTTTTAATACAGTTGGCATTAAATACCTGGTATGAAGCACTAAATTCTACTAATCCTTTTACTCTAACCAAGATTTGTAATAGGTTTCATCAGCAATTTTTAGCGCCTCTTCTGTAATTTGAAGAGGTTTGAAGGTGTCTACCATTACAGCTAATTCTTCGGTTTCTTTTTTTCCAATGCTTCGTTCAGCCGCTCCGGGATGTGGACCGTGTGGGATTCCTGCTGGATGCAATGAAATATGTCCTGCATCAATATCATTTCTACTCATAAAGTCACCATCTACATAGTATAAGACCTCATCGCTATCTATATTGCTATGATTATAAGGAGCGGGTATGGCTTCTGGATGGTAATCATAAAGCCTTGGGCAGAAAGAACAAACTACAAAAGCTGAAGTTTCAAAAGTTTGATGCACTGGTGGTGGTTGATGTATTCTACCAGTTATGGGTTCAAAATCGTGAATGGAAAAAGCATACGGATAATTGTAACCATCATAGCCAACTACATCAAAAGGATGTGAAGCATAAACTAAGTCAAAAATTTCATCTTGCTTTTTTACTTTGATTAAAAATTCGCCACTTTCATTATTGGTTTCTAATTCTTCAGGTCTTCTAATATCTCGCTCACAAAAAGGTGAGTGCTCCAATAATTGGCCAAAATGATTTCGGTAACGCTTAGGCGTGTAAATTGGGTGAAATGATTCAACAATAAACAATCTATTGTCTTCATTATCAAAATCAAGTTTATAAATGGTTCCTCTAGGAATTAAAAGATAATCACCGTATTTAAATTCTAAATTCCCAAATTGTGTTCTTAGCTTTCCACTTCCTTTATGTACAAAAATCATTTCATCTGCATCGGTATTTTTGTAAAAATAATCTTGTGTTGACGCTTTAGGAGCCGCTAAAATTATATTGCAATCAGAATTATGCATGATGATTTTTCTACTGGCTAAATAATCTTGAGTAGGAGGCACCTGAAATCCTTTAAATCTATAAGATTGAATGTTATTTGCTTTGGCAATTTTGGGTTTTACGCTGTAACTTCCCTTAATTTCTTTGACTTGAGTTGGTCGTTGTTCATGATATAAATTAGAGGACATCCCGTCAAAGCCTATGGTGCCAAACAGTTCTTCATAGTATAAACCACCATCAGGTTTTTTAAAAACCGTATGTCTTTTGTGGGGTATTTTTCCAAGTTTATGATAAAACGGCATAATTTTTAAGTTTTCAACAAATATCGTAATTTTAGATGGATTTATGAAATCTTCAACCCCTCCTAAATTAGTTTTACTGATATTTCTCAATCGTTTTCGACAGAACTTTTTTAAACACAAAAAAAACTAATTTTAGAATCTTTAAATCTCGCCTAATTTCATTCTTAAATAAGTATTTTTGTCTTTTCAAAAAAACATAAAACTATGAAACTTTCAATAGGAAATGATCACGCTGGTACGGATTATAAAAATAAAATTGTTGCTTATTTAGAGCAACTAGGGCATCAAGTTAAGAATCATGGAACCAATGCTAATAATAGTGTTGATTACCCAGATTTTGTTCATCCTGTTGCCCAAGATGTTGAGGCTCATAATGCTGATTTAGGGATTATTATTTGCGGTTCTGGGAACGGAGCAAATATGACAGCTAACAAGCATCAAGGAGTGCGTTCTGCGCTATGTTGGAACCAAGAAATTGTAGCCTTAGCAAGACAACATAACAATGCTAATGTATTAAGTATTCCGGCGCGCTTTGTAAGCGAACAAGAGGCGCTTGAGTTTGTAAAAGTGTTTTTAGAAACTCCCTTTGAAGGCGGAAGACACCAAAACCGTATAGATAAAATACCTACTTCATAAAATTTTGAACAAGCAAGAGCTCAAATACAAGAAAAAGAAAAACAACCTGCTTCTTACCATAATCATTAATATTTTGATTACGGTAGCTCAAGCCATTGGTGGTTTTGTAAGTGGTAGTTTGGCTTTGCTCTCTGACGCTTTACACAATTTATCTGATGTTATTTCATTGCTAATTAGTTATGTAGCGGCCATTTTTTCTAATAAAAAAGCTTCTCAACATAAAACTTTTGGTTATAAAAGAGCAGAAATTATTGCCGCATTTATCAATGCTATTTCGCTCATAATCATAGCTGTTTTCTTAATTTTTGAAGCGGTTGATCGGTTTTTTATACCAGAAAACATCAATGCAGATATTGTTATATGGTTATCTATTGTAGCTATTGCCGGTAACGGAATAAGTGTTTTAATTCTTCATTCAGATTCTAAAAGCAATTTAAATATTCGTTCTTCTTATTTGCATCTGTTTACAGACTTATTAGGCTCTATAGCTGTTTTAATAGGTGGTTTAGCCATGAAGTATTACCAGATTTATTGGATTGATGGCGCATTAACGCTAGGAATTGCTGTTTATTTAATTATTGTAGGAGTGGCCTTGGCTAGAAAATCGTATGATGTACTTATGCTTTTTACCCCTAAAGAAATCAATGTTAGAGCGCTTGTAAGAAAGGTGAACAAAATTGAAAAAGTGAAGCATATTCACCATATTCATATTTGGAAATTAAATGACGATGAAACACACCTTGAAGCACATGTAGATTTTGAAGAAGACATTAAGCTTTCTGAATTTGATGAGATTTTAGAGCAAATTGAAGAGGTTGTGTCAAGTTTTGGAATTAATCACACTAATATACAGCCTGAGTACGAAAAACCAGATAATAAAAATATAATTGTTCAAGACTAATGGAGTGGAAATTTCTTTCTTTTGAAGACCTTAGTACCGCTGAATTATATCAGTTACTTCAGCTTAGGTCTGAAGTTTTTGTAGTTGAACAAGACTGTGTTTATCAAGACATTGATGGTTTAGACCAAAAGGCAATTCATGTGCTTGGGTACGCAGATCAATTAGTAGTTGCTTACGCAAGAATTTTTGATTCTGGCGTGTATTTTGACGAAGCAAGTATAGGAAGAGTAATTGTTAAGGAAACGTATAGAAGCAAGGAATTGGGTCACGTTCTGATGAAAAAAAGTATAGCTTTTATAGAACAATATTTTAACAGTCCTAAAATTCGCATTTCAGCCCAACAGTATTTGGTTAAGTTTTACAATTATCATGGATTTAAAGAAGTAGGAGAAGGCTATTTGGAAGATGGTATTCCGCATATTAATATGATTAAGAAGATCTAATTTTAAAGCATAATGTATAATAATTACTGTGGTTAGTTAACTTTAGGTTCCCATCATGTTTTTGGATAATATCTTTTGCCAATTCAATCTTTAGTTCATTTTTTTCAATTTTTTCTAAATTTACCTTGGTTACTAGTATTTGAGTAGGAAAACTTATGCAAAATTTTAGCTTATCATTTTCATTTGATTGTACACTCAGCAATAGTTCTTCATTTGTTTTACATAGGTGAATAATTTCGTTTAGAATATTTAGTAAAACGGTTTGTATAGCATTTAAATTTGACAACTCTCTAAGCGGATTTTCTAAATCAATTTTTAACAGAATATTCTTAGCTCTTATATTTTTGGAAAGCTGATTTTTAACAGATTCAATCAACTGCTGTAATGAAGTCTCAGAGTCTTCTTCTATAGTTTTATTTTCTCTCATTTCTTGGCTAGCCCAATTCAATAAAATATTTGTTGTGATTAAAGTAGACTCTAGTAGTTGCGAAATTTCTGCTTTATTTTGTTCATTTAATTTGTCCTTGTGTGTGGATTTAAAACTCTTTAAAAGTTGGTTGAGAGGTTGTTTTAAATCTTTAGCTACAAGAGAAAAGAGTTGATTTTTTTGATTGCTTAATTGCTTAAGCTGTTTGTTTTTATAATTAATATTTTGTTTTGCAACGGTTAATTCTTTTTGTGATTTTAATTGTTTTTTATGCTGTAGAATAAATAAGACGATAATGAAAATTACAATAATTAAAATTATTCCAGCAATAATTAGTTGCATATTTTTTATTCGAATTTTATTTTCCTGTTGGAGCAATTTTCTTTCAGCAGATAACGATAGTAACTCTTGTTGTAAATTAAACTCATTCTCTATTTCTGCACGTCCAATTTCTTTAGATTTTTCTTCGTTAAAAATGCTTTCATCCATTTCTTTATGTTTTTCAAAATGGAATAGCGCTAATTCAAAGTTTCCTTTTTCATTAAATGCTTTTTGAAGCATTTGATGGGCAAATGACAAGCCTTCTAAATTGATTTCATCTTTGTCATTGTTAATTACCTTTTGTGCATAATAGATGGTTGAATCAGGTTTTTTTTCGTACAAGGCAATTTCGCTTAAACCATTATAAGTAAAAGCTAAGTCAAATATACTTCTAAGTTCTTCTCCTATCTTCTTAGCTTCATAGTAAGTTTTTTTAGCTAATGTCAAGTCTTTTTGGTTAAAGTATATTTCTGCTAAGTTGTTAAGTATTTGAGGTTTGGAAGAGATAAGGTTTTGCTCATCAAAATAATTTAAGGCTTCAAGAAGTATAACCTCAGCTTCTTTACTTCTTTCTGGTAAATCTTTAAGAATAAGTGCTACATTAGAACGGGTTACAACGTAAGTAAATAAATCAATTTCTTTTGAGATCATTGCTGCTTTCTCAAAATACACTAGTGCTTCTTCGTTATCTTCTAAGTCTAAATAACAAATTCCTAAGTTGTTTAAACCTATACTTTGATGCCTTTTATTACCTAGTTTTTCAGCTATGCTTAAGGCTATCTTATAATGCCTTATGGCTTGGGGTAAATTTGATTTTTTTCTGTATACAGAAGCTTTATTATTATTTACAACAAATAAATTGCCTTGTAAACCAAGTTTTTTATATATTTTTTCGGCTTTGCCTAGATAAAATAAAGTGGAATCCAATTTGCCTTGCCGCTCATAAGTAATGGCTAAACCGTTAAAAACATTTCCTTCTTGATGCAACAAATCACTAGGATTGTTTTCTATTATACTTTGAGTTTTATTAAATAAATAAAAGGCTTCGTCAAACTGACCTTTAGATGATTTAACATTGGCTAAATTGGTAAGTGGTTTAGTATTCTGAATATCCGCACCTGTACCAATATTTTCATTAATTTTTATTGCAGTAGTGTAAAGTTTTTCAGCTTGATTCACATTGCCTCTTCTTTCTAAAGAAAATCCCATATAATTATAAGAGTTTGCAAGTCCAAGAGAATCATTTATTTGTATAAATTTTTCACTTGCATTTTTCATGTAGAAGTCAACAGAATCAAATTCAGTTTTATAATGATAATACAAAGCAAGGTTAATCCAAGCATTTGCAATTCCTTGGTCATGACTGTTTTCTGTTGCTAAATTTACAGCCTTATTAGCGTATTTGTATATGCTATCCTGATTTTCGGTGTCAAACTTTTTAGCTATGGCATTTAGTTTGTTTATTTTTTCTGTAGTGTTTTTTGTTTGATTCAAATCAATCTTCATTTCTTCTATGCTCTTATTTTGAGCTGAGGAAAAAAAGCTTATTAAACCAATTAAACTGATGTAGATTTTTGTTATTCTCATATTACATTGGTAAGCTAAAACAGATTTTTGTTCCTTGCTGTGGCGCAGAAAATTGAATCCATATTTTACCATTGGCTCGTTCTATAAAGTCTTGAGATAATACTAAACCCAAGCCTGTTCCAGATTCATTATTGGTGCCTTTTTTTGAAAATATCCTTTCTGAAAACAAGCTTTTTTTAAGTTTTTCTTCCATTCCCATTCCTGTGTCGGTTACAGAAAAAATCCATTCATTTTTAGTTTTGTCTGCGTTTAGCTCAACACTTATTTCATCATTTTTGTTACAATACTTTATCGCATTTGAAATTAAATTTCTCAAAACCAAATTTAAAGTTTGTGAGTAAAAATTAATGGTTTTGTCTGCAGGAATTAAGTTGTTGAATTTTATTTTCTTATTAGCAATAGAAACTTCAAATAAAGATTTTATTTTGTCCACCAACAAGGCCACCTGTATTGAGGTTTTTTCATTTTTATGTTCCTTCATTTCTTGGCTGGCCCATTCTAATAAATTATTTGTAAGCAAAATAGTTTTTTCAAGTTCTTTATTGATTTCAGGAATAAGTTGTTGAATTTCTTGATCTTCAATACTTCCTATGGCTGCCAATTCAAACATGCTGTTTAGATTATTTAATGGCCCCCTTAAGTCGTGAGCTACAATTGAAAAGAGTTTGTTTTTTTGCAAATGCAATTCTTTCAGTTCTTTGTTTTGCTTTTCAATATTATCATTAGCCTGTTGTAATTGAATATTGTTTTTTTGCTCTCTTTTTTTGAACCTATGAAGTAATAAGCTTGCAAAAAGTAAAGCTATAAGAATAGTAAGTGCAAGGCTAAGCAATAATGTTCTCTGTTTAATTTTAGCATCTCTTAAAAGAATTTCCTTTTCATTTTCCAGTTGAATTCTTTCACTTGTTGCTTTAAACTCTTGTTCTGCTTCTATTTTACCCAGTTCTTTTGATTTCTCGCTATTAAATAAATCATCAGAAATTTGTTTGTTCATTTCTGCGTAAAATAGTGCTTGCTTATAATCATTTAACTTTTTAAAAGATTGATAGAGTAAATCTGTTACTTCTGCTTTACGTTGCTTATTCCCAAGTTTTTTTGATAAATCAAGAGCTTTTGTAGCCTGTTCAATAGTTGTGTTTAGTTCATTTTTGTTGAAAGCAATTTTAGCTAATAGGGTATAAGTTCCCGTTAAATAATATTGATATTCATCTTTAGGTTCAGCAAGGTTCAATGCTTTAGCAAGGTATTTTTCAGCTAATTCTAATTGTTGCTTTTCAATATATAGTGCCCCAATATTATTATACGCATTAACAAGTTCGCTTGTCACTCCTTCTTGAGTGTAAAAGTCTATGTTCTTTAAAAATAAGTTTTCCGCTTCATCAAGTTGATTTGTTTCTTGCTTGATTAAAGCAACATTTGCTAAACTAGCATTATAGCTTAATAAATCTACTTTTTCAGTAATTTGCATAGAGCTGGAGTAATAGTTTAAGGCTTTTTCATAGTCTCCTAACTGTAAATAATTGTTTCCAATATTATTGAGGAAAATTCCTTGTAATCTTTTTCTGCCAATTTCTTCAGCAATTTCTAGTGCTTTTTTGAAGTAGTTGATAGAAGAAATGTAATTTCCTTGTTTAGTTTCAATATTTGCTAAATTATTGTAGGTAATAGCAATATTAGATTTAAAATTACTTTTATAATAAAATTCTATGGCTTTTAAGTGAAGCTCAATAGCATGATCAAATTCACCTTTTCTCTCTTCTAAAATACCTAGACCATTGTAGATGCTTGCTATTTCTTGTTGATTTTCTGTTTTTAGAGCTAGAGAGAGTGCCTCTTCAAATAAGTCTTTTGATTTTTCGTAATTAGCAATTGTAGAATAACCATTGGCTAGATTAATTAAATTGTTTAATATGCCTATTGTATCTTTTAATTTTCGGTTTCCATTTAAGGCTAAATTATAATTTTCAATAGCCAATTTTATTTGCCCAGAGTTTTTGTATATCAACCCCTTATTGTTATAAACAGAAAGTTCTCCCCTAAGGTTTTCCGCTTTTTTGAAGTAGGTTAAAGAGGAGTCTAAATAAGCTTTACTTTTTTCTAAATCGCCCTGAAAATAGAAATAGGTACCTTGGTGTCTAAATGATTCAGCAAGACCATCAATATAATTGATTTTTTTGGCTAATTTTTCAGATTTCTCTGCAAAGTAAAAGATGCTGTCTGGGTAAGCATTGAGGTAGCTTTTGGCTAATAAGTTGTAATGGTCAACCTTAATATTATTTTCTTTTTTGTTTTTTTTTACCAACTGCTTTAAACTATCTATGTGATTTTGACCTTGATTCATCATAGGCCAAATTGCTAGAAGGAAAGAAAAAAGTACAGTTCGTTTTTTCATTGATGTAATAAGTCTACTACAAATATAGACTATAAAATTAAAAATCAAGCATTTGTAAAATGGTATTTCTTGTTTTATTTTTAAGCATGCGTTTGTCCTTTTGATCAAGCCCTAAAGTTGAAATAGCTGGGTGAACAACGGCATTAAGTATTCCTGGTTTTCCTTTTAAAAAAGAATATGGAAACAATTTCTTGTTGGTTGTGAAACTAATGGGGATAATAGGAATTTGATGCTCAATTGCAAGTCTAAAAGCTCCGTCTTTAAATTCATCTAAAACAACAGTTTCATCATCTGGAATTCCGCCTTCTGGAAAAATGCAAATACTTAAACCTGACCTAATGCGTTGGTTGGAAGCTTCAAAAACAGCTTTTCTACTCTGTGGACTTTTTCTGTCAACTAGTATGCAGGTGCGTTTATAGAAAAAACCAAAAATAGGCATTTTAGCAAGCTCTTTTTTTCCTACAAACACAAAAGGATTTTTAGATAAATATAGCATCATCATTATATCCATCATGCTTGTGTGGTTGGCGGTTAACACATAGCTTTTGTCCTTTTTAAGTGCGTTTTTGAATTTTATTCTCGGGTAAAAACCCATTCCAAAAATCATTGCAGTAGCCCAAACCCTTGCTAAATAATAAAAACCAGGATACCACTTTTCTCTTGCCGTTGTAACTAATAATAACGGAAAAAGCAATACTATAACAAACAACATCCACACATAAAACCATATGCGCCAAAATAAACGAAATACATTAAAAACAATTTGCATAGATAATTTTCGATTAGGTTTGGTAATGCGAATTTAGATAAAATCATTT
>JAIUMH010000073.1 GCA_022565635.1 Flavobacteriaceae bacterium | reverse complement strand
CCAAATACGTACCAAGTTTTTTGGAATACTAGCGCTGATGAGTTTAGAAATAGAATGCTGAAAGAATACCAAGATTTTTGGAATGCAAATAGGAGAGCTAAAGCAAATGCGCTTAATTTGAATACAAAAGAAGTAGTTACGTTAGCTTCTATTGTTCAAGCTGAAACAGCAAAGGTTGATGAACGCCCTAAAGTAGCTGGTGTATACATTAATAGACTAAAAGCGAACATGAAACTGCAAGCTGATCCAACTTTAATATTTGCCCTTAAAGAAAGTACTCAAAATTTTGATACAATAGTAAGAAGAGTTTTAAATAAGGATAAATTAATTGAATCTCAATTTAACACCTATAAATATGCAGGTTTGCCTCCAGGACCAATTGCAATGCCAGATATTTCTAGTATTGAAGCCGTTTTAAATTATGATAATCATGATTATTACTATTTTGTTGCAGATATTAAAAACCCTGGATATCATAAATTTGCAAAAAACTTGAGACAACATAACCAATACGCCAATGAATATAGGCAATGGATTAATCAACAGAAGGTATATAGGTAAGATTTCTTTTGTGCCTTGCTTGAGTTTTGCTGAAAGCCCTAGGAGGCAGGTTGTTTCAAATGGCTGTTATAGTGTTGGTTTTCATTAACAACCCATTGTATTGCATTATATTTTATTATATTTGCTTTTGTTTTTGATTCTATCTAAATTTTTGTAAAATATATAGGTCATTGCTAATTACAAAATTCACTATGAGTTACACAATCAAAATATCACAATTTTTATCTGATATAGCTGACGCCTTCGTTGGTAATTACGACCACAAAAGCGAAGAACTTGATAAGATAAGAGATGAAGTCTTTGATATATCTATTATTCCTAATTCTGGTGACGATAAAAAAGCTTTAAAAAACGACTTTGACGTCTTCTTAAAAGATACTCAAAAAGCTCATCAATCACTAAAAGAAGATTCAGAAAATGGCAAAACAGCATCGTAGAGCTCAAATATCTCGTTCCAAAAATCATCAAGGACATATTGTTGAAGAAGTTTTTGATGATAATTTACTACCAGATGCAACAGAAATAAAGAAGCTTTCTGAGCTTGATCCTGATATCATACAATGGTTAAAGAAAAGAGCTGAAAAAGAGCAAGATTTTCGCCACAATTCATATACAAATAGAGTGAAATTGGTTTCTAAAACGGAAAGAGGTTTAAGATGGATTAATTATTTTGGTTTATTCTTTTCTTTTTTATTACTAGGTGGAGGTATTTTTTATCTTATACATTAATTGTTGAAGGTCACGAAATATTAGGTTCTATTTTTTCAGGCGTAATGTTATTTGCTATTGCTTCTTTATTTATGAGCAAAGTTAAAAGTAATAATAGTGAAAAGACCCCAAAGAGGTAGATTTCAATTCTATATAGTTAATTGATAAATGTAACACCATTCCATTTATGAAAATATTACTTTTAAGTGATACCCATTCTTATATTGACAATCAAATACTTAAACATGCTAAAAATGCAGATGAAGTTTGGCATGCTGGAGATATTGGTAGTTTGGATGTAACTGATCAAATACAAAATGTTTCAAGATTGAGAGCTGTTTTTGGAAATATAGATAGCCATGAAATTAGAAAAGAATTTCCATTGCACCAACAATTTATAGTTGAAGGTCTATCAGTTTGGATGACTCATATTGGAGGTTATCCAGGAAGATATGCAAAGGAAGTTAGGGAAAAGATGATGCATCAAAAACCAGATCTTTTTATCTCCGGCCACTCTCATATTTTAAAAGTAATGAGAGATAAGACTTATAAACTACTGCATATGAATCCTGGAGCTATAGGAATACATGGTTTTCACTCAAAAAGAACCATGCTACAATTTGAAGTGAATCAGTCTAAAATAGAAAATTTAGTAGTTATAGATTTAGGGAAAAGAGGAGAACTAAAATAATTATTTATTGGAAACTTTTCGCTCTTCTTCTAAAGAAAAATCATTGGCTTCTTTTTCAGAATTCAATGTACGCGATTGTAAATGTACTACTTTTACTGATTTTTGAAGGGTTAATGATGAAGGACGTTTAGGCTCATTGGTAGAAAATTTTAGTAAAATTAGATTCACTAAAATTAAAATAGCTAATATTGATAAGGTTAAAAACATAGGTTTAATTTAACTTACATTTATAAGATGTAGATTTGTGAAAAAGGTTGCGTTAAGATTTAAAAATTATTTATATATTTCTGTAAGATAGCTTAGAATCAATTAGGTTTAGATTAACCAATTCATTGTTAACACGTTTAAATTCAGATTCTTTTAGTTGATTTTGTGACCATTCAGTTTGTGCTAACCATTTTTTTACATCTTCTACTTGTTGATTATAACTAGTAGCAATTTCTAAGGCTAAGCTTTCTTTCATTTTAATTGTAGAAGTAATTTGGTTAATCACTTTTAATAGATTGTTTAATAAGGTTTTATTCTTATCATGAAATTTACTTGAAGTAACAATTACAAAACAAGGCCAGGGAGTAGGTACATCTTGAATGTGTTTTAATTCTCCTTGATCTACTAGCGGTTTAGTAGTAAAATGTTCCCACATAAAATAATCACTTGTATGATTGGCAAGGCTATTCTGCAACCCCTCTAAATTGGAAGCTACAATAAATTGTAAATCTTCATAATTCCAGTCTTGGTTTTTGGCATTGATATAGGCCATTAAATGAGATCCAGAGCCATAGCGACTAATCCCTACCTTATCGTTTTTGAGATCTTCAATGCTGTTTTTATTGGATTGCGCATTTACGTATATTCCCCAAAAAAGAGGGGTTTCAACATATTTTTGAAGTATTTTAAAAGGTTTTTGATCTGCAATTTGCTTGATACTTCCTTCAGTAAGCATGATGGCAACATCAATTTGGTTTTCTTCAAGGGCTTGACTCATCTCACCAGTACCTCCATGAAAGTCTTTCCAATTTAATTGTATGCCTTCCACATTAAACAAGTTGTTTTTAATGCCCAACTTCCAAGGATAGTTAAAGTGTTCCGGTACACCGCCAATTCTAATTGTGTCCATCAGATTTGCTTATAAGGTAACTAATTGATTCAAACTAAATTCTATCAACTCCATAACTGTTTCTTTAGGCTTACTGCTGAATTCTCCAGAAGCTCTATTAGCAATGATAGCATTGATAGATAGCGCTTGATGTCCTAATATTTTTGCTAATCCGTAGATAGCAGAAGTTTCCATTTCTAAGTTGCTTAATTGCTGACCTTGGTATTCAAATTTAGCTAAGTCATCAATAAAATTAGGGTGGGAGAGAGGTATTCTTAAAACCCTGCCTTGAGGACCATAAAAACCAATATTCGTTCCAGTAAAGCCTGTGGCAACTCTTTTATTATCAGCATTTAAAAAATGATTTAAAAGTTGTTGACTTGCTTGAATAAAATAGGGTTGACCAATAGTTGTAGATAGTTGAAGGTGGTCAATTAATTTTTGAGAAGCTTCAGTATCCACAACTCCATTATGTTTATAAAAGTGAATTAAGCCGTCAAAGCCAATACCGGCAGAAGACAATACAAACTGATCTACTTTTATGTTTTTTTGAACACTTCCAGAAGTACCTATACGAACAAACTTAAGGCTTTTTAAATTTTCTTTGGGTTTTCTTGTATGTAGGTCAATATTTACAAGCGCATCCAACTCATTCATTACAATGTCTATGTTATCCACGCCAATGCCCGTAGAAATTACAGTCATTTTTTTTCCTTTGTAATAACCTGTTTGAGTTTTAAACTCTCGTTTTTGAGTTTCAAAAATAATCTCATCAAAAAAAGAAGTTACTTTAGCAACTCTGTCTTGGTCACCAACCGTAATAATTGTATCTGCAATATGTTCAGGCTTTAAATTCAAATGATAAATGCTACCATCTGGATTTAAAATAAGTTCAGAATTTTTTATTGCCATATTATTTTTTCTTTACAAAAGCTGTTTTTAGAATTAAGCCTTTAACTTTTTTGCTTTTACATTCAATTTCGTCAGCTTGATTAGTTAGACTTATGTTTTTAAAGGTAGTGCCTCTTTTTAAATTCACACTTGTCCCTTTTACTTTTAAGTCTTTTGTAAGTACAACTGTATCTCCCTCATTCAAGAGGTTTCCGTTTGCGTCTTTTACTTCCATTTGGTATAATTTAACCTCCTACTTTTTTGGTTTTAAAGCCAAGATCCTCAAGAATATCTATAATTTCTTCGCGTGTATTGCCCTGAATAATAATTTCTTCATTTTTCACCGAACCGCCCACTCCAAGCTCTTTTTTAAATATTTTAGCCAGTTCCTTGAAGTCTTTCTTGGCACCATTATATCCTTTAATAATGGTATTCACTTTGCCTTTTCTTTTTTCAAAATGGCAATATAACGGCTCGTCTTGAAGCCAAATTCCACCTTCATTACTTTCATTAGAGGTAGATTCAGGAACTTCATGTTCAGGAAACAAGTTTTTCAATTGATCTTGTAAATCCATAAAGGGGTATCTTTTAAAATTCTTCTCCTGTATTTAAAATCTTAAAAACAGAAGAAGACTTAATTTAGTTACTTTGTTATTTTTTAATGAGACCAATTTCTACCAAACGTTGATGAAGAAACTCACCAGCGGTAATATCTTCATATTGCTTTGGATTATTCTCATCTATACATTCTTCTAAGCAATCCAGCTTCATTTCGCTTCTTGGATGCATGAAAAAGGGAATAGAATACCTAGGTTTATCCCATTCTTCTTTGGGTGGATTTACTACTCGATGTATAGTTGAACGCAATTTATTATTGGTATGACGCTCAAGCATGTCACCTACATTTATCACTAATTCATCCTCTGCAGGTTTAGCATCTATCCATTCTCCATCTCTGTTCTGAACTTGAAGTCCGCCTGTTGAAGCTCCCATTAATAGTGTTATTAAATTAATATCTCCATGTGCACCTGCTCTTACTGCGCCTTTTGGCTCTTCAGTAATAGGTGGATAGTGAATAGGTCTTAAAATAGAATTTCCATTGCTAGCCCAATGATCAAAGTACTTTTCATCAATACCAATATGCAATGCCAAAGCTCTTAATACATAAATCCCCGTTTTTTCTAACATTCTGTAAGCACGTATCCCCACTTTATTAAACTCAGGAACTTCGCTTACTTCAACGTTATCAGGATATTCTTCCTGAAGCTGAGCATCTGCATCAGGCTCTTGACCAAAATGCCAAAACTCTTTCAAGTCACCTTCTTTTTTGCCTTTGGCATGTTCTTTTCCAAAGGAAACATAACCACGTTGACCGCCAATATCATTACGTTCATACTTTTCTTTTACTTCTACCGGAAGATCAAAAAATGCTTTTACTTCACTGTACAATTTCCCTACTAATTCATCGTCTAAAAAATGATTTTTCAAAGAAACAAAACCTATTTCCTCGTAAGCACTTCCTATTTCATCAACAAATTTCTGTTTTCTTTTAGGGTCTTCAGATAAAAAATCTGCCAAGTCAACGCTTGGTATGTTTGTCATTGCCATAGTATATAATTTTATCAGATAGCAAATTTAAGGAAAATATGCTACTAAACTTATAAAAGTCTCTAAATACACCGTAAAATATAGAGAAAATAGATTTTTATCACGTTTATTGCTTAGTGAATGACCAATAAATTAATGTGAGCATTCATTAAATGCTGAATTCATATTGTAACACTTGTTTAACTTTAAAAGTTTTAAGTTAAACAATATCTTTTCTACCTTTGAATTAACAAATATAATGGATGAAAATATACGAATTTAGAGCCAAACAACAACTTCCCATAACACAACAAGAAGCCTGGGATTTTTTATCAAGTCCTAATAATCTTCAGAAGATTATGCCAAGTAATATGGGTTTTCAGATTATTTCTGGTGCTGATCAAAAAATGTACGCAGGTCAAATTATTAAGTATAAAGTAACCCCGCTACCGGGTTTTAAAACTCAATGGGTTACAGAAATTACGCAAGTGAGTGAACCTGATTATTTTGTTGATATTCAATTGGATGGACCATATAAATTGTGGCATCATACGCATCTAATACATCCTGCCGATGAGGGCGTTGTTATAGAAGATATTGTCCATTATTCAGTGCCTTTTGGAATACTAGGGAGAATTTTACATCCTTTACTAATTAGACCGAAATTGGAAGAGATTTTTGCCAACCGAGTTGAGAAAATGAATCAATTGTTTAAATAAAATAAATTACTATGAAAAAGAATATATTATTAATAGGAGGAAGTACTGGTATTGGTTTTGAAACAGCCAAATTGCTTCATGAAAACCACAATATTATTGTTGCTTCAAGAAACAAAGGTGATTTAGCCAACCTCAATGTTACTCACCATACATTTGATGTGACTACTGATGATTTAAGTGAGTTAGACTTGCCTGATCGATTAGATGGATTGGTGTATTTACCTGGTTCCATTAATTTGAAACCCTTTAAAATGATGAAACCTGAAGTTTTTGAAGAAGATTTTCAGTTAAACTTTATGGGCTTAGTAAAAACTACAAAAGCAGTATTAAAAAATTTAAAAAACGCTGAACAAGCTAGTATTGTTTATTACAGTACAGTTGCTGTACAAACGGGAATGCCTTTTCATACAAGTGTTGCGGCTGCTAAAGGTGCTATTGAAGGGTTTGCCCGTTCTTTAGCTGCTGAATATGCTCCTTCATTTAGAGTTAATGTAATTGCTCCTTCTTTAACCAACACACCTCTAGCTGATAAGCTTTTAGGAAATGATAAAAAGAAAGAAAAGATGGATGAGCGTCATCCGTTAAAAAGAGTAGGTGAGGCTATAGACTTAGCAAAAATTACTGCATTTTTATTATCTGATGATAGCTCTTGGATAACAGGGCAAGTGATAGGTGTTGATGGAGGCATGTCTAGTTTGAATGTTTCATAAATAACCTAAAAAGTTTTTTGTGCATCTCATTGAGTTAAATCTCTTTGAGATGCTTATTTTTGATGAACATTTATAACGATCATATGAAAGAGAAAGTAGCTATATTTTGGTTGAGAAGAGATTTACGTTGGGAAGATAATGTTGGCTTATATCATGCGCTTCAATCGGATTACCCTGTAATTCCTCTTTTTATTTTTGATCAAAATATTTTAGATCATTTACCTAAAAATGATGCCCGTGTAAGTTTTATTTTTGAAGAATTGCAAAAAATGCGAAGTTTTGTTCAGGATAAATTTGGTTCTTCTATTGCTACTTATCACGGTTATCCAGAGGATGTTTTTAAACAACTCACTGCTGATTTTTCTATTGCTGAAGTACATACTAACCGCGATTATGAACCTTATGCTAAAGAGAGAGATAGTAAAATTGAAGCTTTTTTAGCTGAAAATGGGATTGAATTTCACACGTACAAAGATCAAGTTTTTTTTGAACCCAATGATGTTCAGAAGAAGGATGGAGGAATGTATTTGGTTTATACACCTTATATGAAACAATGGAAGAAAAATTTTGAAAATGAAAAAATTAAAATTTATCCTTCAGAAGATTATCTAGACAAATTGTATCAACATTCTAGATTACCAAATTTGAGCTTGGCTGATATGGGTTTTGTAGAATCAACAATTAAAGTTCCTAATTATCAGATAGACAAAAGTTTTATTGAAGATTATGAAGAAACAAGAAACTTACCTTACATAGAAGGAACTTCAAGGCTTAGTCCTCATTTACGCTTTGGCACTGTTGGATACAGAAAAATACTCAAAAAAGCTATTGAAGCTTCAAATGAAGTTTTTTGGAACGAATTGATTTGGCGTGAATTTTATAAAGCCATTTTGTATCATTATCCAGAAACTCAAAGTCGTTCATTTAAGGCTAAATACGATCGAATTGAGTGGAGAAATAAGGAGGATGAATTTGAGTGCTGGAAGAACGGTCAAACAGGCTATCCTATTGTTGATGCTGGAATGCGGCAGCTCAATGAAACAGGATGGATGCACAACCGTGTAAGGATGATTGTTGGTAGTTTTTTATGCAAACATCTCCTTATAGATTGGCGTTGGGGTGAAGCTTATTTTGCTGAAAAATTATTAGATTATGAAATGTCTTCAAATATAGGAGGTTGGCAGTGGGTTGCTGGAAGTGGAGTAGATGCTGCTCCATATTTTCGGGTATTCAATCCATATTCCCAAACAGATAAATTTGATAAAAATAAAAAATACATTCAAAAATGGGTGCCAGAATTAGGTACATCAAACTACCCAGAAGCCATGGTTGAGCATAAAATGGCTAGACAACGTTGCTTAGATACTTATAAATCGGCTTTGAATAACTAAGCTAAGTAATTCTTTTTTTTAGTTTTCATATTATATTTTTTATATATTTACATCTCGTTATGATATAAACCCCATTTTTTAGGGTTTATCTTTTAATAAAATGTAATGGCTAGAAGTACTTTCAGAAAAGCTAAGATCACTCATTCAACGTTCCTACACTGCTCCCAGAGATTTTTACGATATTTGGTATTTAGCAAACAATGTAAAAGACATCAATTGGGAAAAAGTAAAAGAAGCTTTCTTTGAAAAAATGAAATACAAAGGACTTGAATTCATAGGCATAGAACAAATGATTAACGAAGAAAACGACAAACGCCTGAAAGGAGCTTGGAAAAATAGTTTGGGACATCAAATTCCTGAAGAAAAGTTACCGGATTATGAGGTGACTAAAGTAGATTTATCTAAATTATTAGACAACGTTTTTAATAGAATATAGCTGCCAAAGTATATGTTAAACTTAATTAGGGATGTATTTTTTTTATTGATGCAATAAATAACTAAAGTTTAATTATACAGAACACTATTGCCTCAACACAATGACTCAATTTGACCTAACAGCAGATGCAATTATTTTTAGAAGAAGTTGTAATTCTTTTGAAGTTTTGCTTATCCAAAGGAAAAACAACCCTTTTAAGAACAAATGGGCACTGCCGGGTGGTTTTGTAGATAAAGGTGAGTTGATGATTGAAACAGCACAACGTGAATTGTTTGAAGAAACCAATTTAACAATCAATTTTGTGCCTTCTGATTTTGTTGGTTTTTATGATGAACTAGATCGTGATCCCAGAAAAAGAATAATTACCTTTGCTTTTACCAAGCTTATAGATGGCAGTAATAAACTTAAAGCCAAAGATGATGCCAAAGCAATGGCATGGAAAAAAACGAATGATTTGCCAAATTTAGCTTTTGATCACCAAGACTTAATTAACGATGCCATGAAGCATTTAAATTTATAACTATGAGATTTCATACTAGAAAATGGATAAAACCTAATGATTTAAACCCTAACTCATCTTTATTTGGTGGGAGATTACTAGAGTGGATTGATGAAGAAGCAGCCCTTTATTCTACCATACAAACAGAAAACCATAGGATGGTTACCAAATACATGAGTGAGATTGAATTTATTAATTCTGCAAAGCAAGGAGATATTGTAGAAATAGGTATAGATGTTGCTAAATTTGGAAAGTCATCTATCACGCTTACCTGTGAAGTAAGGAATAAAATGACAAGAAAAACCATTATTAAAATTGGTAAAATTGTAATGGTTGGTTTAGATGAAAACGGACAACCTAAACCACACGGTAAAACTCAAATTGAGTTTGTAAAAGATCGACTAGGAGAGGAGTAGTAGAAAACCACTAGAAAAGTAAAAAAGTGAGAAAATTAATTTTCTCACTTTTTTTTTGACTATTATTCACCCTGATTAAAATTTATCTTTTTAGCGTGAAATTTGATTTAAATGTTTTCTGAGAACCAGTTCTTGGAGCAATATATTCTACTTTAAACCAGTAGTCGTTAGAGGGCATAGGTTTTCCGTTGTACGTTCCATCCCATCCTTCAGCGTTAGGTTTAATTTGTTTTAATAATTTACCATATCTATCAAAAATGTAAATATTAGCTTCTGGTTGATTTTCAAGTCCAACTATATTCCAAGAATCGTTAAAACCATCATTGTTTGGCGTAAAGAACTTAGGATAATCAATAATTGTAACATCGTTTACACTCTCTCCACATCCATTTCTATCTCTACCAACTACACTTACCTCTCCTAATTCTAATCCAGAAACAATAATTTGTTGTTGATTATTTTGAGGTATCCATGGACCGCCATCTACTGAAAATTCATAATCTCCGTTTCCTTGTATATTTATGATTTCAATAGTATGGTTTCCGTCAAAAGGTTCACTAATTACATTCACTTCAAACAAAGGTCCTGAGCTTTCAATAATTTCTGCCTGAGAAATTTTAAAACACTCTGTACGTAAACTGTAACCTATATCAGTCACTTCAACTTCATACAAACCAGGAACAAACGCAACCAAGAAATTATCGGTCTCGTCTTCCAACTCTTCACCGTCTAAAAACCATACAAATTCGTATGCATTATTATCAAGCTCAGTATCTAAAATTGGAAGATTATCAGGATCTGTAAGTTCTCCAGTAAGAGGATCAACACAAATAGCAGCACCATCCATGTTTCCTATATCTACAAGTGGTAGCGGGTGAACATGAAACTCAAATTCTACCGCTGTAAAAGAAGGACATTGATTGTCTAGGTTAACTACTTCAGCAAAAATTAATTGTGGGTTTTCAGTATTTTGAAATTCATTTGGATTTTCAATAAATATACCAGCTTCAAAATCCTCTTCACTTGCATAATATCTCACTTCTGTATTAGGATCTCCAAAAGCAGGATTAATTTCCTCGTCTTTCAAAGTTAAATCAAAAGTTGCTATCTCATTATTTAAAGCTTGTGCATCATTTGGATCAGCACAAACATATTCATAACTAGTTGTAAGTGCAATTTCTGGTCTTGGTTCTACACTAATGCTAAAACTGTTATTGGCATTGCTACATCCTAAATCATCCGACTCTACACGCACAAATATTTCTTGTGGATTAGTAAAGTTTGTGAAATTTTGAGGTACAGCAATTTGTTGAATGCCTTCTTCTGCATTTGCTTGAGTTAAATGATAGGTAACAGAAATAGAAGAAGCATCTTGGTCACCAATAATCAAAGCTTCGTTAACCGTTAAATCAAAAGAAGTAAATCCATTAGGAGTTGCATCATCACAAGAAACAAGGTCTTCTAAATCAATAATACTTGGACTAGGCTCAACAATTAAATCTATTGCTCTCACAACAAAACAATTGGTTCCTAATTGATTTGAATTTCCTGTGTTAGAAGCTCTAACAAATAATGTTTGCAGGAATGGATTTTCATTTTCATATAAAATGCTATTTCCATCCTCATCTTCAAAAGCAATAGGGTTGGTATTGTTTTGAGCTTGTTGTTCAGTCTCATGGAAACTAATAGCAGCTTCTACTTCATTTGCTAAAATATCTTCAACTGCAGCAGCTAAATCAAATGCAGCAAAACCATTGTCTCCAGGGTCACATTCTACTAGTGGCTCCGGCTGTGGTATGGTAGGATTAGGACTAACCACCAAAGTTAAGTTGGTAGTAGTAGAACAACCCGTATCTGCAGCTATAATTTCTACAAAAATGCTTTGTGGGTTAACCACATTGGTGTACGATTCTGGATTTTCAATGGCTATTCCATCTTCAAAAGCTTCTTCATCAGTATAATAAGTAACAGCTAGATTTGCGTTGTTATTGGTGATTTCAGAATTTTTTGAGGTTAAATCAAAAACAGCTATTTGACCGCTGGTTCCAGAAGTGTCATCCTTACAAACCGCTAAAAGCGAAGGGGGAGTAAAGTCGGGTAGCGGATTTACTCGTAAAGTGATAGGTTCTACACTAAAACAGTCAATTGGACTTTCTGAATTTGTAACTCTAACATAAACTATTTGCTCTAAATTATCCTGATTGGTTTGACTTAAATACGCATCTGGATTATTTATTTGATTGGCAGTAGTTTGATTTATGGCTGAATCCTCATTAATATAGTAATCAATAGTGATATTTTCTGTATCGGTTACATTCATTAGAAGTTGAGTTTCTGCCAAGGTGATATCAAAAACCTGAGCAAAATTTGTATCACTTATAGCACATTCTTCAAGAACATCAACTTCTTGTGTTTGAGGAGTGTCATAAGTAATTAGTTCAACCGTGGTAAATTGAGTACATCCAGAATCATCATCTTCAACTCTAATCCAAATGGTTTGAATATCATCAGAAACATTTTGGAAAGGAGACGATAAAGGAGAGTTTCCAGAAGCTGCATCTGCTTCAGTTAAGTGAAAGCTTATATTTACATCAAGTTCTAAGAAGTTGATGATGGGTATAAGTGCATCTAAATCAAATTCACTTGAAAAATTATCATTATTGGTATCACATTCTTCAAGAGGATCTAAATCAAGATTTACCGTTGCAGGTTGAACCGCTTCAACAGAAAACTCACCAATTTCAAAACATTCTTCGTCAAAATCTAATCCATTTAAATTTTCAATTCTTACCCAAATAGTTTCCTCTTCAGCTTCGTATGCTTCAGGAGTTTCAATTGAATTTATTCCATTATTAGCATCATCTTCAGAGGTAAAATACGCAATGGAATAATCCACAGCTTCTTGGTTACCACCCAAAATCAACCCATTCTGTTGAGTAAGGTCAAATGTAAAAGTCTCACTACCATCTGTTATACATTCTATAAGGTCGGGTAGGGGGTTGGCTATTTCAACGTTAAAGAGTCTAAGTTCAAAGGAAGAAAAACTTAAACAAGAATTAAATTCATCAGTTTTTCTTACTCTTACATAAATGGTTTGTTGGTCAATACCATTGGGTAAAGAGTACTGTACTAAATTATTAATTGCATTTTCACCATTAATAGCATCTTGTTCAGTAACGA
Source organism: Flavobacteriaceae bacterium (assembly GCA_022565635.1). Lineage (GTDB taxonomy): Bacteria > Bacteroidota > Bacteroidia > Flavobacteriales > Flavobacteriaceae > Psychroflexus. Next base: position 1,015 of record JAIUMH010000073.1, on the reverse strand, counting down.
AGTAAGATATATTTTCAATATTCTCTTCATTATTAAACTCAAAAATATTTAAGGTATTCGAGATTAAATTAAAACCTTGATTATATGAAAAATCTCCACACTGATTTATATCTACAATACCTGTAAAGTCAATATTTTCAATTCGGTTTAAATCAAATTGACCAACTTCAAAACATTCTGGATTGTCAAGATGTTGAATTTTAACAAAAATGGTGTTTGTGTCTCCAGCATATTGTGAAGGCTCTTCAATAGGGTTAGAGCCTCCATTTGCATCTGCTAAATCTTCAAAATAGGAAATGCTGTAATCTTGCATATTCTGGTTAGGCCCTAAAACCAATTCATTTTGTTGTGTGAGGTCAAAAGGATTTGGCTCTCCATTAGGATTTGTTTCACATTCTTCAAGAGGTGGTAAGGGGTTTGTGCCAATTTCTACGTTGAGAAGGATTAGGTTGAAAGAATAAACCTCTGCACAATCACCTGTTTCTGGTGTATTTTGAAGTCGTATAAAAATGGTTTGTTCATCTACTCCAAACGGCAACTGATAATTTTCTGGTGATTCAATTGGGTCATTTCCTTCCTCTGCATCTACTTCAGTTAGGTAATATGAAGCATTTACATTTTCAGGGTCTTCTAAGTTTAAAGTATTTTCATTAATTTGAGTTAAATCAAAACTTTGTGTGTAAGTAAAGTCCCCACATTCTTCAATGTTAGGAATATCATCTTCAACAATTGGGCGATCATAAACAGTAACCATTGTAGCGTCAGTATCTCCACAGTCTGGATTGCTGTCTTGATTAACTGAAACAGTGTAAAGACCTTCTTCAGTAACTTCAATCTGATTGGTATTTTCACCCTCTATTAACTCACTATCTTTAAACCAGCTAAAAGTTAATTCGTTTTGATTAAAACCATCATTAATATAGGGTGTTATATCTGTGGTTATTGTAGCCGATTCACCTTCACAAAACCCTAATTGAGCAGGGGTTTCTACCTCAAATCCATATTGCAATTCTAT
>JAIUMH010000072.1 GCA_022565635.1 Flavobacteriaceae bacterium | reverse complement strand
GTTAAAATAGCCTGCTAAGGAAACTTTTCCGCCAGCGGCTATTTTAACGGTTCTAACCCAGATAGCATTTACATGCATCCCGATTTAAAGATGCAAAATGTAGATTTGGACCAACTGCTTTTTAAGTTTGATAATTTTGGGCAAGACCAAATGGTTTCTGATAATCTTCATGGAATTATGACGGGAAGGGTTAAAGGAAAGGTTTTACTGCATACCGATTTAACTCCTTACACAGAGAAAAGTAATTTGATTATTGATATTTCAGTAAAAAATGGAATGTTAGAAAATTTTGAGCCTATGCAAGCTTTGTCTGATTTCTTTAATGACAAAAACCTCAACAAAGTATTCTTTGGAAGCTTAGAAAATCGTTTAGAACTAAAGGACGGGAATATTGTAATTCCAAATATGGTGATTAATTCTTCCTTAGGGTTTATGCAACTATCTGGCAAACAAAGTTTGGATTTGGACATGGATTATTATTTGAGGATACCCCTAAAAATGGTAACTCAAGTAGCTTCAAGAAAATTATTTGGAAGTAAAAAACAAGACATTGACCCTGAGCAAGAAGATGAAATTATTGAAAAAGACCCCGACCAAAGAACCAGCTATGTCAATGTTAGAATGAAAGGAAACCCAGAAGATTACAGCATTTCACTACGCAAAAACAGAAAAGAAGAAAAAGGCGCCAAAGGATTTAAAAAAGAGGATAATTTCTTGTTTGAGGATATAAAAATTGAAAAATTTGAGTGGTAGTTTTGTATTTGAAAAAAAACTATATTTACCGCCGAATAATTAATAACAAAAACAATGAAAAAACTTTTTTTATTAGCCTTATTAGGTTTTTTTACAATGACCACCACTACTTCATGCAGTAGTGATGATGACCAGCCCATTATTGAAAATCCAGACCCAGATGAACCAGGAAATGGAGATGAAAATGGAGATGAAAATGGAGATGAAAACAATGAAGAACTGGAGAACTTTTTTAGTTTAGATGAAGAACAGTATCCATTAAAAACTGGATTTCTGGATTTTTGGGGAGAAGAAGAAGAAGGGGTTTATGCTTGGGATGTAACTTTACTATCCTCAGATTTTACCTTTAATTTTCAAAATGAAGACTTCCCTTTTGAATTTGAAGATGACTTAGTAAGCTTTATTATAATAGAATTAAATACAGACACCAGCCAAGGACTTCAAGTGGGTACTTATCAAATAGATGAAGATAATTTTAGTCCTTTTGTTTGCTCCTATTTTGACATTTCGCTTCAATGTGATTTTACTGACCTAGAAGCTGATGAAGAGGAAGTGTGCGAAGGCTTTTTCTATATTGAATCAATTGGAACAGTAGAAGTGGTTTCTATTGAGGGGGATGTTTACGAGTTTAAAATTGAAGGAGAAACAGATGAAGGATTTGATTTTGAAGCGCATTATAAAGGTGAGCTTTTAGATTTGGAAAGTGTTTTTGGAAGACCTAGTAAAGAAATTGAATACAATAGAAATTTCAACAAAAAACCAAGAAGAAAATAAAACTTGTAATTTTTTTTAAATCATCAAAACCGATAGTCACTTTTGCTATCGGTTTTTTATTGTGGGCATTGTTACTTTAACATGATGTTGGTATTCAAATTTAAAATGTAAAACGTAAATTTGTAATAAAAAATAAAGCAAGTTTGTTGAAAGAATTCTTTATAAAACAAAAAATTAAATCGCTTTTGAAATCTGGCATTAAGTCTGGAGGTTACAATGATAAAATGTTATTTATAGTTAATGATGCTTTTTTTTCAAAAGAAGAAATAGAAACTGCTTTTCAAAAAACATTTAGTAAAAAAAATCAATTGAATTTTGTAGAATTCACCAATAATAATCGCATAAAAAAAGGTTTTCCTGAACGATATTTAGCTAAAACAGATTTTAATTGGTTAGGTCAATTAAAAAATACAGAAGTAAAAAGTTATTTAGAGGAGAAGTATGAATACGTATTTCATTTTTATGAAAATGATAATATATTTTTAAACCTAATTTCTGCTCAAACGCAAGCCAACTTAAGAATTGGAGCAGGTGAATTTCCAGCTGAATTAATCAATTTACAAATTGATTTAAAAGAAAAAAATCTAACCCTATTTTTTGAAGAAGCATTGAAGTATTTAGAAATCATAAAAAAATCAGCTTAAAATGAAGAATTTAAAAGGAACAGGCGTTGCATTAATCACACCCTTTAAAGAAGATAAAAGTGTAGATGTTGAAGCACTAAAAAGCTTGGTTGAATACCAAATAGAAAACAACATAGATTACATAGTTGTATTAGGGACAACCGCAGAAAGCGCAACCCTTAGTACCGAAGAAAAAGAGCTTATTAAAAGCACCATTGTAGAAAAAAATGACGGAAGAATACCGCTGGTTTTAGGGATGGGCTCCAACAATACTCAAGCTTTAGTTGAAGAAATTAAAGCTACTAATTTTGATGGTTTTGATGCTATTTTATCGGTTTCTCCTTATTACAACAAACCCACACAAGAAGGTATTTATCAGCATTTTCAAGCCGTTTCAAAAGCTTCTGATTTACCTATCATTTTATATAATGTTCCAGGAAGAACCTCCTCTAATATGGAAGTTGAAACCGTAGCTAGATTGGCTAGAGATTTTGATAACATTATAGGAATTAAAGAAGCCAAAGGAGATCTAGTGCAAGCCATGCAAATGATTAGCGCCACACCCGAAGGATTTTTAGTGATTTCAGGTGACGATATGATTACCCTACCCATGGTTTTAGCTGGTGGTGCTGGCGTAATTTCAGTAATTGGTGAAGGCTTTCCTAAAGAATTTTCTGAAATGGTAAATTTAGGTTTAGAACGCAAAGTAGATGAAGCCTTTAAAATTCATCATAAAATTGCACCCGCCATCAATTTGATTTTTGCTGAAGGAAATCCAGCAGGTATAAAATCGGTTTTTGAAATTCAAGGCTTGTGTAAAAATGAACTTCGACTACCCTTAGTAAAAGCTTCTGAAGAGCTTCAATTAAAATTAAAAGACTTTATTGAAAATTTTAAATAATTTTTTACTGAAGTAAACGTTTTTAGAATATTGGTAATGAATAAGAAAGTAGGTTATAAAACTTATTTTCTAAATCATTTTATTATCAGTAGATTTGCAAAATATTTCAACAATATGAAAAAAGCTTGTTTGGTATTATTTAGCATCCTTTTAATGACTTCTTGTGGAAAATACAATAAGGCTTTAAAAAGTGACAACGTAGATGAAAAATACAATTTAGCTAAAGAGTACTATGATATAGGTATAGAAAAAGAGAAAAGAAGTAAGTTGAACAAATCTGTAAGACTGCTTGAGCAAATTCAGCCTGGTATGAAAGGAAAGCCTCAAGATGAAGTGGTCTCTTATATGATTGCTAACGCCTATTATAATATTGGTGATTACTTTATCTCCGGCTATCGTTTTGAGCGTTACGCTAAATCATTTCCTGATTCACCAAAAATTGAAGAAGTTTTGTATAAGTCGGCTAACTCCTACTATGAAGTTTCGCCAAAATATAGTTTAGATCAGATGGACACTTACAAAGCCATTGACAAGCTTCAATTGTATGTAAACACGTTTGAAGATGGTGAATATTTTGACAAAGCCAACGATCAATTAAGTATTTTAAGAGACAAGTTAGAGAGAAAATCTTACGAAGTAGCTAAGCAACTTCATCACAGAAGAATTTGGAGACCAGCCATACACGCATTAAATAATTATATTGAGGATCATCCAGGTTCAAAATATAACGAAAGAGCCTATTTTTACAAATTTGAGTCTCAATTTATTTATGCCATCAATAGCTTTAGAGCAATTGAAAGAGAACGATTAGAATTAGCCTTAGAATATTATAATGACTTTGCTACAAAATATCCTGAAAGTGAATTTATGGAATTAGCAAAAGAGCACAAAAAAGAAATTGACGACGAATTATATTATTTAGAATTATTAGATCTATAAAAATCATGAATACAAACTTAAAAGATTCAAATGCCGCTTTAACTACCAAAACTTACAACAGGAATAAGGTAGATGAAAAGACCAACAACATTTATGAAGCCATATCAATTGTTTCTAAGAGATCTGAGCAGATTAATAGTGAAGTAAAAAGAGAGCTAATTGAAAAATTGGAAGAATTTGCTACTCACAATGACAGCTTAAATGAGGTTTTTGAAAACAAAGAACAAATTGAAGTTTCAAAATTCTACGAGCGTTTACCAAAAGCACATGCGTTGGCTTTACAAGAATGGTTAGAGGATAAAATTTATTACAGAAAAACAGATAGCGATTTAGAAGCTTAATGTCTTTGCTTAAAAACAAAAAAGTGATTGTGGGTGTAAGCGGTGGAATTGCCGCTTACAAATCTACTTTTTTGGTACGCTTACTCATAAAAGCTGGAGCTGAAGTAAAAGTTATACTTACTCCAGGTGCCGAAGAATTTGTTACCCCGCTTACCCTATCTACTCTTTCCAAAAATCCTGTTTATTCAACATTTGCAGATGAGGAAAAAACCTGGTTTAACCATGTGGACATAGGATTATGGGCTGATTTTATGATTATTGCTCCTGTAACTGCCAATACATTAGCAAAATTAGTGAGTGGACACGCAGACAACTTTTTACTTACCTCCTATTTATCTGCAAAATGTCCTGTTTATCTAGCTCCTGCAATGGATTTAGACATGTATCAACACCCAAGCACACAGGCCAATTTAAACTTGCTCCAACAAAGAGGAAATCAAATTATACCAGCTGAAAGTGGTGAATTGGCTAGTGGATTAGCTGGACAAGGAAGAATGGCTGAGCCTGAAAACATCATACGCTTTATTGAAAATGATTTAAGTTCAAAGCTTCCATTGAGAAACAAAAAAATATTAATCACTGCAGGACCAACTTATGAAGCTATAGATCCAGTTCGTTTTATAGGAAATCACTCCAGTGGAAAAATGGGGTATCAATTAGCTCAACGGGCGTTAAATCTTGGGGCAAATGTGGTTTTGGTAAGCGGCCCAACAAGCCAAAAACTAGACCATAATCATCTGGATTTAATTCAAGTAACCTCAGCTACCCAAATGCTTGATGCTTGCCAAAAACATTTTTCTGAAGCTGATGTGTTTATTGCCTCAGCCGCTGTTTCAGACTATCGTCCTAAAAACATTGCCACTCAAAAAATCAAAAAATCCGATACTGAAATTCAAATTGAGTTGGTTAAAAACCCAGACATTCTCTTTGAAATGGGGCTACAAAAAACGAATCAAGTACTAATTGGATTTGCCTTAGAGACAAACAACGAAATTGAGAATGCTAAAAAAAAGCTTCAAAAGAAAAACTTAGATTTTATTGTATTAAACTCACTTCAGGATCAAGGAGCAGGATTTCAAAAAGACACCAATCGTATTCAAATTATAGACCAACAAAATAATATAGATTCCTACCCGTTAAAATCTAAAAAAGAAGTAGCTGAAGATATTTTTGATGTACTTTTGAAAAAAATGAAGCTGTAATGCAAAATTGGATTTCTATAATAATGTTTTTCATTGGGTTAGTTTACCTAAATGCACAAGAATTTCAGTGCCAAGTAAAAGTTGATGCTGTACAAACAGGAAAACTGCAGTTGAGTATTTTTGATAACTTAGAAAAATCATTAACAGAATTTGTCAACCAAAACTCCTGGACCAATCAACGTAAAGTGGATGATCACCAGAGAATTGCTTGTAGTATGTTTATCAATATAAGAAGTTATGACAATGATTTCTTTGAAGCAAGTATCCAATTTCAATCCTCAAGACCTATTTTTGGATCTGATATTTCAACTCCTATTTTAAATATTAACGACCGAAGTTTTAATTTTAATTACACAGAATTTCAACCCTTAAACTTCAACCCAAACACCTTTGAAACCAACCTGATTTCTGTAGTTAGTTTTTATCTATTAACTAGCCTAGGTATGGACGCAGACACTTTTGAAGAATTTGGAGGAACTGAATATTATCAACAAGCACAACAAGTAGCTAGCGCGGCTCAATCGGCTAACGCCTCTGGGTGGGCAAGTAGAGGTGGATCTGGAGACTTTAATCGTTTTAATTTAATTAGAGATTTGATTTCTCAAAATTTTTCTCAGTTTAGAGAAGCCTTGTATGTGTATCATAGAGAAGGTCTTGACCAAATGCATGAAGATACAGAATTAGGTAAGCAAAGAATAATAGATGCATTAGATTTATTGAAAGAAAATAACCAAGTACGCCCAAATTCACTACTAGTACGGTCATTTTTTGACGCTAAAGCAAACGAAGTACAACTTATTTTGAATGGTGGACCTAAAGTAGATGTTGCCGCTATAAAAGAATCCCTCTATAAGATGGCACCCGGTCAAAATAGGGTTTGGAAAGAGATTAAGTAAAAATCAATTTTGTTTCAAAACAACGCCATTTTTTTCTTCTTTATCAACACTATAAAACTTATTCCAGTCGCTCATATCGCTCATAAGTAAATGCAAAGTTGTGCTTATCGTCTTTTGCATGAAATTCTGAGTTTGTTTTTTTCCATTGCTTCACATTAATTTCTGGAAAAAAAGTATCTGCTTCAAACCTTCCATGTACACGCGTTAACTCTATAGCATCAGCGTAATTCATACCTATCTTATAAATTTGCCCCCCGCCAATAATAAAGGGGTTTGAATCTTCTTTTGCTAAAGCGATAGCCTCATCAAAAGAATGAACCACCTCTGCTCCTGCCGGAGAGTAATCTGTATTTCTTGAAATAATAATGTGTCTTCGGTTAGGTAAGGGTTTGGGGAAAGACTCAAAAGTTTTTCTTCCCATAATAATACAATGACCTGTGGTAAGTTGTTTAAAACGCTTAAAATCATCTGGTAAATGCCAAACCAAATCATTGTCCTTTCCTAATTCATTGCCTTCACCAGCGGCTGCAATCATTGTAAGCATAGCTATTTTTTTTTAGAGGTAAATATAAATTTTAAAGTGGAATTAAGGCAAAAGTCTAATCATAAAAATTAATACAGACTTAAATATTTTAAATCAAAATTAGAACAATCTAATTAACAAGCGTATATTTTTGCTTCAAAATTAAATTATGAAAATTCAATTAACAAAAGACACAAACTCAAGTCACTCATTTACCGCCAAAAACAATGAAGGTTTTGAAGTGAAACTAAGTAATTCCTCGGCTGGAAAACCCACTGGACCAAGTCCTATGGAAACAGTTTTAATGGCTGTAGCTGGTTGTAGTAGCATTGATATTGTTCATATTCTAGAAAAACAAAACTTAAGCATTGAAAACCTACATGTTGATGTAGAAGGATTTAGAAGAGATGAAGTGCCAAAAGTTTTTACACAAATTAAACTAATTGTTCAGCTAGATGGTAAAATTTCAGCTTCAAAAGCTTTACGCGCATGTCAACTTTCTTTTGAAAAGTATTGCTCTGTTTCTAAAATGTTAGAAGGTCAAGTTGAAATTCTTTATGATCTAATTTTAAATGGTAAAAAAGTAGAAAAGCTATAATTGAATTTCTTTATCTATTCAAAAGTTTCATAAAGTAAATACGGTTGAATCATTTTTTGATAAGTTGTTAAACCATCTTGCCAATCAGCTCTAATTTCATCCGCAGAAAAACCAGCTTCAATTTGTTGCTGGAGTTTTTTTGTTCCTGCCAATTTGGTAAAAAATGAATTGAAAAAATCCTCATGTTGATGATTTTCATTGTAGGCTAAAATTAACCATTCTAAATTTAAAGAATTTAATTTAGGATGCTCACTTAAGTTTTCTCCGTAGCACAACTCATTTTCAAATTTTGGAAATTTTGCTCCTGGTTTTGAAACTGGAGTATAGGTATAATTAAAAATTTCTGGGTTCAAATAAGGAGAACCAAACACTTGAAACTGAAGATCTGTTCCTCTTCCAGCATTGACCGATGTCCCTTCAAAAAAACACAAACTAGGATAAAGGTTTATAGATTGTGCATTAGGTAAGTTTGGAGAGGGGGAGATGGGTAAATCATAGGCCTTATTTTTATGGTAATTCTCCATTGGAATTACAAAAAGATCAGCTTGAATTTCATTATTCAACCAAGCTTCCCCATTAATCATTCTTGCATATTCAGCTATAGTTAATCCGTGCACAACAGGAATGGGATGCATACCAACAAAACTTTTGTGTGTTAATTCTAAAATAGGGCCGTCTATATAATGCCCATTAGGATTAGGACGATCTAAAACAAGAACGGGTATTTGATGTTCGGCACAAGCTTCCATCACATAATGAAGCGTAGAAACGTAGGTATAAAATCGCGCGCCCACATCTTGAATATCAAACACCACAAAATCTAAATCTTTCATTTGTTCTGAAGTTGGCTTTTTATTGGCTCCATACAAAGACACTACGGGTATTCCTGTTTTAGTATCTTTACCATCCTCCACTTGTTCTCCTGCATCAGCAGTACCTCTAAAGCCATGTTCTGGCGCAAAAGCCCGAATCACTTCAATTTCATTAGCAAGAAGCAAATCAACTAAATGTTGCTCTTCATTATTGTTGATAATCACAGAAGTTTGGTTTCCAACAACCCCTACTTTTTTTCCTTCAAGTAAAGGTAAATAGTTAGCAGTACGCTCAATTCCTAAAGTGATTTTTTGCTCTTGTGCCTGACTTTTGCAAGCTGAACAGAAAAAGCTTGTTAATACTAAAATTATTAATGTATTTTTGAAGCTTGAATAAAACATAATACGTGAATTTCGAATTTTTTATTTCTCAACGGCTAATATCGGAAAAGAATACTAAAAACAGTGTATCTGGGCCCATAATTAAAATTGCTATAATTGCTATAAGCTTAGGTATTACTATGATGTTGATTGCATTTGCAACCGGCATGGGCTTACAAGAGAAAATAAGAGAAAAAATTACCGCTTTTAATGGGGATATCACTATATCTAAATTTAGCAGTAATCAGTCGCAAATTAGCCTAGACCCCATTTCTATTGAACAAGATTTTTACCCTCACTTTGATCATCCTGAAGTTGAACATATACAAGCCGTTGCTACAAAATTTGGCATTATTAGGACGGAAACCGACTTTGAAGCTATTATAACAAAGGGAGTAGAAAAAAATTACGAGTGGCGTTATTTTGAAGAATATCTTACTGAAGGTAGATTACCCAACAATTACAAAGAAGTAAAATACAGCAAGGAAATTTTGATTTCTGAATACTTGGCCAATCGCTTACAGTTTCAGTTGGAGGACCAAGTGGTAGTATATTATATGAAAGACGAAAACTCAGAAAAACCAAGAATGATTGTCTTTGATGTAGTAGGCATCTATAATTCTGGTTTTGAAGAATTTGACAAGAGTTTTTTAATTGCCGATTTAAAACAACTCCAGCGAATTAATAAATGGCAGAAAAATGAAGTTGGATATTTTGAAATTTTAGTCAAAGATTTTAACAAGATTCAGCAAGTTACCGAACAAGTATATCAACAAGTACCCTCAGAACTTGATACAGAAAACATACTTCAAAAATACCCAAACATTTTTGAATGGTTAAGCATGTTTGATATGAATATAGCAATCATTATCAGTTTAATGATTTTAGTAGCCGGCATCAACATGATTACCGCTTTACTTGTCTTAATCTTAGAGAGAACCCCCATGATAGGCATATTAAAAGCCCTTGGAGCCACTAATTGGACCATACGTAAAATTTTCTTAATCAATGCTGGCTATTTGATTATTAAGGGAATATTCTTTGGAAATTTAATTGGTTTAGGTATTTTGTTGATTCAAAAGTATTTAAAACCAATCAAGCTAGATCCTACCTCTTACTACGTTACAGAAGTTCCCGTATATTTAGATTATTCATACATTGCATTTGTTAATTTGGGCACACTCATACTTTGCTTATTATTTTTGATTATCCCTTCAATTATTGTGACAAAAATCAGTCCAGTAAAGGCAATTAAGTTCGATTAATTTACTTTTTTATAGTTTTTTTTCTACATTTGTTAATCATTCTTAAATGACATAATTTGATATGATTAAAAAATTATTACTCACATTCACCCTGCTTCTTTTTTTTCAGACAGAAAGTTTTGCTCAGTATCAAGAATTTCAAAATCATTTAAGGTTTAGACAGTTAGACAAAGCAAGTGAACTGATAAATTCAGAAGAACTTTCAGCAACCGACAAAAAAATACTACAAGGGAAATTTTATATAGAAAACAATCAAATTGATTCTGCTTTTGTAAGCTTACTAGAAATTGATACTTTACAACTAAATCAAGAACAAAAAGCTTATTATTCTTACTATTTGGCAGATGCTTACGATCAAACTTCAGAATACAGTTTAGCGGTAGATTACATGCATAAAGCGCAACAACTTTACCGTGATTTAGGGCTTGAAAATGAGGCTAACGAAATGAATATGAAGATTTACCTCACCTTGCTTTCTTCACCGTTTTTTGAAGGTGAAAACTCCTCCTACTTAGAAGAATTTTATTCCACCGCTCAAAAACTCAAAAATTATAGCCAATTATCACGTGCTGAAATTAATTTAGCATTTGAAAATTTTAATCCTGAAAACCCGTTTGAAATAATTGATTATTTTGACCGTGCACTTGAATTAAGTGTACAATCTGATAATAAATTAGACCAAGCAAGAGTTTTGAATTATTACGGAATGATTTATGGAGAGAGCTTTGGTATAGTTGATTCTGCAGAAAAATATTATAATAAGGCACTAAAAATTTATGAAGAATTTGATAACCAGTATAAAAAGAAACCTATTTATACCTTAAAAGCAAACTTAGCAAGGGCTAGAGGTGACTATAGAGAATCTATTCGTCTGCTAAAAATAGCAGATAGTATTCCCACCACCACCTATAAAAATGAAATGAATATAGGTATTTATCAAAACCTAGCCAATGATTATAAGGAGCTAAATCTTATAGATTCTGCTTATTTTTATATGCTTAGGTATATTGAAGCTAGAGACGAAATTAATTTTCAAAAACAAAATGTAAATTTAGCAAGATTTGAAGCTGAAAAAAAAGATAAAGAAAACTTACTTTTAAATCAAGAAAATGAACGCAACAGAAACTTGCTTTTAGGAATGGGCGGATTACTTGTTGCACTTTCTTTTATTTCCTTTCTTCTATACACCAATAACAAGAAAAAACAGTTAATTTTTCAGCAAAAAGAAGAAGTAAACAAACAGAAAACCCAAGGTTTACTCAACCAAATTAAAGTAACCACAATAGATGGCGTTCTTCAAGGCCAAGAACAAGAGAGAAAAAAAATAGCCAGTGATTTGCATGATAATCTGGGGGCTAGATTAACTGCTTTGCGAATGAATTTTCAGCACCTGAAGGAAAAATGTGAAGATGATGAAAATTTACAAACTCCTTTAGGAAAAACCGAGCAACTACTGGAAGAAACTTATGAAGATATTAGACGCATGTCTCATGTACAGAATTCTGGAATCATGGCTAACGAAGGACTTATTCCTGCTGTAGAAAAATTTATTGATGCCATCAATTCTGAAAAATTAAACATTGAGGTAACGCATTTTGATATGGATGAGCGTCTGAGCAATAATTTTGAAATTAATTTATTTAGAATTATACAAGAGTTAACTACCAACATTATAAAACACGCTCAAGCAACTGAAGCAAGCATTAGTATTACCAACCATGATAACTGCATCAATTTGATGATTGAAGATAATGGCATTGGATTTGATACTTCTATAATTAAACCCAATAAAGGAATAGGTTTGGATAGCATACAAGAAAAAGTAAAAGACTTAAATGGTAAAATGGAAATTGACTCCTCACCAGGAAATGGAACAACCATAATTTTAGATCTTCCAATACAATAATCATGATTAGAATAGCCATTGCAGATGACCATCAAGCTCTTGTAGACGGGGTAAAATTAATCTTAGACAATGTTGAAGATATAGAAGTTGTAGCTACTGCTAACAATGGAAAAGATTTAGTTGATTTAATTCCACTAAAAAAACCTGACGTAGTTCTTACCGATATCAAAATGCCTTTAATGGATGGTTATGAAGTAGCGGAAAAAGTAAAAAAATCTTGGCCTAAGATTAAAGTGATTGCCTTTTCAATGTTTGACGATGAAAACTCTATTGAAAAAATGAAGTTAGCAGGTGCAAAAGCTTACCTATTGAAAAATTCACCGCTTACAACTATTAAAAATGCCATTTATGAAGTTCATCAAGGAGGTGAGTTTTTCTCTGAAGCTGTTTTAAAACCCGTTCAACGTGAGAATAAAAAAATGAATTTTATTCAGCTTACCAAAACTGAACGAAAAATTTTAGAACTCATTGCCCAAGGAAAATCAACCAAAGAAATTGCTGAAATTAGAGGTTCTGCAGAATCTACCATTGATAAGCATAGAAAAAATATGATGCGTAAATTAAATCTTAACGGTAAAGGTGAATTGGTAAAATATGCGTATAATGTAAGATACGAACTTTAAAAATAAAATATGTCTATAGCTCTTTTTATTCAACATCGCTTTTCTGAACGTTGGAAAGACCACCTCACCACTCTCCTACCCGACCAAAAAATTGAAATTTATCCTGAAATTGAAAACCCAGATATGGTTGAATATGCCATTAGTTGGAAACACGAAATGGGCGTTTTTAGTCAATTTAAGAACCTAAAGGTAATTGCAAGCTTAGGCGCTGGTGTACATCATATTTTGAAAGATGAAAGTATTTCTAAAGAGATTAAAGTCACTAGAATTGTAGATGACCAACTTCAAAAAGATATGGCAAGTTTTGTTTTGACGCAATGTTTAAATGTAAGTCGAAATATTTTTCAATACCTGCGCCAACAGGAAAATAAAGAATGGAAATTAAGCACCTACAAAACTCCTGAAGAAACAAAAGTAGGAATTTTAGGCATGGGAGTTTTAGGAAAAGCTACCGCTCAATTATTGCATCAAAACGGATTTCAGGTGTTGGGATGGTCAAGGTCTAAAAAAGAAATAGACCACATCACCACTTACGAGGCTTCAGAACTCAATCAATTTCTCTCACAAACCGAAATTTTAGTGTGTTTGCTTCCCATTACAAAAGCTACCATTGGAATTGTAAATCACGAAATTTTTAATCAGTTGCCCAAAGGTAGTAGTTTTATTAATGTAGCTCGAGGCGAATTAGTGGAGGACGCTGATTTACTTCAAGCTTTAGAGAAAAAGCAATTAAACTGGGCTATTTTAGATGTTTTTAAAGAAGAGCCTTTACCTGAGGACCATCTTTTTTGGGAACATCCAAAAGTAGTGATCACACCGCATTCGGCTAGTTTAACCAACCCCAAAACAGCATCCAAACAATTGGCTGAAAATTATTTGCGCTTAGAAGAAAAAAAAGATCTCCTAAATGTAGTTGATCGAGAGAGGGGATATTGATATTGGATGAAACTCTTGGCTTACAGGTGGTATTCAGAATGAAATTTAAAAAATATATGTGACCCCGCCACGGCGGGGTCGTTGATTATGTAGATGCTGTTTTTTTCTATAAATATATGACCCCGCTGGGGTCGCTGGTCTTGATTTTTATTTCAAATATTTAACCTCGGGAGACGTTGGTCTTATGCTTCCTGTTTTTTCTATAAACATGTGACCCCAATGAAGTCTTGACTTTTGGTTTAAAAAACAGGAATAAATAACCCTAGCTGTCATTCCAGAAAATTTTCTAAGAAATTTATATATAATCTCATGCTATTCAGGCTATACAAAGTTTAAAACTTAGGATTTGTTTTAATTAAAATTACTCCTTCACCAACTTCTTAGTTGCGCTTCCATTTTTTGTATCCACTTTTAGCATATAAACTCCAC
>JAIUMH010000071.1 GCA_022565635.1 Flavobacteriaceae bacterium | reverse complement strand
TACACAAAATACAATTCATTCAAGTTTGTCTAAATTTGATTATGGGAAATATCGTTTACATTTTACATTCAATTAATATTAACCGCTTTTACGTTGGATTTACAACGGACTTAAAAAAAGGTTAGCATTTCATAAAGACGCCGAGTCTCGTAAGTACACTTATAAATCTAATGATTGGGAACTGTATTTAAAAATCAAATGAGAATCTAAGAAGCAAGGCTTATTGATTGAAAGTCATATTAAAAAAATGAAAAGTAAGGGATCAAGCAAAAAGTTTGTGGAGTAAGATTATATTATTAGAACTTGTTGATGTATAAACTTTGAAAAATGAAAAGTCAGAACAAAACTTAATTATTTTGTTCTGACTTTTTAATAATACCAATTAAACTTTAAAATAAGACTGAAATAAATTGAATTAATTTTTGATTGAATTAGGCAAAAAAATCAAGCATAGCCACAGCTATGATTTATTAGTTTTATTTTAGGGTTTAAATGTATATTAGCACTACAAACTTGATTTAAAATAATTTCTAGTTATTTGATACTTGAGAAGCAGGGCTAAATTCAAATCTAATAGATAACTGTTTTTGCAGTATATGTTTTTTTATTGATTGTATACTTGACAAAATAAATTCCATCTTTTTGAGCGCTAAAGTCAATTTTAGCTTGCTGGTTTTGAACCTTTGCATTTGATTTGATTTTTCTTCCGTTTAAATCAAACACTTCAACCGTCTCAATAATTTCATTAGAATTCAGATTTAGTATTCTAGTTTCCTTTGTGAAAAACATCAAAAATTCTGGATCCTGTGTAAATGAATTATTACTAAAAGTACCTGGTTCTAAAATTTGAAACTGTTGATTAGGGTTAGAGGGATTAACTTCAAAAGTTTGAATTTTTGCTCCAGAGTTACCATCTTGAATATCAAAAGCTTTGATAGGATCATTTTCTGATCCAAAATTACATTCTGTAAATGCAATCTGAATTACATAAGTATCTTCTTCTTCTGCTTCAACAATTCTAAACTCGACATTTGAGTCAGTTGGCGTGTAGCCTACCCGAACATCACCAAAATTACCACACCAGCCATCGTTAATTCCAAGTGTGGTGTTAGTGCCATTATTTTCAATGATATACACATCGTCTCCTTGGTGTGTAAAAGTCCATAATTGAAAATCACTTTCTTCGTCCAATTCTTCCATTTGTGCATCAAAAGGGTTATCTGTTTCAACAGACATCACTTCTTGATGTACAGCATTGAAAATTTGATACGTTCCGTCTTCAATTACCTGTGCATTGGTGCTAAGGCCAAGAATAGCTACAAATAAAAATTGAAATAATCTGTTTTTGTAATTACATTTCATAATCTTCTGTTTTTAATTAATATTAATATTAATTTTTAATTAGTTTACTTATAAATTTTTGTTCTCCTTGTTGTAATTCAACCAAATACATTCCTGTTGAAAGAGTTGAGGCATCAACATGTATAGCTCCATTACTTTCAATTTGAGTTTTTTGGGATAAAACTTGTTTTCCTAGCATAGTAAATATTTGTAGGTCAATTTCTTGATGGTTTAATCCAAAAGTTTGTATAGTAAATAGCCCTGTTTCTGTTGGGTTGGGAAATAGAGTAAAATCAGATTCAAAACCTTCATGTTCTACAGCTAATGGTTCGTCAAAAGTTAGGAGGAAGCGGTCATGCGATGTGCTTTCAGTTATATTAACATCTACATTAAATTCGTAAACAAAGTCAGCTTCAAGCTCTACAGTAGTTCCAAGGTAATTATCGTTCAGATATACACTTAATCCCTCCGGTTGATTATCCAAATCAAAAGTTAAGCTATAATTCTCAGTCTTATAATTAGCAATATACAATTGTATTTCATGACCCACATGAGGGATATCCTGTTTATCTATGGAGCGTAGACCGTTATTAACAACAGCATAGTTTTCTTCAGGGTTGCTAAATTTAGATCCGTCTTCATCGCTTCCTAGCGTTGTATAAGAGTTGCTAAATCTAAGCCCAAGAGCATCACTTTCTTGGTTTCCTGAAAGAAAATCTGAGGTCTTATACAATCGGGAGTTGATATAAAAATTAGAGTAGGTATTAAATACTTCTGCTTGATCTGCTTGCGTTGCTTTATGCTCTTCTTCAAAAGTAATAGAGGGCTGAATAAGTTCTGGTGCTTCTAGATTTTGTACAAAAAAGGCTTGTCCTGGAGCAATATAATTAGTTACAGTTGAGCTTCCAGGGTTGATAGACGAATTGTCTAAGTCAACGGTTACGTAAGCACCATTTTCACCTAAATTGACATCCCAGACATAAATAAAGTTAGTTATTCCTGACTTATTCACTGAATTAAAGTCTACAACAGCTTGATAGGGATTACCTACAAAGCTAAACTGAAGCGCTTCATTGGCCAAATTTGGTAAAGGAAAAGAGCCTGTTTGCATAGTCCCTTTTGTGGATAAATTCACTTCTGATGTAGGGGAATCATTATCAGCTAAATTTACTGTATTTCTACTCCCGCGTACCAAGGCGCGATAGGCTTTTCCAATTTCTAGTTGAGTATTAATGGTGTTGGGTATGGCGTTCCATTCTTGTGCCATAGCATCAAATGTAAACATAGATGGGTTGCCTGTTATAGTTTGATCAAAGCCTTCTAAACTAGTTTCACCAACATTTCCTTGAGAACCCGTAATATGAAATGCTTGTTGCCAAGACTCCTCAATACTTACGTTATGAATTGGAGATGATAAAAATCGAAAAGCTCGTTGCGCAGGAATGAATCGTTCTGTAGTTATTTCGCCCATAATAACCCCTTCAAAGGATTCCAACTGGGCTGTTCCAGAAGCATTGCTTTGGAAGGTAAATTCTCCATTATTAGTCAAATTTTCACTTAATGTAAGTACATTCTCAGGGCCTATTTCAACACTAGCATCACTGGTTACAAAAATTGAATTGAACGCTACATTTGTTAAAGTTGTGTAGTTTCCATTGAGTATAAATACATCTTCTCCGCCGGTTGCTGTTGGCTCTGAAGGCAACCAAGATTCATCAAAAATAAAGGTTTCATCAGGAATAATTATAAATTGTTGATTGTCTCCGGTATCATTAAAAGTTCTAACTTTTCCGGTTGTGGTTAAGTCGAAGTAAGAACAGCTGTTTGAATCATTTTTTTGAAAAAGAAATCTTCTGGTATTAGGCTCTTGAGAAACTACAATTTGCGCTTCATCATCACCCTCATTAAAACCAGCAATCACTTCACCAAAATCTCCACAAAAATTGTCTTTAAGTCCAACCAATTGGTTGGTGCCTAAATTTCGTATGGTATAAACATCCCCATTTTGATTAGAAAATTGATACAAAAACTCAAATTGCTGAAAATCATTTGAATAGTTCAAATCTGAAGCAAACAAATTATTAATTTGACCATCTTCACTAGCGTCTTGATCAACCTCTGTTGGCGATTCTAAAAATTGATTATTTACCTCTGAAAATACTCTGTAAATTCCACTATCAAAACTTCTAGATTCTGATAATAACCTGAATTGTTGGTTATCTCCAGTGGCGTTAAATGTTCTAATTTTTGCTCCAGAAGCACCTCCTGAAAGATCGAAATAAGAGCAACTCTGATCGGGGCTGTTCTTTTGAAATAAATAATATCCTGAGCTATTTAAGCTAACTACAACTTCTGAAGTCTCATCAGATTCATTAAATCTGGCAATCACTTCGCCAAAATCACCACAGAAATTATCTTTTAAGCCCACAAATAAATTAGTTCCTAAATTTTTAATCTTATAAACATCTCCTTTGTTGTTGGTATATTGATAGCTAAACTCAAAACGTTGAAAATCGTTAGAAAAGTCAATGGTTTCTGTAAAAAGGTTGTTGATTTGAGGGTCTATTGAATCGTCCTGGTTGACATCTTCCGGTGAAACAATAGCTTCATCATTTACCTCAGAATAAATTTGATAAATACCCTCATTAACAATAGGTGAAGTGTTTAATAATCTAAACTGTTGATTGCTACCAGTATCTCCAAAGGTTCTTACCTTACCTGTAGGATTTCCCAAATCAAATGATCTTTCTGGGTCGTTCACAGACCCAAAATTACATTCAGTAAATGCAATTTGAATAATCAACTGACCTGATGTTGGATCTTGCGAGACTGAAAATTCTGTATTGGTTTCGGTTTCTGAAAACCTGGCAATCACTTCTCCATTATCGCCACACCAATTGTCTTTAATCCCAACAAATTGATCTGTACCTAAATTTTTAATTTTGTAAATGTCACTGCCTTGGTGGATAAATTCAAATAATTGAAAATTGTTTGTTACGTCTAAAGTAGAACCAAATAAATTATTAATCTGCCCATCTTCTGAGTCATCTTGATTAACGTCAATTGGTGATTCTAACGTAGCATCATGTGTTTCAGAATAAATTTGATAGACACCATCATTAATAATCTGGCAATGTAAATGCGTTATGCCTATTAGCATAAAAAGTAAAGCTCCAGATATTTTTTTAAGTTGTGATTTCATGAGTAATTATTTAAACCATTACTAGTATATTATAGTTTGCATAGCTCTTGGTGCAATTTGATATTTCAATTCTTCATTTCCAACGATTAAGTTATATTGAATTGGTTCGTTGGTTGAGTTCATCACCACAGTAACTAAAGTTCCGTCTGGATTTTGAAATGTGGTACTCTCAATAGTTGTTCTACTAGTGGTTGTACTCACGCGTTTGGCTCCTAATTTAATAAATTTAGAAAAATGTCCAATATAATAATAAGATGGAGTATAAATCAATTCATCTGTTCTAGTATCTGCATGAATAGGGGCAAAGCAAAAGTTTTCTACGTGATTTGGCCCACCTCTTTCATCGAGTAAAATATTCCAATCAGTCCAACCAACGGTGCCGCTGTTAAAATCGTTAATCATTGAATTTCCATAGCGTTCTGCATTGCTCCAACGCTGATATTCAGCTGGGTCAAATTCTTCTTGGCATCCTTCCGTAAATAGTAGATTTATATCTGGATAAGACTCTTTTATGTTTTTTAGATTATCGTATTTTGGATCTCCGCCAGTCCAAGTTTCATACCAGTGGAAACCAATCCCCCAAGCATATTTCATGGCTTCTTCATCCTCAAAAATCACATTAGCTCGATGAGAAATCAAATCTCTATTATGGTCCCAAACCACAATATTCTTATCGCCGAATCCGTGTTTTTCAAAAGTTGGACCTAAGTTGTTTTTCAAGAAATCACGCTCTTCTTCTGCTGTGTAAATGCAGGATTCCCAGCGCTGAACAGCCATGGGTTCATTCTGTATGGTAACGCCCCAAACAGGAATGTCTTCGGCTTCATAAGCTTCAATAAACTTGACAAAGTAATCTGCCCATGTTTGGTAGTATTCGGGTAGAAGTTTTCCGCCTTGTAGCATATTGTTATTAGTCTTCATAAAAGCTGGTGGACTCCACGGGCTCGCGTAAAACAGCATATCGTCACCAATCATTTCTTGAGCCTTTTTTATTAACGGTATTCTCTTTTCTTTATCTTTTTCAATAGAAAAAGTTTCTAGCTCGTCATCACCTTCTTCAATATAAGTGAAGCTTCCTAAGCCAAAATCGGCACTGTGGATGCTTGTTCTTATGATATTGTAGTTGATTCCATCTTCGTGGAAATAAGCATTCAGAAGCTCTTCTTGGTTTTTTTCGCTGAGTTTAGAAAAAACATCTGCTGATGCATCTGTGATGGCACCTCCAACGCCAATGTATTCTTGAAACGTTTGAGAAGGATTCACAAAAACTGAGACTTCGTTTTCTAAAGGTTGTTCAGCGTTTTTAAAAGTTAAAACTTCCTTTTCTTTATCAAGCCGCTTATCACTCTTCATTTCAGTGGTATATACCTGTGCTTTTTCAACTGAAAAGTTAGCTTCTTCAGAAGAGGGTGTTTTTTCTACTTGTCTTTTCTCCGGACTTTCTTTGTGTGGCTCAATATTTTCACAAGAAACGCAAAGACATGCGATAAAAATAAAAGAATAAATGCTGTATTTTTTCATGTTTTTTAGTTTTGGCGCCATACATAAGTACCCGCTGAACCTGCAGGTAACCTTGTGGTTATGGGATTAGATTGTACATTAATATTAAAATCTTGTTGTTGGTCTGTATCGTTTAATACAATAACAACAATATCATCATCAGGTGTTTTAAAAGCAACGTTTTGAATGGAAGGGCTGGTGTTTGAATCAATTCTAACTGATCCTTGTTTTACAAACTTGGAAGCTTGTTTGATGATGTAATACGCCGAATTTTTAGTCACTTCATTTCCAGCAATAGTTACTGCACCTAAGCATTGTGTACAACCACCATCGGTATGTGGTCTGTTTTCAGGGTCGGCGGCAAGATTCCATTCTAAAACAGTTCTACTCCAATTCCTTGTTGCTCCTATTATCAATTCTCTCATGTGCCATCTCATGTCTGAAGGGAAATCACCTGGGGCTTCTATCCACTGTTCAGAAAAATAGATATTTTTATCTGGATGTGCATTGTGTACGGCACTTAAGCTATTAATTTGACCGGCATACAAGTGAAAAGCAGAACCATCTACATAAGCATTTGCTACATCGTTATTAAGTACCGTAAGTGGGTAATTAATGTTGTCTGGATTGTGGTCAAAAATGATTATTTTAGTACTGATGTTTGCATTTTCAAAAGCTGGGCCAAGGTGATTAGCAATAAATTCAGTTTGTTGCTCAGCGGTCATAAATAAGCTAGGGTTGTTGAACGGGTTTTCTGGTTCGTTTTGGACGGTAACGGCATCAATTGAGATGCCTTCTTCTTGCATGGCTTGTATGTATTTTACAAAATAATCTGCATAAACCCCATAGTATTCTGGTAGAAGCTCTCCTCCAACGGTACTGCCATTGTCTTTCATCCAAACAGGAGGTGACCATGGAGAGCCCATGATTTTGATGTCTGGATTAATGGCAATAATCTCTTGTAATACTGGAATTAAGTTAGTGCGATCTGGATCAATGGAAAAATTTTCTAAGTTGGGGTCGGTCTGCCCAGTTGGTAAATCGTTGTAGGAAAAAGGTGCTTCGTCTAAATCTGAAGCTCCTATACTCACTCTTAGGTAACTTGAGTGAACGCCATCTGGTCCAAACAGATCGTTTAACAATTCATTTCTAGCTGAAAAAGACATATTGTTGATGTGTAATGCACTTCCTCCAGTTAGTGTATATCCAAAACCATCCATGCTTTGGTAAGTTTCACTTTCATCCACATTGATTGTAAATGCTTCATTTTCTTGTCTTGAGCTAACTCCGCTTTCTTGTAAACTCACTAGATTGCCTTCATTGGGTGTAGTTAAATAAAATTCTACTTCGGTTTCACCATCAATAGGATCATCGGTAGTTGGTGGGTCAAATACTTCGTCATCTGAACTACAAGAGTTAATCACAAAGAAACTTACCGAAAGTATCAAGGTTAAAAAAGCTTTATAAGAGATCATTTTCATTGTTTTTATTTTATTATTAATTGAATTCAAAAATATAAGTTCCTGTCTGAAAGTCTGGGTCTAAGTTAATTGTCACCGTGTAAGTACCACTATCATCAATATTGTTTATGTCTTCACCTCCTCCATTAATGAGGTTACCTTCAAGGGAATTAGGCGCATCAGATCCCATCTCAAAATCCCATGGGCTAATGAATTTGGAATTATAGCCTGCCTCTAAATCAACCGTGATTTCATATTGATAGGGATGCACATAAGTCATCACAAACTCATCTCTAGCTTCCCATTCAGACCAGTGAAATAATTTAAAGTTATAATATGTCCAATTGAGTTGTGCGTTGTTAAAATCGAAATTTAAAAGCAGAGCACGATCAGCATCTACCGAAAACTCCTCTTCGCTTTCAACCAAGACGGCGTTATCCGACACTTGGTCTTCGTTAGGTGAAGTAGATTGACCAATCAGGCTACCTAAAACAGAATAATTAGTACCGCTACCATCTGCTTGAGAGTTTAAGGAATAATTGGTGTTGGCTTGCAGGGGTAAAAACTCGTTCGATAGGAATTGGTCATTTTCTAGAACAAATTCATAAACTACCTCATCGTTAGCTAACAAATAAAGTTCATCTGGTGTTTCCAGTGGGTCTGGATCTGTATCATCTGCTTCAATTAAGTAGTTGTATCCATTGGCAGATAAGTTAAGTGTAATTATGTAATTACCCAATACACTTGAAGGGATATCTTCAACAGTAAGTCCTTGACTTTCAGCTTGAGACTCCATAACCACATTTAGTTGGGTTCCTACCACTCTTTTCATTAGCAAGTCCCAATTTTGATTGGCTCTAAAAGCAAAACCCCCAGTTTCTATGAGGTTAATGGAAGCGCTCCAGACACCTTCTCCTTGGTATTCTAAAGGCTCACCCCCTTCTTCCCAACCGCCAGCAACGGGATCTCCAATAAGGCTCCAATCCTCTATCTTTAATAAGCTATAGGATTCATTTTCTAAGTCAACCTGAATTCTATATTCTCCGCTTTCATCTACCTGAATAGGCTCTCCAGCAAGTTCAAGTTGGCCATTATCACCTCCATACTGCAAGGATTGTTCAGAAGCGTTGCTGTAAAATTTAAAATTTCCGTCAGCATTTAAACTTGAATACACCTCAAATACAGCAGAAGGTTCTCCCGATGAATTATTTAATCGCCTTAAGGCAATGGCTTCTTCTAGGTTGTCTTCATTTTCAGTTGCCGTACCGGATAGAAAAAGTGTAGTTGGCAGTGTTTCCGTTTCAAAGCGAACGAGATTTAGGGATTGCGTTGCAAAACTTTCTTTACTTAAGCTAGTAGCTTTTACGGCAAAAGTAACTTCTGCTGTTTCATTGGCAGGATAACCCCCAATGGCTAAAGCCTCGTCCAATTGTTGGTGGGTAACCTCTGCATTCAAATCTTTCCCATTATTAGCTGATTCTATTTCTAGCAAAGGATTTGATAAATCAATTGCGTCTAATGAATCAATAACAATACTATAAGTTACCGAAAAATTCTCTGTAGAAATTGCTTCTGCCCACTGAAAGGAAACGGTTTCATTGGGGTTGTTTTGATTTAAGACAATAGTTTCATCAGGTTCAGGATAAATTATGCTTGCTTCTATAAGCTCCCATTGACCTTCAGGTTGCAGGTTGTCATCTGAACAAGCCATCAAAGCAAGTGAAATGATCAAGATTTTTAAAAATATATTTGTGTGTGTTTTCATAGCCAAATTTTATAATGGATTTTGTATTAATGCTGGATTCCTGTCTAATTCCTGTTGAGGAATTGGAAGCAGTAGATTTGCTGGGGTAACGTTATATTGCACGGGATTTCCTGTTCTAAGGTCAATTTCTTCAAGGTTGTTCATGGTATTTATCAATTCTCCGTTACGGACTAAATCATCCCATCGATGTCCTTCTTGAAACAGCTCTAGTCTTCTTTCTTTCAGGATAGATTGCCTTAACACTTCTTGCGAATTACTTTGCTCATTGGTAAGGTCTGGAAGTTGTGCTCTATTTCTAATTTTGTTTACTTCTGTTACAGCTTGATTGAGTTCACCTAACTCATTTAGCGCTTCTGCTTTAAGAAGGACTAAATCGCCATACCTCAACAAATAGGTGTTGTCTGCACTAGCAAATCCGTTTGCATTTTTCCATTTGTAGCTAAATGGGATTGTACTTCCCGAGGAATTTCCCCAGAATTCATCATTCCATTGTACCGCTTCAAAAATAATTGATGCATTTTTTCTAACCTCATCATTTTCTTCATCAAAGGCGTTCACCAAATCTACCGATGGGGTGGCAAATTTTCGCCAGGCATCACCAGAAATAGATGGAGGAAGCAACAATTGTGGGCCATAATTCCCAAAATCCTGTCCTAGGTATTGAACTTCAAGAATTGATTCTGCATTGTTGTAGTTATTGCCATCAAAGAGCTGAGCAAAATCGATTAATTGATAGTTGGCAGAACTTCCCTCAAGTTCTTGAATGTGTTCAAGCACTAACATATAATTAGGGGAGGGTTTTTGCGCATGTACTTTGGCGGCCAATGCGTGAGCGGCGCCTGAAGTTGCTCTTCCTTTGTTTATGCTAGCGTTGCTACCATAGGTGTCTGGAAGCAAGGCCACGGCTATTTCTAAGTCTTCAATTATTTGTTCATAAACATCCTCAACAGAAGCTCTTGCCACTTCAACATTTTCGCCTTCAGCAGAAGTTACAGGACTAGTAATTAGGGGAACACCACCAAACATTTTTACTAAAGTAAAGTAGTGGTAGGCTCTTAAAAAATGGGCTTCACCAGTAATTTCTAGCCTTCGTTCTTCGGTAAGCACAGGATCATTAACTAAATCAACTCGGTCTAAAACTAAGTTAGCCTTTGCTATAGCATTGTAAATATTAGACCAGTGGGTAAAAATTCTTGAATGCGTAGTTTCAATTTCATAGTTGTTTATTTGAAAAATTTCAGGATTATCACCCCCTGCATAACAATTATCGGTTCTTACATCTTGAAAAAGAATAAAATCCCAGACGTAATATTCAGCTGAATGAAAAGATTCATAAGTGCCCGTTAAAGCCGCTTCTATCTGACCAGCTGTATTATACGCATTGGCTGTTGTTTCTTCAGAAATTGGGGTAACGTCAATAAAATCATTACAACTTACAAATCCAAAAGTTGTTATTAAGTTAAGTAAAATTATACACTTTTTCATATTATTATTATTTAAAAAGAGGCTGAAACACCAAATAGTAAATTTCTAGTTTGAGGATAGGTTCCAAAGTCTATTCCCTGCACTGTATTGCTACCTCCAAAGGCATTAACTTCTGGGTCAAAACCTGTATAATTTGTTATTGTAAATATATTTTCTCCAGTAACATATACTCTTAAATGATTTAGGTTTAAAAAAGTCAACAGTTTTTCAGGAATGTTGTAACTTAAAGTAATAGTCTTGAACCTGATGTAAGAGGCGTCTTCAACAAATCTTGTAGATACCCGTGAGTTTTCAATATTACCAAAGCTAGCTCTAGGAATGTTTGTCACATCGCCTGGATTTCTCCATCGGTTTAAGACTGCAATAGACTGGTTTTTAGGGTCAATCATCCCTTCTGTTTCTATGCGAGTTGCATTGAGCAAATCATTTCCTTGGCTTCCTTGAATAAAAACAAATAAATCAAAATTTTTGTATGTAAAATTATTGGTAAAACCAAAAAAGAAATTGGGGTTAGCATCACCTATAATTCGTCTATCATCTGCACTAGGGCTAAATGTTGATTCTCCATCACTATCAATATAAAATGCGTTTCCTGAGGCTGGATCAACTCCTCCAAATACATACCCATAAATGCTTCCTAAGGGAGCCCCTTCTCTAACTATACTAGCTTCACCTCTTCCTCCAGCAATTTCGGCCTGAAGTATTTCTTGACCTACAATATTTATGACTTCATTTCTGTTGAATGAAATATTGAATCCTGAATTCCATATAAAGTTTTCTCTGCTAACATTTACTGTATTGAATGAAAATTCAATACCCTGATTTCTCAAGTCACCTACATTTCTGATTGCGCTATCAAAACCTGTTGAAGTAGGTATTGGTGCATTTAATAACAAGTTACGTGTATCTTTACGGTAGGCATCAATCACAACACCAACTCTACCTTCAAATAATTCAAAATCAATTCCTACATTGGTTTGCTCAGATTCTTCCCACCTAAGGGTTAAGTTTTCAATTGAAGCAGGAAAAGTACCTGGTTGACCAACTCCACCAAATGGATAGTTAGCTCCAGCGCCAACTCTACCTAAGTAAGCAAAGTTATCAATTTGGTCATTTCCTACAATACCCCACCCTGCTCTTAATTTCAAATCGTTGACAAAACTTACATCTTCAAAAAAGTCTTCATTAGAAATCCTCCACCCCGATGAAAATGAAGGAAAGTAACCCCATCTATTGTCTGGACCAAAAGCACTAGACCCATCTGCTCTAAAATTTGCTGTAAACAAATAAGTGTCTTTATAGCTGTAATTAACTCTACTTATAAATGAAGCATTTGAACGTTCTGATTTATCAGCAGTTGCGTTAAAAAGGACAGATCCGGCATTGGGTGTTGAAACAGAACCACTGGAAAAGTTTCTAGTTTCAATACTGCTATTTTCAAATCTAAATTTTTGACCTACTGTACCTACTAAAGCCTCGATAAGGTGATTGTTTATATTAGTATCATAAGTTATTGTATTTTCAAATATATAGTATGAAGTTTTGTTTGTGTTATATATAGATTGCCCTCCAATTGAATTTCCGAAAGCGGTTCTAAAAGGGTCTAAGAAAGAATCAAAAACACCACGGTTTTCATCAATACCATAATTAATTCTGTAATTTAAGTTTTTGGCTAGTTTTGCTTCAAGGTAAACATTTCCTAAAAAACGTGTGCTATTAAACTCTCTTTCTAGACCATCTGTACTAGCCAAAGGGTTTTCCCAGTTTTGAAATGGATTACTGGTAAAACTCCCATTAGGATTAAAAGTTCCTATAATAGAAGGAGTAGTTAACGCTCCTAATAAGACACCACCAGCATTTACATTATTATTGTCATTTACATCAACATCGGTATATTGTGTATAAGCAATTCTTGTTCCTACCTTGATGTGGTCATTAATGTTTTGATCAAAATTAATTTTAAAGTTAGACCTTTCTAGAGAAGCACTTCTTACTGCCCCATCTTGTGAGGTGTAACCAGCAGATACATAATAATTATTGGTTTCTGTTTTACCTGAAACAGAAGCTTGATAATTTTGAGATAGACCATTTTCAAAGACTTTATTTTGCCAGTCAGTTCGCTCGTTGAAGTTGTCCCAATTAGTGTTAAGTCCCATTTCTGTCATTAAATCTCGGTATTGTTCACCATTAAGTACACCCAAGGTTCTCCATACTTGGGAAACACCAGTGTAAGCGTCAAAGGTGACTTTTGGCTTAGCAGTAGTTCCGCTTTTAGTAGTAATCAAGACTACCCCATTGGCTCCCTGAGCTCCATAAATTGCAGCCGAAGAAGCATCTTTAAGGGTTGTAATTGACTCTATATCAGTAGGATTTATAGATCGAGTGTCTGTGGTAGGAACACCATCAACAACGTAAAGGGGCTCACTACCCGCATTAATTGAATTTGTGCCGCGAATACGAATGTTTATTCCTGCAGAAGGTTTCCCTGAACCTGAGAGCACCTGTACACCTGCCGCTTGGCCTTGCATTAAAGACTCTACACGGTTGTTTGGTCTTGATTCAAAGGATTCTCCATCAATAGTGGAAACCGATCCGGTTACATTTTTTCTCAATTGTGAACCATACCCTAAAACTATAACATCTTCAAGGGCTTCAAAGCTTTCCTCCATAGTTACATTTACCTCATCTTGATTATCTATTTTGACCTCTTTATTAGAAAGCCCTACATATGAAAACTTTAAAGTAGATTCATCGGTAAAATTGTCTGTAATTGTAAAGAGACCATTAAAATCAGTTAATGTACCTTCGTTAGTTTGAACGTGAATAACTTCAACACCAGGTATGGGTAGACCATCAGTATCGGTCACTACACCAGAAATTGTTTTATCTTGAGCATGAGTGGAAATTATACCGATAAAAAATATCAAATAAAAGAAACAATACGAATGTGAAAAATTTGCCATTTACGTTTATTTTAATTCAAATCAACTAATTATTCTACAAAACAAATTAATTGCATTTAAATCACTCAAACAATTGAGTGTAGTGAAAAAGTAGATTTAATTAGGCTTGAAATAATTATAAGTATCTGATATTAAATGTTTTAAATTTTTTAAGAAATAGGCTTAAAGTAGATTAAAATTATATTTTTAACCACCAGTATAAGCTTATTCTGCATCTTCCTATGGTTTTTTTGTCAATTAAGTTAGACTATAAGTTGAATAAGGTATACTTTTTTGAAGCTCAAATAAAAATAAAAAAGTAGTTTAATGTATTAAGTTAATTAATGTTTTTAACTCGGTTTTCAAATTCATCTCTACTTGAGGCAGCTTTATTTTTTAATTTCACTCTATAATT
>JAIUMH010000070.1 GCA_022565635.1 Flavobacteriaceae bacterium | reverse complement strand
CAAAAATAGAGGATTCTGAGGGCTTTTAAAAATTCGACTTTCGGATGCTAGTGACTTATTTTAAAACAGCTTTATGTCCTAGGATAAGAAAAAAAGACTCTATTTTTATACTCATGTTTGTAAACTACTTTTAATTACCTCTTTAAAACTGATTATTTATTAGTAATTTAGTGCTTGAAGATATTCTATTCAAAAACAACTTATGAAATCGACTTTTAGCTCACTTGTTTCACTTATTTTATTAGCGTGGGCCGCTTGGTTTTCAATTTCTTATCAACTTCCAAAGGAAGATGAAAAACTTAGAGATAGCTACGGTTTTGAGATGGAAAAAGCCTTAGATTGGGTAGAGAGTCTAAGTAAAGAACCCAGGTATGTAGGAAGTAGTTTTCACAATCAAGCTAAATATACTATTCAAAATTATTTGTCTGAATTAGGTATAGAAAATCATACGCAATCGGCTTTTGTTTCAAATAAACGAGGTAATTTAACTTTAGCTCAAAATATTGTTGCTAAAATAGAAGGGAAGAATCCTGATCAATCTACCTTGTTAATTATGGCTCATTATGATTCAGCCATGATTCATTCTCATGGGGCTTCAGATAATTTAGTAGGAGTGGCTGTAATTCTTGAAACAATTAGAGCTTTAAAAGAAAAAGATTTTCAACCAGAGAATGATCTTGTATTTTTGTTTTCGGATGCTGAAGAAATTGGTTTGCTTGGAGCTCAGTTGTTTGTTGATGAGCATCCTTGGGCCAAAAAAGTTGATTTTACCATCAATTTTGAAGCCAGAGGCACGTCTGGTCCAAGCAATATGATTATAGAAACCAATCACGGTAATCAAAATATAATTCAAGAATTTATTCATTCTAATCCAAGTTTTCCTGTAGCTAATTCATTAATGTATAGCGTTTATAAAATGCTTCCTAACGACACAGATTCAACTGTTTTTCGAGAAAACTTAGATGTTCCTGGATTGTTTTTTGCATTTATAGATGACCATCAAAACTACCATACAAGTTTAGATAATTTTCAAAACCTTGACCCCAAATCTTTGCTTCATCAGGCTTATTATTTAAATGAAAGCATCTACCATTTTGCTCAAGTTGACCTTAAGCAAATGCAAGGAGAGAAAGACTTACTGTATTTTAATTTTCCAATACTTGGGATGTTGAGTTTTAGTTTAACAACAGCTTTAATTGTAGTTATTTTTAGTTTTTTGTTATGTGTTGCTTTTGCCTATTATGGAGTAAAGAAAAACATGATTACCGCCAAACTTTTACTTTTATCTAGCTTAAGGTTAATTCTGTTTTTAATTGTTTCCGGTCTGTCCATCTTTTTCATTTGGTATTTTACTAAACAAATTATTCCTCATTATCATGATTATATACATGGCTTTACTCACCATGCACATGTGTACATAGCATTTTGTTTTTCATTTGTTATTGGTTTAGGTTTTCTCTTTTATAGGACTCCATCAAATAAATACAGCAATCTATATGCAAGTTTTCCAGCCTACATAATTTGGTTATTCATTTTACTATTATCATTAGTGTTTTTTCCTGGTTTAGCATATGTAAGCTTACCTTTTGGATTGTTGCTTATAGCGCATTTTTTGCTCTATTTTAATCAAACACAAAAAAGTATTTTAAAGCTTGTTTTTTCGTTACCAATGTTTATGGTTATGGTGCCCTTGTTGCAAAATCTTGTTATTGGTTTGGGCCTTGAAGCCATGTATTTAGTAGCGGTTTTAACAGCTCTTATGTTTGCTTCATTACTTCCGGTTATTGGTTTTTATCCATTTAAAAAATCATTTGGGTATTTTGCTTTTTGCGTTGCTCTTTTTTATTGGGGTAATGGATTTGTAAATAAAGGAGGAAACACAAATACACCTTATTTTTCAAGTTTAAATTATTCTATAAATCTAGATACCAAGAATGCACAATGGGTTTCTTACAATGCATTTTTGACTCCTTGGTTAAGTCCTTTCTTTGATAAAAAGAATCAACAGGAGACTAAAGCTAATACAAAAAATAGAGTTCAAAATAAACAACAAAATCAAGCTCCTTTTTTTTCTTTTGAACTTTCAGAAGTTACTCATTTAGGAACAAACAAATTTTATTTGAAACCGCATGAAAAGACCAGTAGAATCCAATTGATGTCACCTAATTACAATGATATCATACAATTATTTGTGAATGGAAAAGCCATTAAAAAAGATAAATTTAATACAGAATACTTAATGCGTTATTACGTTGTGCATCAAGAGCCAATTGAAATAGAGTTAGTAACAAAGAGCAACACAGAGGTAGTTTTAAAAGTGCAAGAAACCAGGTTTAATTTATATGAAGATGAGCGTTTAAATTTGAGGCAAAGGCCAAGAAATGAAATTGCAATGCCTTTTGTTACCACAGATGCAATCTTTATTAATTATACCGTTGATTTAGATGAAAATTGAACACTTTGTTTGTGAAGTTGATTAAAAATGATAAGTTGAATGAATAGGTATGGAATAATTGGTTTGGGGTGGTTAGGACTAGAACTTTGTAAAGCTTTGAAGGCAGAAAATCTACCGACTTGGGGAACAACTACTTCAACAGAAAAGTTGATGAGACTTACCAATGAAGGCTTTGATGTCTCTTATTTTGAACTCAAAGAGAATGAGTTGAAGGGAAGTATTGTTGAGCAGTTACAAAAAACCACCCATTTGTTTATAAACATCCCGCCAGGTCTTAGAAAAAGCAGTACTACCAATTATGTGCAAAAACTAAGCAGATTTTTAGATTTGCTTGCTCATGCTAGCATTCAGCATTTGGTTTTTGTAAGTTCAACAGGTGTATTTTTAGATGCAAAAGATATTCCTGTTTATACAGAAGAGAGTAAGCCAAATGCTACTTCAGAAAGAGCAAAACAACTTATTGATGCAGAAAATTTAATTTTAAACCTTCATTTGCCAACAGTACAACTATTGCGTTTAGGAGGCTTAGTAGGAGGAGAGAGGCATCCTGCCAATTATTTGAGCGGAAGAAATAATGTAGGCAATCTACAAGCACCAGTAAACATGATTAGAAGAGAAGATGCAGTAGCTTTATCAAAAAGTCTTCTTCAATCTAAAAAATCGGGGGTTTTTCATGGTGTTTATCCAAATTATCCTACTCGGCGTGTTTTTTACACTCAAGCTTGTAAAAATATGAATTTGCCAATACCAAATTTTAATGATTTAGATAGCAATGTAGGCAAAAAAATAAGCTCACTGAAAACATCCAATGAGCTTAATTTTAATTTTGATTTTCAGCCTTAATCAGGCATTACTTATTCTCGCTTCCCTTTATAAACTTTTCTAGAGCCATAGTCATAGAAGGAGTTTCTGGGGTTGGAGCTTTGATATTTATTTTTAATCCTTTTTCTTTAGCTGCCTTTATGGTTGAGTTACCAAAAACAGCAATCTTTGTATCTTTCTGCTGAAAGTCTGGAAAGTTTTCGTAAAGAGATTTAATTCCACTTGGGCTAAAAAAGACAAGAACATCGTAAAAAACTTTTTCTAAATGAGATAAATCACTAACAACAGTTTTGTAAAAAATAGCTCTCTTCCATTTTATTTTGGCTTTGTCTAAAGATTTTGGTACAGCCGGCTTCAAAGCATCAGAAGAGGGTAATAAATACGTTTCTTCTTTGTGCTTTTTTATAATTTGCATCAACTCATCAAAAGTTCTTTTACCAACGTAAATTTTACGTTTTCTATACACCACATATTTCTGTAAGTAATAAGCAACCGCTTCACTTTGGCAAAAATATTTCAAAGTATCTGGTACTTCATACCTCATCTCTTCAGCAATTCTAAAAAAGTTATCAATGGCATTTCTGCTTGTAAAAATAATTGCAGAAAACTCTTCTAAATGAATTTTTTGTTGCCTAACTTCTTTGGTGTCAACTCCTTCTACATGAATAAAAGGAATAAAGTCTATCTTTACCTTAAGCTTGTCTTGAAGCTCTGAATAAGGTGAATTTTCAACTTTAGGTTCGGGTTGAGAAATAAGGATAGTTTTCACTTTCATAAATATTATTTTTCTATCAATTTAAGCTATCTGAAACAACTTTATATAATAAAATATAAGGGGCTATTTCGAGGGTGCAAAGATACAAAATAAAATAATACCAATGTCTAATTATTTCATTTTGAAATCTTAACTGAAATCTAATTGCACTTACTAGCAAATAAAGCCCTCCTAAAACAGCTATCAACAAAGCAACATGAATGATTTCAAAGGGACTATAATGTATCAATAATTGACCTATAAAAAATATAAAAAACCAATAAATAGACTTATTAAACTTGAATTTGACCAGGTATTTGGAGTGATTCTCTAGCTGAAACACATAACCAAGAAAGTGTATGATTATACTTTTAACTAATATAAATAGGAAAAAAACAGATGCATAGAGGTAAACATTTGTCCAATACGCTTCCAACCAATTTAATTTTAACGTAAACAATAAAGAACTTACAAAAAACGCAAAATGAACAGAAGTTAGAATAAGTAATATACCTTTAAAAAGGAGCATTTTTTTTTGTTCTTTTATATCTAAATGGATAAAATCGTCATTCCAGAATAATTGTGTGAAATTTTTAAATTGTTGTGTGTAGTTAATTTTGATTACCATTAAAATAACCAACGTAGCCACGTTGATTAAATCTAAAACAAATTTATAAGGTATTTCAATCAAAATACTGAATTTTAAATTTCAAATTTCAAAAGTACTTTAAAGTTTTAATTTTTGAAGCATTCAGATTTTAAAATTTATTTTCAGTAAATAATGGTTAAAATAAAGCCTGTTTCTAAAGAATTGATTCTCTTGTTTTATTTTTTGTATTCTATTTACTTACTTTTGTGCAAATTTTTTAAATGTCTAAGCAACTCGTTATCATTCCTACTTACAATGAAATTGAAAACATTCAGGCTATTATTGAAGCAGTTCTTCATTTGCCAGAAAAGTTTCACATTCTTGTTGTAGATGATCATTCTCCTGATGGTACATCTTCAGTAGTTCAAACCTTGATGAATAAAGTTTTTACAGATCAACTTTTTTTACTTCAGCGGGAGAAAAAAAAGGGATTAGGTACCGCGTATATAGATGGTTTTAAGTGGGCTTTGGCTAATGGGTACGATTTTATTTTTGAAATGGATGCTGATTTTTCTCATTCTCCAGACGATTTAAGCTTGCTTTTAAATGTTTTGAAAGGTGAAGAAGGTCAAGTAGCTATTGGTTCTAGATATGTAAAAGGGGTGAATGTAGTTAATTGGCCTATGAAGCGTATCTTAATGTCT
Source organism: Flavobacteriaceae bacterium (assembly GCA_022565635.1). Lineage (GTDB taxonomy): Bacteria > Bacteroidota > Bacteroidia > Flavobacteriales > Flavobacteriaceae > Psychroflexus. Next base: position 8,792 of record JAIUMH010000070.1, on the reverse strand, counting down.
TGGTTTGCTTCAAAATATGTTAAATTTATTACTGGTTTACCTATTAATGATGCTACTGCTGGTTTTGTTGGTTTTAGGAAGGAAGTACTCCAAAAAATTAATTTAGACAAGGTTAAATTTATAGGATATGCTTTTCAAATTGAAATGAAATTTAAGGCCTATAAGCTGGGATTTAATGTGGTAGAGATTCCGGTTATTTTTACAGATCGAAGAAAAGGTAAATCCAAAATGAATGGGAGTATTATTTGGGAGGCTATTTTTGGTGTGTTAAAACTAAAGGTAAAAAGTATTTTTGGAAAAATACAATAAGTTTAAACCTCAATTAATGGTTTTAAAAATGTGATTCACTAAATTTGCATTCAAAATTTGATATATGAAGACGCTCATCAAAAATGCTAAGATTGTAAATGAAAATAACATCTTTGAAGGTGATTTATACATAGAACATGGAATTATTGCTGAAGTTTCTGAGTCCATAAGTATGAAATCTAATGATGTTCAGGTAATTGATGCTGAAGGAAAATACCTGCTTCCTGGACTGATTGATGATCAAGTGCATTTTAGAGAGCCTGGGTTAACTCACAAAGAAACTATTGCAACTGGAGCAAAAGCCGCTGTAGCTGGCGGAATCACTTCTTTTATAGAAATGCCCAATACCAATCCGCAAACAACAACTATAGAAAAATTAGAAGAAAAAATGAGTATTGCCAAAAATGACTCTATGGCAAATTATTCATTTATGCTTGGTGGAACCAATGACAATTTAGAAGAAATCAAAAAAATTAATCCTAAAGAAGTAGCTGGATTAAAATTATTTTTAGGTTCTTCCACAGGAAATATGCTAGTTGATGATGCTGAGGTGCTAAAAAAAATATTCAAAAATTCTCCAGTAGTTATCTCTGCACATTGTGAGGATGAAACTACCATTAAGAAAAACACACAGGAACATATAGAAGAATATGGTGAAGATATACCCATTGAAAAACACCCTATTATAAGAAGTGAAGAGGCTTGTTATTTGTCTTCTTCAAAAGCAATTCAATTGGCCCAAGAAACCGGAGCAAGACTTCATGTGTTTCACCTTTCTACTGCTAAAGAATTGAAGTTGTTTTCCAATAAAAAACCTCTAAAGGATAAAAAAATCACAGCAGAAGTTTGCATTCATCATTTATGGTTCAATGATGGTGACTATTCAACCAAAGGAACACACATTAAGTGGAATCCAGCGGTGAAAACTTCAAAAGACCAAAAAGCCTTGCTTAAAGCGCTTAACAATGATACTTTAGATGTTTTAGCAACAGACCACGCACCACATACACTAGAAGAAAAAAATAATTCGTATTTAAAAGCACCAAGCGGTGGCCCGCTGGTTCAACATGCGCTACCGGCTTTATTAGAGTTTTATCATCAAGGAAAATTAAGTTTAGAAAAAATTGTAGAAAAAGCATGTCATAATCCTGCCATACTCTTTGATGTAAAAGATAGAGGTTTTATAAGAGAAGGATACAAGGCCGACTTAGTCTTGGTTGATTTAAATTCTCCTTGGGGTGTAAATAAAGAAAACATACTTTACAAATGCGGTTGGTCACCTTTTGAAGGAACTACCTTTAAGTCTAGAATTACACACACCTTTGTAAACGGTAATTTACTCTACAATAATTTTAAATTCACCAAACTTTCAAAATTATACCGCGGAGAGCGTTTGATGTTTAACCGTTCTTAATATGAAGCAGTTTGTTAGCTTGTTTTTTGTAGTAATTGCAATAATTTCTTGCCAAGAGTTAGAATTTGCAGAAAAACCAAAGCCTTTATTAGATGAAGATACCATGGTTAAAATAATTACAGACATGGTAATTTACGATGCCGCTTACAGCATTAATGACTTCCATCTAAGAGAATTTGATAAAGATTTAAATAAATACCTAATTGCTAAGTATGAAATTGATAGCACGGTGCTGTCAAAAAACATAGCCTATTACAATGAAAAATATGATGAAAATTTAAGTATTTACAAAAGAGTAGGTGAAAATATTGACCAGAAAAGAGACTTTTATGACTCCATAAGAAAAGTGACAGATAGCATCAAAAGAATTGAATTGGAGAAAAAAAGAGATACTACAGATACCCAAAAAATCAAAAAAAAGCTTTTAAAAACTGACTTCTACGAGGAAAAGGACAAATAGTGCTTAGCAACTCTTTTCAAGGTTTCATTAACTGGCGTGTAGTCCACGCCTAATTCGTTTATCGATTTTTTTGAATTGTACTTTTTAGCTTTTAAAGCATCGTGAACCACACTATAACTTAATTTTCTTTTTGAAATTCTCATTAAGCTAAGTATAGATTCAACTAAGATTAAGGCAATAAGCATCCATATTTTTAACGGAATAAAGGGTTTTTTCTTACCCAGCTGTTGTGCTAATTGAAATTGAACATCTTTCATGCTCAAGTTTTCTGAAACAAGAATGTATCTTTGGTTTTTTAACCTTGATTTTACACCTTTGTGCATAGCAAAAACTACATTTTTTACATCAACAAAACCTGTAATTTTATTGATGTAGATAGGGAAGTTGTTGGCCGCTTTGCCTATTATTTCTCCACTTCCAGATACATAAAAGCCTTCACCAATAATTACTCCTGGATTGATGATTATGGCATCTAGGCCTTCCTGTGTTCCACGCCAAACTTCCATTTCTCCCCCGTATTTAGAAATACTGTACAAACTTGCTTTTCCATGTTCTTCTTTGAAGTTTTCTTCGTGGATGAGCTGTTTGTTGCTGGCTTCACCAAGAGAAGCTATGGAGCTTAAATAGCAAAACTTTATAACGTCATTATGAATGCTCAAGTTAACTAAATTGGCAGTACCTTCAATATTCACTTTTCTTAATTCTTTTTCTTTTGAAGGAGCATTTGAAATTAACCCAGCACAATGATAAACGTATTTTACATTTTTAAAAAGGCTTTCTAGAAAGGGTAGGTCACAAATATCTCCCATTTTCCAGTTGATTTGTCTGGCGTTATTAGCTGTTTCTTCTCCATATACTTCAGCTATCACTTTTAGGCAATGTTCTTTTTTATCCTCACTTCTGTAAAGACCTATAATTGCATTGCTTTTCTCCTCCTGAAGATGCAAATAGGCTAATAAATGAGTTCCTACAAGACCTGTGGTTCCAGTTATCAAAATCATTTTGCAAATATAGACATATTATTAAGTGTAGATTTTTTCATTATAATATCTTTGTGACCTAATAAGAATTAAAACCATGCAAAAGGATTTTATACAAGAAGTTACCTGGCGCGGTATGCTCCACGATGTAATGCCAGGTACACAAGAACATTTAAATGAACAAGCAAGAACTGCTTATGTAGGAATTGATCCAACGGCAGATTCCTTGCATATTGGTCACCTGGTGGGAGTAATGTTACTCAAGCATTTTCAGCTTTGTGGTCACAGGCCTCTTGCGCTAATAGGTGGAGCAACAGGCATGATTGGTGATCCCTCTGGAAAATCAAAAGAAAGAAACTTGTTAGATGAAGCTACTTTGCGTCATAACCAAGAAGCTATTCAAAAACAACTGGCCAAGTTTTTAAATTTTGACAAAAATGATGAACAAGCGGCAAAAGTGGTTAATAACTACGATTGGATGAAGGATTTTTCTTTTCTAGATTTTATTAGAGATGTAGGAAAACATATCACAGTGAATTATATGATGGCTAAAGATTCTGTAAAAAAGCGTCTTTCATCAGAATCTACAGAAGGAATGAGTTTTACAGAATTTACTTATCAGTTAGTTCAGGGCTATGACTTCTTGCACTTATTTCAAGAAGAACAATGCAGCCTGCAAATGGGAGGGAGTGACCAATGGGGAAACATTACCACAGGTACTGAAATGATAAGGAGAATTGGTAACGGAAAAGGATTTGCACTTACTTGTCCGCTCATTACTAAAGCCGATGGAACAAAATTTGGAAAAACCGAAGGAGGGAATGTTTGGCTAGACCCTAAACGAACATCTCCTTACAAATTTTACCAGTATTGGATGAATACAAGTGATGAAGATGCGGCTAAATACATCAAAATATTTACTCTGTTGTCTGAGCAAGATGTTTTACAACTAATTAAAGAGCATCAAGAAGCTCCACACATAAGAAAATTACAGCAAAAGTTAGCTGAAGAAGTGACTACTATGGTACATTCTAAAGAAGATTTAGAAAATGCAAAGAAAGCAACTCAAGTAATTTTTGGTAAAAGTACTATTGAAGATATAGCTCAATTGGATGAAACTACTTTTTTAGATGCATTTGAAGGTGTACCTCAAGCAGAGATAGCTTTTGAAGAAATTGAAACGGGACTTGATATGATTGGAGCTTTGGCAGCCAAAACCAATTTCTTGAAATCAAATTCTGAAGCCATGAGAAACTTAAAATCGAATGCTATAGCTGTAAACAAAGTAAAAGTTGATGCGGCTTATAAAATTACCCAGAAAGATTTAATCAATAATAAATATATCTTGATTAATAAAGGGAAGAAGAATACGTTTTTAATCACGGTAAATTCGTAAAAAACAAAATCTCCACTCGGGCGAGTGGAGATTTCGAATTAACTAACCAATCTATTATGAAAAAACTTTATCCACTGCAAAATTACATCAGATGTATTTTGTCACCAAATTTATTTTGGATATTATTGAAATTTTAACTTTTCTATAGTTTTATAATTCGGCAATAAATATCCCCAAAGTTATTTTATCTGACTTATGTCATATTTTTAATTTTCAATTCCAATTATGTTTGCATCACTAAGAATTGAGTAATGAATGTATTATTATTAACCGACTACTCTAACAATGCTTGTGTTGCTCATAAGTATGTTTTTAACCTGCTGAAAAATCAACAGGTCAATTATTTTTTGGTTAATGCAAACCATGATAATACACCAAGCCAACCTAATGCTAATCTTTTAAATCGCTCAAATAAATTAGAAAAAAACTTTCAGCAATTAGGTCAGTTTTTGCCTGCTTCTTCTACGCTTTCACGTATTGAGGAGAAAGGTAATTTGCTTGATGTAGTAAGAAAGTTGATACACCAATTAGATATTAATCTTGTGGTGATGGGAGCACAAGGTCAATCTACTAACAAGCAAGCAGGTTTAGGTAAAAACACAAATGAAATTTCCACAAAAGTAAAGTGTCCAGTTCTAGTAATACCAGAAAAGACGCTCATTAAAACACCGGTTAAAATCAACTTTCCCATAGATTACAAAGATCAAATTCACACCAATTGCATTTCTAAAATTCAAGATTTACCCAATTGGAAAAAAATGCAGATTACAGTACAAGAAATCAATTCTTCCGAAGTAAATACAAGCCAAAATCCTTCGCAAGAAATTCTATCAGATACCTTACAACTGGTAAAACCCAAGTTTCAATCAAGTTTGATAGTTGACTATGCAGCACTCACTAAAAATTCTGACATGGTTTTTTTAGCCGCCAAAAATTTAACTATCTGTAATGCAATTTTTGACCAATTAAACCAAGTAAACAATCATGAAATTAAACCTATACCCCTGCTTATATTGCATGCTTAACCATTGCTCATAAAAAACAACTTAAAGACTTATTAAACTTGTTAATTCAACTCACTTGAAATCCTTAGATTTGCATAAAAATTTGTTGTATGTTTCTACGGTATTGGAGTTGTTATTTAATTTTAATCTTAGTTCTTGTGGCATGTCAAAACCAAGACCAAGTGGCAGATGATATTGCGGCTATTCAAATAAATAGTGAGGTAAATAGGTTTGACCAAGAATTTGCTAATGCTACTCCATCAACTATTTTGGAGCTTAGAGAAAACTATCCTATGCTTTTTTCTGAAACAGTTCCAGATGAAGCTTATGCACAAAAAATGAAAGATACGCTTCAAGCAGAAATTAATGTAGAGGTTTCTAAGGCATTTCCTTCTTTTGATAATGAACAAGAAGAAATCAACCAATTTTTAAAACACCTTAAATATTATTTTCCAGAAATACCAACGCCTAAAATTATCACATTAGCTGAAGAAGTAGACTATAGAAATAAAGTGATTTTGAATGATGATATTTTACTTATATCACTAGATAATTATCTGGGAGAAAATCATCATTTTTATGAAGGCATAGCAAGCTACATAAGTAATCTTCAATCAACAGAATTTTTAATATCTGATATTGCTCAAGTATACGCTGAAAAAATAGTTCCTAGAAATTCTTCTCGTAAATTTTTATCTACCATGGTGCATCATGGTAAAATTCTATATATCAAAAGTTTATTACAAAGATTTCAAGAACCTCATTTAGTTTTTCATTATTCAGCTGATCAACTAAATTGGGCCTATGCTAATGAAGCTCAAATTTGGAAGTATTTTGTAGAAAAATCCTTACTCTACAGCTCCGATCAAAAATTAAAAGAACGATTCATCAATATAGGTCCGTATTCTAAATTCTATTTAGAATTTGACATTGAAAGTCCACCGCGCTTAGGTCAATTTATTGGCTATCGAATTGTGGAAGCTTTCATGAATAAAAACGATATCAGCCTAGAAGAAATGTTAACTTTAGAAGCTGAAGAAATTTATAACAAATCAAATTACAAACCCAAGAAATAATGAGCAAAAAGAAATCAACCATACAAGTGAATGTAGAAACCGACGAAAACAACATTCCAGAAAACTTGACTTGGACCGCCCAAGATGGTGGCGTTGAAAATGAAGAAGCAAAAGCAGTGATGCTCTCGCTTTGGGATTCAAACAACCAAGAAACCCTACGCATTGACCTATGGACAAAAGACATGCCCATGGATGAAATGAAAAAATTCTTTCATCAAACTTTAGTCACTATGAGTGATACCTACTACCGCGCAACAAACGATGAGAAAATGACGGAAACCATGAAAGATTTCTGTGATTATTTTGCTGAAAAACTAGAACTTAAAAAAGAGTAAATGTCAAAATCATTGATTTTTGTTTACAATGCCCATAGTGATGCTAAAAATCAGTGGATAGATTTTGCTCATAAAATTTTGAAGCCCTCAACGTATGATTGTAGTTTGTGTGCGCTTACTTTTGGAAAGTTAACCGAAAAAAGAAGCTGGAAGAAATTCAGAAAAAAATCATCTATCGAAATGAAATTTCTACATAAAGATGAATTTGAAAAGCAATTCTCTTCTAAGTTTCTACCGAAGTATAATTTTCCTATCGTTTTTTACCAAAATCATTACGATTTAGAAACCTTGCTTCATCACAAGCAAATCAATCAATTTGAAACCACAGAAGAATTAATTAATGCCATTTCCAAGCGATTGGATTTAGATACGAATTAAAAATATAAAAATATGGATGCCTATATAATAGACGGAATTAGAACCCCAATTGGAAATTACAAAGGAACTTTATCGCCTGTAAGAGCAGATGATTTAGGCGCTTTGGTAATTCAAGAATTAGTCAATAAAAATAATAATGTGCCCAAAGATGCCTTTGATGATGTCATTATGGGTTGTGCTAATCAGGCTGGAGAAGATAATAGAAACGTAGCTAGAATGGCTTCCCTTTTAGCGGGTTTGCCACACAGCGTTCCTGGGGAAACCGTCAACCGTTTATGCGCTAGCGGTCTTTCGGCTATCATTCACGCCAACCGAGCCATAAAAGCAGGGGATGGCGATTTATTTATCGCTGGTGGTGTGGAACACATGACTCGCGGACCTTACGCCATAGCTAAACCCTCATCAGCTTATGGAAATGATGCTAAAATGTATGATACCAGTTTTGGATGGCGATTTGTCAATCCTAAAATGCACGAGATGTATGGCACCGATGGAATGGGAATGACGGCTGAAAACTTAGTTGAAATTCATAAGATTTCAAGAGAAGATCAGGATGCTTTTGCTTATCATTCGCAAATGAAAGCTTCTAATGCTCAAGAAAATGGAAGATTAGCTAAGGAAATAATTGAAGTGCTTATTCCACAACGAAAAAAAGACCCTATCATTTTTGCGAAAGATGAGTTTGTGAAGCCAGGCACCAAATTAGAAATTTTAGCCAAATTAAGACCAGCTTTCAGAAAAGACGGGAGTGTTACTGCGGGAAATTCTTCTGGTTTAAATGATGGTGCAGCCGCTACGTTAATCGCTTCTGAAAAGGCCGTAAAAAAGTATGGGCTAAAACCCATGGCTAAAATCATTAGTTCTGCTGTGGTAGGTGTAGAGCCAAGAATCATGGGCATTGGCCCTGTGGAAGCTTCAAATAAAGCCTTAGCCAAGGCAGGTTTGACCATGAACGATATGGATATTATCGAGTTAAATGAAGCATTTGCGGCCCAGTCTTTAGCTTGTATTAGAACTTGGGGATTAAAGGACGATGACCCAAGAATTAATCCAAATGGAGGTGCTATTGCCATTGGCCACCCACTTGGCGTAACAGGAGCTAGAATTGCTTATTCAGCAGCTTTAGAATTACAACTTACTGAAAAAAAATACGCCCTAGTTACACTTTGCATCGGCGTTGGTCAAGGCTATGCTGCGGTAATAGAGAGGGTTTAGTAAAGTAGGTATGCTTATGCTGAGAGCAAGGCGAAGTCCCGAGAGCATGGCGATTCGGGATAAGTAAATGATAAAACCTGATTTTGACTTGTCATAATCAGGTTTTTAATTTTTCTAAGGATTGAAAGATTTATAAATACGGAGAAACCAAGCATTCATTTAAATTTCCACAGCCCTCTTCCAAATACACGCCAAGTCACGAAACATACATTTATAATTCAAAAT
>JAIUMH010000069.1 GCA_022565635.1 Flavobacteriaceae bacterium | reverse complement strand
GCATCAGCAATATCCACACCACCAACGGGAGAAGATAAAAAGCGGAAGGCACGTCTGGAGGGAATAAAACGCTCTACGGTTACATCACCTACAATCGTTCCTGAGGAATTACCGTATTGGGCGGTGTTTGAAGCATTGCTTTTAAAGACTAAATCACCATTGATGTTGATGGTTCCGTTGTTAGTTAGTACATTAGCTTCATTAACTGTCAAGGTTTTGTCTTCAGCTATATTAATTTCTCCTGTTGAGATAAAATCTCCATCAAGAACAACATCGTGATTTATATTTACAATTCCATTTCCGTTTGGAATATCTCCATTTTCCCAAGTTGAAGTAGCTGAAAAATCACCATCGGCAATAGTGGTGTAGGTTGGGCGTTCTATTTTTAGGTTGTTAAAGTAAAAGTTCTGTTCACCACCACCTGCATCGAGATTAAAAAAACGTACTTCATCTACTCTTCCAGAAACATTTACATTCGACAAGGTAACACTATGTCCTGTAGAATTTGTTCTTTCTACGGTAATGTCAATATTATTTTCAGATAATTGCTTTATAGTGAGTTTAAAAATTGAATTTGCTTGGTAAGGCCAGCCAGTATCATTGAAATCACCATTTTGATCACGATATTCATATTTATCACCAAACGCATTGGATGATTGAAATAAAAATACACCTGTTCCATCTTTAAAAATTTCAACTCCTTTCGCACCATCTCTAAAATTGATTGTAAATTCAACTTCAAATACATCGCCGTTATTGAGTTCATCAAAACTTCTAAAAGCATTTATTGTATTACCTCCTGTATCTGCAAATAATCCAAAAGAAGGATTTCCTATATCGCCGTGATCATCGTTAGGTCCATGACCTAAGAAGGCACTTCTACTAGTACCTGAGTCTGCCCAAGTCCAAGAATTAAAGCCTGAACCCCCATTGTCATTTATATTTAAGCCAAAATTAGGCGTACCACTACCTGAATAATTACTCGCATCATCCTCAGCAATAGTCGTAAACGTCTGCCCCCAAACACATCCACTAAAAACAAGCGTAATAATTAAACTTAAACCTAGTAAATATCTCTTCATAACTTTTTATTTTTAATATAAGCAAATAAAGTTAGGTCTTTTATATAGATTATACAAAACTAAGTCACCGCGAAAACGTTTGAGTGTGGATAAGTTTATTTTTTTGATAAAATTTTAGTAGTTGAATTAAACGGTTATAAAGAAAACCGCTTGTAAATTGCTATATCCTCAAAACGAAAAATGACTGCATAAATAATACTTGTTTGAGCAGAATGAAGAATAAACTCCATTTCAAGACTTTTCACTTTCTGTCTTTTGTATCTTTGCAAAAAATACAAAAATTGAAGTTTACATTCACAAAGCAAGAAAAACTTACGCATAAACAGCAAATCGCTAACTTGTTTAAGCATGGAAAAGCCTTGAAATCTTTTCCTATACGAGCTTTGTTTTTGGAAAATGAGTTGTCTTATCATAGGGTTTTGATTAGTGTTCCTAAAAGGCGACACAAAACCGCAGTGGCAAGAAATAGGTTAAAACGGTTAATGCGCGAAGCCTACCGAAAAAACAAACACCAAATCAAAAACAATAGTACTCATTTTGACTTGGTGTTGATTTATGTGGCTCCTCAAGAACTTAGTTATAAAGTTGTTGATACATCAATTATCAAAATAATTGACAAGCTAGCTAATTCAAACTCTCCACAATAAATTTACATTCTCTTATAGCCTTCCGTATTCAATTTTACCTGAGTAGGCTCAATAGATAAGCTTCTCCAAGTCATGTTTTCCTCATTTTTATAGTCTTCCATTTGCATTTCTAAAATCAAGGTCTCATCATTCATTAAGTTCTCAAATTCCTTGTATTTAGGAAGCATTTTTGATTGGTTTGGGTCTTGAAAAAAACTAAAGCCTGCTCCAGCTTCTTGGGTAAAGTACACTTTCATTTGCATTTCATCATTCCATATTTTCAAGCCTTCGCAGGCATAATCTAAAATCTGTTTACTCGGTATTTTTTCAATAGAAAAATCGGCTTCTTCAATTTCTTCGTTTGTTTCTTGGTCTAAAGAAATAGCCATTAGCATTTTTTGTCCTTGGGCTTCAATCAATTGAAAGCTTGCCTTTTTTTCAAAATCGGTTATAGCAACTGCGCTAATATCTTGACCCTCTGGCATCATATCAGTCATTTGCATGGCGTGATAATTGTTTGAAGCACTTAACAAGTAACTTGTTTGCATCTTTTCTTGATTTGCTACATTTATTTCTACGCGCATCAGGTAATCAAAAGTGTAGGTTTTAGCAGGTTCTGCTTTGCTGGTTGATGAGCTACGAGAATTTTGTGGTGTAAAGGCATTGCTGCCATTTCTAGGAGAGTTTTGTTTCTTTTTTGAAGAATTAGATTCAAAAACACCATCTAAACCTTTATCAACTTTTTGGTCAGCTTTTTTCTCAACTCGTTGTGTGGCTTTTTTTTCGGTTCGTTCTTTTACGCGCTTTCCTAGTTTTTTTAAAACTTGAGCTTCAGCAGAAACACTAACGAATATACTTATACAAAGAAAATAGACGATACGATTCATAAAATTATTTTTTACTAAGGTATAATAGTCAAAACTAATTCTTACATTAAAACGTATAGGTAGTGCTAAAGCTTACTTGAGACGAATAATAAATGTATAAATGGTTTTTACAGATTGAAGGAACAAACAAAAACACAGGTGAAGATTTTCTGGTTCAAGCTTTAACTGTTAATTGAAGAAGAAAGCTATTTCCCTTCCACCACCAAAACCATTTCTCCTTTAAGTTTCCTAGCTTCAGAAATGGCCAAAACCTCCTTTAATGAGCCTCTAATTTTCTCTTCGTAAAGCTTAGAAATTTCTCGGCTAAGACAAGCTTTACGTGCTTCACCAAAATAAGTAATCAAATCTTTTAAAGTCTTGTTGATTTTGTAAGGCGATTCATAAAAAACCAAGGTTCGCTCTTCATTAGCTAAAAATTCTAAACGAGTTTTCCTTCCTTTTTTGGGTGGTAAAAAACCTTCAAATACAAATTTATCACATGGAATTCCAGAAGTAACTAAAGCCGGTAAAACAGCATTGGCGCCTGGTAAGCAAATTACTTCTATTTGATGTTCCACACACGCGCGCACCAATAAAAATCCTGGATCTGAAATGCCTGGCGTTCCAGCATCAGAAATTAATGCCATACTTGTTCCACCTTCTAATTGTTGAACCAAATTTTCAATCAGCTGATGCTCATTATGCATGTGGTAAGCCTTCATGGGCGTTTCAATAGAAAAATGCTTCAATAATTTTCCGCTTGTACGTGTATCTTCCGCTAAAATTAAATCGACTTCCTTCAATACTTCAACCGACCTAAACGTCATGTCTTGCAGGTTTCCTATGGGGGTGGGGACTAAAAATAATTTTGACATCCTAACTTATTTTAATTCGCTTAAAGCGGTTTTCCAATGGGGGATTTTATAGCCTAAGGCTTGTTCAATTTTTGTGCAAGATAATACCGAATTTTCTGGTCGTTTGGCCTTAGTTGGATAATGTTCGGTGGGTAAAACCAAGCTTTCATCAGCCTCAATTAACCGCGCAATTGCTTTGGTAAAATCATACCAAGTGGTAGCTTCTGCATTCGAAAAATGATAAATTCCGTAAATCACATAATCGTGTTTAACTAATCTCAAAATGGCTTCAGCTAAATGATAAGCATTGGTAGGACAACCTTTTTGCGAAGTCACAATTTTTAATTCGTTTCCTTTTTTCAGCAAATTCTTCATGGAAGTGAAAAAATTCTTTCCCACATCTGAATATAGCCAGGAAGTGCGAATGATATAATGGGCTTCAAGCACTTGTTCAATAGCTTTTTCACCTGCTAATTTTGAAGCGCCATACACATTAATTGGATTTGTAATATCAGACTCCAAATAAGCTTCTCGTTTTTCGCCATCAAACACATAATCCGTAGAAATATGAATCAATTTACATTTGTACTTCGCACACATTTTTGCCAAATGTTCTACCGCTTCAGCATTAATTGCAAATGCTTTTTTGGCTTCCTCTTCAGCTAAATCTACTTGTGTGTAAGCACCAGCATTAATACAAAAATCAGGTTGACGACGCTGAAAATAAGCTTCAACTTCATCCAATTTCAGCAAATTTAATTCAGAAGAGCTTTTGGCCTCTAAACTGATTTCAGGAAAACTTTTCACCCTATTCTTAATGCAAGTTCCTAATTGTCCATTGGCTCCGGTAAGTAAGACCTTCATCATAATTTTAATTCTTTAAGTAAAGGCAGTTGTTTATCTTTTTCTGAAAGAATCACATCTTCAGCAGGAATTTTCCAATCAATGTTTACATCGGGATCATCAAAGCGTATTCCCGCTTCGGCTGAAGGTTGATAGTAGGCATCGCATTTATATTCAAAAATCACTTTTTCAGAAAGGCAAACAAAGCCATGTGCAAAACCTTTGGGAATAAAAATTTGTAGGTTGTTTTCATCAGAAAGCTCTACGCTATGGTGTTGGCCAAAAGTGGAGGAGTCTTTGCGTAAATCCACAACAACATCCAAAACCTTGCCCGTTACAACACGAACCAACTTAGCTTGAGCGTATTTTCCTTGCTGAAAATGCAAACCGCGTAAGGTTCCATAAGAAGAAATGGACTGATTATCTTGCACAAAATGAACAACCTGACCGTATAATTCTGTGAATTTTTGCTGATTAAAGCTTTCAAAAAAGCTTCCTCGCTGGTCTTTAAAAACTTGTGGTTGTACAAGCACACAACCATCTAATGGGGTATTTTTTAAAGTCAATTTTTTAGTAATTTATATTTTTAGCATACCCGCTTTTTTGAAGCGGTTGCATTAATTTTTCTAATTCCGTTAAGCTAATATAGCCTTTTTTATAAGCCATTAGTTCTGGTGACCCAATTTTAAGTCCCTGGCGTTCTTCAATCACTTCAACAAATTGAGCCGCTTGCATTAAAGACGAAAAAGTTCCTGTATCCAACCAAGCCGTTCCTTGGTCTAAAATACTTACATGCAACTTTCCTTTTTTAAGGTAGGCATTATTTACATCGGTAATTTCCAGTTCTCCTCGCGCACTCGGCTGAACGTTTTTAGCAATTTCAACCACTTCATTATTGTAAAAATAAATTCCCGGAACCGCATAGTTAGATTTAGGGTGTTCAGGTTTTTCTTCAATAGAAAGCGCCTTGCCATTTTCATCAAAATCTACTACTCCATACCTTCCCGGGTCGTGAACGTGATAGGCGTAAACTATACCTCCATCAGGTTGTGTGTTTTTTTCCAACAGCTGTTCTAATCCAGAACCATAAAAAATATTATCGCCTAAAATCAAAGCAACATCATCATTTCCTATAAAATCTTCACCAATAATAAACGCCTCGGCCAAACCTCTAGGTTGATCTTGAACCGCATAAGAAAACGTACAGCCCAACTGACTCCCATCCTTCAATAACTTTTGAAAAAGCGCTTGGTCCTGCGGAGTGGAAATAATCAAAATATCACGAATTCCAGCCGACATCAAGGTACTTAACGGATAATAAATCATAGGTTTATCATACACCGGCATAAGTTGCTTGCTCACCGTTAAAGTAAGCGGGTGAAGTCGAGTCCCTGATCCTCCTGCTAAAATTATTCCTTTCATTATTTTTGGTTTTGTTAATAGCTACAAAGTTATTAGAATAATTCAACATTTGTAAGTCACATCAAGGTATTTTGCTAATTGAAAGTAATTCATCACACATATGCTCATGAAAAGCAAGTATTATTTTCAGATCAATCCATATTTTTTGGGCGTTCCTGTTTTTAAAAACAGGCCGGGCTTTCCGTTTCAATTACGCAGGAAAAAGCAAGAATTTTGGGTTGCCAAAAAGCTTCTAAGGTCGCTTTCTGCCAACTCAAAATACACCTCAACATAACTACAATTCAGATGAAGTACAAGAAGTATAAGTTCATTTTCAGGACAAAATTAGTTGATGTTGCTTTTTCCTTTACGTGATTTCCACTGCAATCCCTAACGCAAAGAAACATGTAGAGAAAAGAATGATGTGTTGATGAAAATTTAAAGGTGTTTTTGGTGAGGTAGAAGTGAGGATATGAGATGGAATGAAGAAGAAGCTTTTTTCTCAAGCGAGGACGCTTTTTGGGGGTTGTTTTCAAGCGAGGACGCTTGAAAGATCAGTGGTTCCAAGCGATGACGCTTGAAAAATCAGTGGTTCCAAGCGAGGACGCTTGAAAGATCTGTTCAAGCATAGGCTTAGAAACAGTTTGTTTTAGGATACAATTTTTGTAAAAAATGAAGGGCGCAAACTTTCGTTCGCGCCCTTCGGTTGCATAATTAAGATACTCATAGGTATTTACTCAATACCAGGGTTAAAATAAGAGAAAAGCGTTTTCTTCAAATTCCTGTATTTAGAAAAGTGTTCTCTTATTTTGCGTTTATGTTGTAAGTGTTCATTTAAAAAATAGGTTTCACATTCTAAATCTTCGCACTCCTTCATTCCTTCTAATTTGGTTTCTAATTGAAAAATTTGATCAATTAACGCCTCATTAAACTCTTTAGCACTTTTAAGCTCGTTCTTCAGGAATTGGGCATCTGCTTCATTTACCGGTTGTTTTGCGGTAGATTGATGGAGTAAATTAGAAAGAAAATTGATTTCTGATTGTGCGTTTTCAGCTATTTCTCTCCAATGACTCAAATCGCTATTCATCTGCAAAACCTGAATATCATTTTCGTTATAATGTGATTTTATTTCTTGCATAACTCCTGTCTTCTTTATGGGAAAACACCACGTTCCATATAGGTTTTCTCAATTCGTTTAATGGCTATTTTATATGCGGCAGTCCGCCAATCAATTTGGTTTTCTTCTACTTCTTTTTCTAGGTTTTTGAATACTTTAAAGAGCTTTTTCTCTAATTTTTCCATCACCTCATCCAATTGCCAGATTTCTCCACTTCGGTTTTGTAGCCATTCAAAATAACTTCCTATTACTCCTCCAGAATTACAGAAAATATCGGGTATTATGGTAATTCCCTTTTCCAATAAAATCACCTCAGCCTCTTCTGTTGTTGGTCCATTGGCTCCTTCAGCAATAATAGTTGCTTGTATTAGTCCTGCGTTATCTACTGTAATTTGATTTCCTAAAGCGGCGGGGATTAAAATATCGCAATTAATTCCCATAAAACTTTGTGGATCAATTTCTAAATCGGCATCAAAACCTTCAATTGAACCTTTTCTTGGTTTACAATGTTCATGTAAATCTTCTACATTGATACCAGATTTGTTGTAAATTGTAGCGTGTGCATCTTGTACGGCAATCATTTTTGCTCCGTCAGCTTCTAAAAATTTAGATGCCCAATAGCCTACGTTTCCAAAACCTTGAACTATAAAAGTTTTTCCTTTTAAAGTTTCTTGCCTTGATTCAATCAAAAAACGAATACTCAAATACACGCCAAATCCTGTTGCGCGATCTCTTCCTTCTAAACCACCAGAGCCTACAGGTTTTCCCGTTACCACATGCTTATTTTGCGAACGTACAACAGCGGGTTTAGCCGACATATACGTATCTACAATCCAAGCCATAGTTTGCTCATTGGTGTTGACATCTGGCGCAGGAATATCATATTCTGGTCCAATATTATCTCCCAATGCATAGGTAAATCTTCGGGTGATTCTTTCTAACTCACCAAGCGAATGATTTCTAGGGTCAATCTTTATTCCTCCTTTGGCTCCACCGTAAGGCAAACCAGCCAATGAAGTTTTCCAAGTCATCCAAATTGCCAAAGCTCTAGCATCGTCAATATCTACGGTTGGATGATAGCGTAATCCGCCTTTGTAAGGGCCTAGCGAGTCGTTGTGTTGCACTCTAAAACCGGTAAACACTTTTACTCTACCATCATCCATACGTACAGGAAAGTTCACTGTAATTTCGTTGTTGGTAATGGATAGAATTTCCCGAATATTGGGATTCAAATCAATGTATTCTGCCATTCTATTGAATTGCAACATCACATTATCATACATTGTTTGTGTTTTCTTCACTTCTTTTACTGTCTCCATAAAAATTAATTGTAATGTTCACAAAATGATTTTTGATTGGCCACCCATACACATGTTTTTTGTGCTTCGCAGTTGGCGCAAATTCCTTTCATCACTTTTGCACTTGTGCTTACAAATGCGGTTAAACTTAGTTCATTTTCAGACTTCATTACTCAATGTAATTTGTTTGACTTCTAATAGTCAATTTAAGTGCCATTTTTTGAAAGAAGTTTTGTAAAATTCCTTGTATCCACAAAATCAGTGTCTTACAAAATTAATTATCCTGCTACGAAAAGCTTTGAGTGGGTAATTTTTACCCACTGTGCAAAAATTACCCATATTTTGAAAATATTTTTGGGTGAAATTATTCGACCCCAAAGGGCCGTTTTGGATGCCTTGTTTTTTTTTTAGATATGCGACCCCGCTGGGGTCGTGTTATTGGATTGGCAAATTTATTCTATACATGTTTGACCCCGCTGGGGTCATAGCGGATTGTGGAATTTTTTTTTATCAACTAGCCTCCATAATTAGAAATCATAAACAAATTCAATCTAATTTATTACTCAAGGTTTTTCTATCAATCCCTAAAATTTTAGCGGCTTTGCTTTTGTTATTCCCCACCGAATCTAAGACTTTTTGAATGTACTTCTTTTCTACTTCACGTAAAGTCTTCAGCTCAATATCTCTTGAAGGTTCAGGGTATTTGATGTGTTCTGGAAGGTGGTGGATTTCAATGCTTGAACTGGCCATTAAAATGGAACGCTGAATTAAATTTTCAAGCTCCCTTACATTTCCTGGCCACGAATAGTTTGTCAAAACAGTCATAGCTTCTTTACTGAATTCAATGTGAGGTTTTCTAAATTCAGTTGCGTATTTTTTGAGCAAGTTCGTGGCGATAATTTCAATGTCTTCTTTCCGCTGACGTAAGGGAGGGACTTCTATATCTACAACATTTAAGCGGTAATATAAATCTTCCCTAAAACTCCCTTCTTGAACGTTTTTATACAAATTTTCATTGGTTGCGGCAATGATTCGTAAGTTGACTTTTTCAGGTCGATGTCCGCCAACTTTTACCACTTCTTTTTCTTGTAAGGCACGCAATAGCTTCACCTGAACACTCATAGGAGCGGTGGCAATTTCATCTAAAAAAATACTTCCGCCATTGGCCGCTTGAAAGTAACCTTCCTTGGTTTGCGTAGCTCCAGTAAATGCTCCTTTTTCATAACCAAACAATTCAGATTCTAACAAATTCTCTGCAATTGCCCCGCAATTTACAGCAATAAATGGGTGTTGGGCAAAACTTCCTTTGTAATGAATAGCCTTGGCCACCAATTCTTTTCCTGTACCGCTTTCTCCACTAATCAATACTGTAGCACGATTGTCTTTTACACGCTCAATGCGTTCTACCAGTTTTAAAAAAGCTTTAGACCGACCAACAATTCCGGCATATACCTGGTTCTGAATTACCTCAGATTCTACATTTGTAGCGGATTGATTGGGTTTTACCAAGGTCTTTTTCAGGCAGTTTTCTACTTCTTTTTCTAATTCTGAAGCCGTAAATGGCTTGGTTAAATAATTGGCCGCTCCCGATTGAATGGCTTCTACTGCTCCATCTACCGAGGGAAATCCTGTAATTACCAAAATGGGAACATGAGGAAAATGCTGATTGGTGTATTTCACCAACTCAATGCCATTGTGACCAGGCATTTGTAAATCGGTTATTAATAAATGAATTGTAGCAAATTTTAAAATTTCAATGGCTTCAACAACCGATGTAGCCTTATAGGTATGAAAGTTGAATTGCTTTAAATTCCGCTGAAGCAACTCCAACATATCATAATTATCATCTACTATAAGTACATTTTCAGGTTTTAATTTAGTCATTCTTCAAAATTTGGAAATTTTAGTGTAAAGATAGTACCTTTAGGATGATTGTCCTCACAAGTAATTTCTCCTTGATGTGCTTTAACAATTCCATGTACCACACTTAATCCTAAGCCCGTACTTTCTCCAGCAGGTTTAGTGCTGAAAAAAGGCTGAAAAATTTTAGGTTTCAATTCTTCTGAAATCCCTTCTCCTTCATCTTTTACCTGTAATACAAGTTGCTTTTGTTGGGCTTCTGAAACTTCTTCGCTCAGCGAAATTTCTATGTTGCTGTTTTCAGGCGAAGCATACAAGGCATTGATTAACAAATTGAAAATTACTTGTGAAAATTGAATGGGATCTACTTTAGCTTTGATATTTTTTGAAGCACATTTTAAGTCATAACTCACTTTTGCTTGTTTAAATCGCTGACCTAATAAAGTAAGAGCTTGTTCAACTACGGGGTAAATTTCAATTTCTTTGGCTTGTTGAGGCATTTCGCAGGCAAAAAACATTAATTTCTTGACCACTTCTCTAGAAAAGACAGCCGATTTAATAATTTTTTGCGCATCGTTTTCAATGTTCTTCACAAGAGGTTGAACAGAAGAAGGAAACTGATGGGTTTGTGAGGTTTCATTAACAATAAGTTCTGCAAAGCCTAAAATATTTCCTAGTGGAGTGTTGAGTTCGTGGGCAATTCCAGCAGTAATTTCCCCTAAAATGCTCAACCGATCATTGCGTTCTGCACTTCGTTTTAAAAGTTCCTCTTTTTCTTTTCTGGCTTCGCGTTCTAAAAAATTAGAAATTTCAAAACTTACTTTTTCCAATAATTTTTGTTCCTCCTCTAAAAAATCGGAGGCTTTTAATTGATTTTTAGGATAGGCAACGCGAATAAAACCAACTTCGTTTTCCATCACCACCAAAGGACTGGATTGAAAAACAAAATTTGAAGTAGTTGAAATAGCATGAATATGTTCTTGCGCTGTTTTTAATTCTACTACAGCTTTTTCTGGATGTTTCCAAGCTTCTTTCATGACTTCGCAAATGGCTTGAAAAACTTGTTTTTGATCGCCATGAAAAGCACGCAAAATAGAAGAAACTTGGTACAAGCAAGTCAGTTCTTTAATCCGTTCCTTCAAACGTTCCTCAAGGCCAAATTCTAAGGGCATAACATCAAATTTTAAGTAATACCATTTATCAATTCATAATTAAAAAGCAACCAACTTCTCAAAGTGAATTAGCTATTGATTATAAATCCTACCTACTTGGCAAAGTAATTACTTCAGAAATATCCCAATTGGTTCTTACGTCTATGGGTTTTCTGGAATAATCAACAGGTTCTGGTTGAATGCCTTTCAGGTAATCTCCTGTATCCCACTTTCGGTTTTCATTTTCATCGTAAATTACGCGAATAAAATACTTCCCCGATTGAATCAGTTCAAATTCAAAAACTTGACGTTGTTCTGCGTATTGCTCATACTTCACTTCATCTTTGTCGTTGATGAGCTGAACTATAGCGGGATGTGATTTCATATCCTGTAAAGTAATGGTCAAATTACTTAACTCAGAGTGTTTTTTGGGTTTCAATTTAAAATCTAAGGTATCTGGATTAGCTTCTTCAAAAAGGCTGAAAATGGCTCCTGGAAGGACTTTTATTTCATAATTAGTTTCTTCTACTTTTTCAAAATCAAAAACTAATTCGTTATTGAATTGATCAAGTTCAACTTTATAATCAACTGGTATAGAATCAGTTTTATTAAAAAATTGAATAGAGTCTTTCACAAATCGAGCTATAGGTACCTTTGGACTATAAATTTTAAAATTTTCGTAATAACCTATACTTCCTTTGGGCTTGGCTTCCAAGGTAAGCGAATCTTTTTCAATTTGCTTGGGATAAACAGTCAGCGTATCGGTTTTAGTGCCGTTACTAAAACTAAACAACAAAGAATCAGTTTCAATAAAGGGTGTAAACCAATAATTCAAGGTATCCGCATCTTCTTCTTTGACCACCTGTTGTTTAAAACCTTCAGGCGCTTCTGAAAGTAATTTAATTTCATGATTTTCTGCGGTGACATGACCTCGGTAACCAAAAATAATCCGATTTAAACCTTCTTGTTTAGGGCGTTCTCCTTTAAACCTGAGAATTTCTTTAAAAATAGACATATTGAAAAGCGCTTCATTTTGTTCAGGAAGAAAAATAGTATCTTCCCAAAAACCAATCATATCTTGATTTGGGTCAAACTTATAGTTATTCATCTTGTCCGAAATCGCGCGAAGCATATAAGCCCCTTCTTTTAAATTTTCCAACTGAAAATAATTGGTAGAATCTATGGTATAACTAATGTAGCGTGGTTTTTTATTGAATACAATAGAATCGGTATAAGTAGTATCTGCTGAATAAAGCATCACCGATACAAATTCATCTGTAATTCTTTTTTCTGGGGTATCAATATAACCACCAATAGTTAAGGAATCCAAATAATCTCCAGTAGAAAAAACATATTTGTAAAACGGAAATTGGTTGCCTTCGTTATTGTCTTCTATACTGGTTCCAAAATTGATGGTGTAAGTGGTGTTTTCCTCTAAAGAATCTAACTCAAATTCAAGTCGAACAAACTTTGACGCTGGCCCCATAGGATGCACATCTGGTCTTGGACTGATGGGAGGCGAAAAAATAATTTGATTTCTTGGGTCACTTAACTTAATGTATTCATCAAAAGTAACCTTGATTTCTTTTCTTCGAAATAAGGTTGAATAATTAGCTGGACTTTCACTCATCACTTTAGGCGGATCTTCATCTATGGGACCTCCTTCAGGTCTTCCACGCTGGGCGCAACTCCACAACGAATAAGCCACCAAACTTATAAAAACCAAAACCAATATGTGCTTTAACTGATTCATTTAGTCAATAAAATCAAAACCTGTAAATGGAATTAAAACATCGGGCACTTTGATGCCTTCTGGTGTTTGATAGTTTTCTAAAATACCAGCTAAAATACGGGGTAAAGCTAAAGCGCTTCCGTTAAGTGTGTGTATTAAGTTTTTCTTCTTGTCTTTGTTCTTATATCTGATTTTTAAACGATTAGCCTGAAAATTTTCAAAATTTGAAACCGAAGAAACTTCTAGCCATTTGTCTTGTGCTGTTGAAAAAACTTCAAAATCGAAGGTAAGTGCAGAAGTAAATCCTAAATCACCACCACAAAGACGTAAAATTCGGTAAGGAAGTTTGAGCTCCGTCAAGATGATTTCTACGTGTTTCACCATTTCATCTAGCACTTGATAAGAAGTTGAAGGCTCAACAAAATTGACAATTTCAACCTTATCAAACTGATGCAACCTATTTAATCCACGTACATGAGCGCCGTAAGAGCCTGCTTCTCTTCTAAAACATGGAGTATATCCAGTACATTTAATGGGCAAATCTGAAGCATTTAGCAAATTACCTCTATACATGTTGGTAAGAGGGACTTCTGCTGTTGGTATTAAATATAAATCGTCTGCCTTAACGTGATACATTTGGCCTTCTTTGTCTGGAAGTTGCCCCGTTCCATAACCAGAAGCTTCGTTAACTACCAAAGGAACTTGGTATTCGGTATAACCTGCTTGGGCATTTTTAGCTAAGAAATAGGTAATTAAGGCCCGTTGAAGAATAGCTCCTTTTCCTTTATATACAGGAAAACCCGCTCCGGTAATTTTGTTACCCAGCTCAAAATCAATGATGTCATACTTTTTAGCTAATTCCCAATGCGGTAAAGCTTCACTATGAAGTTCAGGAATTTGTCCTGCACGTTTAATTTCTTCGTTATCCTCATCGCTTTTTCCTGCAGGAACACTAGGATGAGGGATATTTGGTACTTCGTACAATAAGTTTTGTAAGTCTTCCTGAGCTTGCGTCATTTCCTCATTGAGGGTTTTTGCATCGGATTTTAAGTTGGCTGTTTTTGTTTTAAGTTCGTTGGCTTCAGAAGTTTTTCCCGATTTAAAAAGTTGACCTATTTCTTTAGAAAGTTGATTAGATTGGGCTAAAATTTCATCCAATTTTGATTGTGTAGCGCGTCTTTTTTCATCAATAGAAATAATTTGATTAAAAATTTCAACCGCATCAAAATTACGTTTTTTTAAGGCTTCAATGTAATTTTCTTTATTTTCAATAATTTTTTTTACCTCTAACATTTTTATTCCTTTAGGTTAACTTTTTAAATGAAGTGGCAAATTTAGTGATTTTATACGTTGCAACTCTATAGTCCAGCAAAAGAAAACAATTCCTTTGGTGTGATACCATTTATCAATTGAAATTACCGCAATAAAACGCCCTTTTTTCCTTTCTGTT
>JAIUMH010000068.1 GCA_022565635.1 Flavobacteriaceae bacterium | reverse complement strand
TCTATTACTTTTAGAGTTTGATATTTTGTAAGTGAGAGTAATTGTTTTTTTTTGAATATTAAATCAAGTTTATCTAAAGGTAAATCTTTTATTGAAGGGATGTGATAATCGGTTATAAATTGATTTAATGAAAGTTTCATATGTATTGCTAAAAATTCAATATCTTCCAAATATTGTCTTTTTTCAAGATTTACAAGAATTAAGGTTTCAATAGGGTCTCTTAATTCAAAATCTACTCTTTGAGAAAGTTTGTTTCCTATTGAAACATTGATGTTATTTGCCTCAAATTCTTTTATTACATCGGCACGAAACAAAAAACCATCATTATTTTCAATAATTAGGACAGGAGTGTCATAAGCCAAAATGGCTTTGATAATATGTTTTATTAAGCTACTCTCCATCTAATCTAAATGTTAAAAGTTGTTTAGTTCCCGGAATAAGCCTTTGATTCTCTTCAAAGTCAGATAACCATTTTTTATGCTCACCTTCAAGTCGCTTTAACTTTGACCTTCGAATATTATCAATACCTATTTTGTTAATTCTTGACTTTTGGAATTCGTATGAATTCAATTTATTGTCTTTCTTCACTTTTAATGACTCCTTTAATTCAGCTTCTATGTTTTGAAATACCATAAAAAGTGCATCGTTAATAACATTTGAAAAATCTTTAGACACAGCTAATCCTTTAAATTCAATTTGATTGGAATTGTCCTCGGAATTCAGTCTATTCCAAATATCATTGGCATATGCAGAAAACAATTTCCCTTTGTCAGATATAAAAAAAGGCTGATAATAAAACTTTGTCTCAAACCTGTTTTGAGCTGATATTTGCCATAATGACCAATAACCTGATGTTTCATTTTCAGACCTAAACTTTATAACAGGAATTTTTGATTCTGCATTGAATTCACCTATATCACTGAGTATTTTCTTAATCCAATCGTGTTGCAGGGTAATGTGCTCTACATCAGGATTATTCATTGCAACCTCTGAATCGAACGTGATTTTCCTTTTTTCTTCACCAATAGTAATGTTATGAAAACCAAGTAAGCTTTTCGAGGCAGAACCACCGTGTAGTTTAGTGTATTCAAACACTAAAGATTCCAACCATTGTGGAAGTGGACTGTATTTAATTTCAGCTGCTTTTTTATATTCAATTTCATCTTCACCCACTTGCGGTAGAACACCTTCTGTACTCTGAAAGTCTCTAAGTTTATTTTTTATTTCGAAAAGCCATTTCTCGCCGGCAAATTCAAACCGTTCAGGATCTAACAAACTTTGTAAGTAAAGTTTATTTACTTTTTTCATGTCAATTGCAGAATCTAACACATCTGCTGTCTTATCTATTCCCAATTGATCTATGATATTATTGAGTTTCTCTTCAATAACTTCATATACTCTTAAATCCACACTATTGTTGGTAAGCATATTAAATGCTTGGACAACATGCTTCTGACCAATTCTATCAACACGACCAATCCTTTGTTCAATCATCATTGGGTTCCACGGTAAGTCATAATTTACAATTACATGGCAGAACTGCATATTCAAGGATTCTCCGGCAGCATCAGTAGCAATTAATATTTGAGCATCATTTTTAAAGTTTGACAAAGCTCTTTTTCGCTCGTCTAAATCCTGACTACCATTTATGCTTTCACATGAATATCCTTTTTTGTTAAAGAAATCATAGAGCATTTTTTGAGTAGTTCTAAACTCTGTGAATACCAATATTTTTAATAAGCGATCATTTTTTTCTTGTTGTAGATTTTTAAATTTATCCAGTAAAGCATCTGCTTTTGCATCTACTTCCATAGTCATACAAACCTGCGCCTTTTCAATTAAATCACACAAAAGACTTTCTTCATCCACCAAACCTTCATTATTGCTTTGGTAAAACCCATCAAAATCAACATCTACGTAAAACTCGTCATCAAATTGATCTAAAACATCAGCATAATTTTCAACGTCATTATCATCTCTGTAACGTAGTCGCTCCAACCTTCCTTTCATAGCGGAGAGTATTGCTGCGGTAGAACTACTAACTAATCGTTGAAAGAGAATCATAATCAATCCAGTTGCACTGTTTTTAGATTTCTTTGCTGTATTAAAGCCTTTTCTTACATAATCAGTAACCGCCTTATATAACTCAATTTGTTTATGATGCTTGTTTATATCGAGAAGTACATCAAAGCGGTGGGTTTCTCTTTCATTAAATAATTTTTTTCCATCGTAATCCACGGCTAATCGTTTCTCCGTTCGGATGACATAAGGCTCTAATTCTTCAATATCTGGTAATCCTTCTCCTGCAAAAGCATCTGGATCTAGTAGTTGCAAAATCCTCCTGAAATGATCTGACTTCCCTCTGTGTGGAGTAGCTGTAAGAAGTAGTACATTTGAAACAGTATTGCATAATTCTTGTGCCAAAACATACCGTGAAACAGTTGAAGAGGCTCCTCCCATTTTGTGAGCTTCATCAATAATTACTAAATCAAAATCAGCTTCCAGTACCGCTTGCATTCTGTATTTGTTGTATTCATTTACTCTTTCTTGCGACCAGCCTTGTCTCTTTTCTAACGGCTTAAGTGCATCCGTAGACACAATAATTTGGTTGTGTTGTGTCCAAAAATTAAATTCTTCATCAGCATTTATATTTGAAAATGTTCTTGCCATTGAAGTAATCATGTCCGAATCATATAGGTGGAAAACCTCGTTAAAATGCTCTTTTAATTCACTTTGCCATTGTAACATACTTGATTTTGGAACTATAACTAATACTCGTTTAATGTCTCCACGTAACTTCAATTCTTTTAGAATTAAGCCGGTTTCAATGGTTTTTCCCATTCCCACTTCATCAGCCAGTAAAAACCGATTTTGAGTGGATTGCATAACTTTTTCCAACACCAAAATTTGGTGTGGCAATGGAATTAAACTACTTTCATAAGGAGCTAGAATATTTTTCTTCGCAACTTCATCTTTAATTTTAGCAGCAATAGAAATGAACCGAATCAATGGTACATTAAATTCTACATTCTCAGGCGCCAAATCTTCTTTTGTGACCTGCAAGAAAGAACCATCTTCTAAAATGCGTATCCAAGCAATCGTTTTCCCGAAAACTTCTTTTTCTCCTAATACTTCTATGGCTTTTCCTCTGTATAGCATTTAATCTCTTGTAGGGTTTAATTTTTATTACACACTTCAATCATTTCATTGTAATGTGTTTGATCCAATTCTTCTATCATTTTTAAAATATCAGCAGCAACATTTACACCTTCATCCAATTGATTATCGGAAGAATCATTATCAAAATCCTGAGCATGTGAATACTTGTTGATGAACTTGAATATGTACTCTTCTTTGTCCGCTAATTTGGTTGTCTTTATAGCCTTACTGAATAATTCTCTAAAGTCATTAACCTTCTTAGGGTACTTGAACTTTAAAAAAGTTTCAGTCGTTTTTCTAGCCGCATTAGCTGATAGATAGGCTTTGTCTAAATCTATTGTGGAGTCCTTTGAATATTGAATTACTTTATCGAATTGGTAATGATACTCCGAAGAATAGTTTAGTAATGTAGCATCCGCATCCACTATTTTTGAAACTCTTTTATTACCTCCATTAAGCTTCGTTTCAAGCTTGTAAATGTTACAAATCGAAAGTGGTTTACTTGTATCTTTATGATGCTTTCCTTTCTGCTTTTTGTTTTTTGCTTCGTACCAATCCCTAACTAGTCGGAAGTAGTTGAAGTTGTGCGTTAAAACAAAAAGTTGTTTTGCTTCATTGCAATTCAGTTTTAGATAGGAATAACTACTAAAAAGGTTATTTGAATCGAAACTGGAAACCGGATCATCTACTACTACAATTGTTTCTTGTATTTTATTATCCTGTTCTTTCAGCTTATTGATAAAATACACAAAGGCAATCGCTGTTTTTTCTCCCTCACTTAATAGCTTTCCTTTGGTTTGAGGATCTTTATTTCTCTGAATTTTATATCCTCCAGTAGTTTGTGGCTCCAAAGCAATGTCATTTCTGCCTAAAAATTTCCATAGGTCGGTATTGAACTTTTCAGCTCCAAGGGCTTCGGTAGATATTATTTTATTGAGCTCTTCAATGTCTTTTTCTAAAGCTTCCTTGTCCTGTTTTTTTTGAGCAAGCGTATTCGTTTTATCTTCCTCATCTTTTTTCAACTGATAATAATTATAGCGTTTAACCTCTGCTTTAATGTACTCAGTCTCTAGTTGGGTTTTGGCTGATTTAATAGTTGAATCGAGGTTTTTAAATTTCAGATTATGGGCATCAATGAATCCATTCACCTCATTGTATAAATCAACAATATCTTTAAAATCAACCGATGGGATTTCTTCATTTTGTACAGTAAAAGGATTCTTTTTCTTCTCTTCTAATAGTGATTTCCATGTATCAAACACTTCATTTATTGGCTCTATTTGCTCATTTATATCCTTGGATAGTTTTGAATAATCCTTTTGATATTCTTTATAAAAACTATCCTTGTTGGGAAGGGAAGTAAACTCATAAGATTCTATCCAATTGATTGCCTTATCAATTCGCTCAATCAATTTTTTAAATGAATCGCTAAAGTGATTATTGAGCTCTTCTATTCGCTCTTTAGTTACTTTATTACCGCAAAATGAGCACAAATCATTTGCTTGATGTAAATCCAATCCATTTTTAGCCCATTCACTTTTTTCAGGTGAATCTTTTAAGTCTTCTAAAACAATAGAGGTAACAGTTGAATTGAGTATGGTTTTCAATCGTATATTTACCTCCTCAAACTGATTAATTGAGGTTAAGTCAATTGCTGTTAGCTCATTTTTCTCTTGTGGCTTTACACTGTCTGAAAGTTTTTCAACTTCATAGGTAGCAAGCTGTTTTTTCTGAATTTGGGACTTCCCATCTATAAGGGCAGTTTCAAGTTTGGTTTTGTTGTAATTCGCTAAGTAGGTATCCTTAACATCTATAAGCTGAAATTTCTCCTTAATGCTTTTCGCTGCTTCCGTTAGGAAGTTGCTATTTTCTTTAATGAGCCCTTTTTTACCTTTCTTTTTATCGTCACCATTTAGTTCTGTTTCAAGCTTTTTTATAGCATCAACAACTACTTTTAAATCAACTTTCTTTTGATCACGTTTTTTTATTTCCTCTTTCTTCGTATCAGACACGACCAAAATACCTTTGATAATGTCGTTCCAGTTGATATTATTCTCAACGAAAGCTTTATCAAATACTCGAATGTTGAGACTGCTTTCTGTTATTGCTTCAGAAAGCTTAGTTCCATCAGTAAGTTCAAACGTCCATTTGCTTTCAGGAAAACGCTTTTCTCCATTGGGATGCTCCAATAAAGAAAAAAGGTGCGATAAAGTAGATTTACCGCTTCCATTTAAACCATACACCAAGTTGTAACGATTAAAATCACTAAAAGTTGGATTAGTAGGAATAGCCTCAAATATTCCAAAATTCTTTACATTCTTAACGCTTTTTATTGTTCCCATAAAAGCTCTTTGTTGGTTTATATTCTTGAACTCGCTATGTCATAAAACTGCAATAATACTTCGTCCTCCATTAATAACTTATTGGGTATTTTATCTCCAATGGTTATAATTGTTTTAAAGTCTTTTTCTTGATAGGACTGCTTGAATCCTGCGCGTAAAGCTTCAACACGTACTTCTTTAATATTTTTCTTTTTGGTGGTTAAAGCTTCTTTTTTATACACCTCAAATTGCTTTAATAAACGCTTAGTACGCAGCTTCTCTAAATCTGCTTCATTTTCAGGATCTGGTACATACCACTTGCCTTGCTCATCTTTTAGGAAGTTTTCTTCTAAAATAATTGCCAACTCAGGAATTACATCTCCCTTTCGTACTCCTGCCAAAGCCTGCATCCATAAAGGTTGAATATCTTGGTACGCCAATGACTTTTCAGTTAGTACATTCTTTAACCACAACACACCGTCTTGCTCTGATGAAACTAAGATAGACAATTGAATGAACTCAGGATTTTCTGCTTTCTTTTTATCGTATTGTTGTACTTGCTCATTGGTAAAAAACATGCCATCTCGCTCAATAAAACGCTCTCGCAAACCTTTTTGAAACGCTCCTGCATCAATAGGTACAGGTAATCCCTTTTGTACATAAAAGGCAATTAATCTATCGAATAGTATTTTTGGACTACGCTCAATAATAGCTGTTGTTGCCTTATCTTTTACCAAGTGAATTGGTAAGTGATTTAAGTGTTCTTCTACAAAATCCCATACAGCTACATCCGTATTTTGATGTTGTTTGAATTTTTGGTCGAATTCTGAGGATGGTTTGTAGCAAGAGATTATTAGGTCTTGTTTTACTGCAGTAACAGTATTTACTGCTTTAAAACTACCTTGTTGTTTATCCAAACTTGAGATGTTTGAAATAATGAAACCAGCTTGCTGAATAGAAGTTTGAATACTGTTCCAAACGGCAGCACTTGTATTGCTGAATTCTACGGTCATCCATTTACCTGGTTTTAGGATTCTAAAGCATTCTTCAAAGCTAGAATGTATTAATCCTTGATAATCCAAAGTTGATTTTGACTGAGACCTATTTGAAATTGCTTCTTTTTTATTATTCGTAATTACCCTAAGCCATGATTCCCACATGAAATTCAATTCAGAATACATAATGTTCGAACCGAAAGGTGGGTCCGTAAAGATGTAATCAACCGAATTTGAGTTTATGTTTAAACACGTTGAAGAATTTGTAAAAATCGCAGAATCTTGATTATTATTATCTAATAAACTGAAAGCCTGAGTAAAGTCTCTTGCCTTTCTTTCTAATTGATTGAAAATATTGTTTTCTTGAGGTGTTGCACATATATAATAAGTACCTGATGTAGTTCCTCCCTTACCATTTGCTCTCCATCTATAAAGCCATGAAACATTTTGAAGAATTGAAGTCACAAGAAGGTGAAATCTATTCTCCGTTGTTGCTTTCTTAATTATTTGAGATAGAATTATTAATGTACGTTTAGGAAATAATTCTGATGCGTTACTAATTAATTCATTTGCTAACCTTCCTATTTCATCCCCTCCTGTAATCCTGTTTTTAGGAGTAAATTCTGTAATGCTATAGTTGTCAATTTCCTGAAATAATTTTTTATCATTATCGTCTGGAACCTTGTCAAATCTTTTTCCTTTAAAGGAATAATTAATTAATACAGGAATCCTCTTTTTTTGTGATTTTACTTTCTCTGTTACACTATCGTAAACTGTAATAATTGAGTCTTTTACGCTTTTTTTAGTTTGAACTGATTTACAATGAGGGCATTCAAATGAACTCTTCACAAGTCCATTATCCCTATCAACGGCAGCATCCCAGAAAACAATCTCTTCGTTACAATTTCCACAAGAATAGACATCACTCCAAACAGTATAATTTATTTCTCCTTTATACTTATGTTCATGGAGCGTCTCATAAAGCCAAGCAAAGTTCTTTTTTAATTCAAAAATTAAATCTGATGATTTATTTATGAAGGTCTCTCCGTTAACAGGGTTGTTATAATTAAACGATATAAAACTAGCGATTGAACTCAGGTCTCCTCCTAAATATTTCCTTTTCCCCCATTTTATTGGATTAAGTTCAGACTCTAAAAGGTACTTTAACTCCGAAGAAGGATTTCCACATAATGAAGATGCTACACCTGTCATTCCAGTTCCGGCAAAACCGTCAAAAACAATATCCCCTGGTTGAGTATAGTGTAAAATATAACGCATTATTGCTTGGTGCGGTACCTTAGTATGATAACTATGTGCCATGTAAATAGGATTGTTCTTTCCTTCACTTACATCCGTAGCATACGGTTCGTCCACTTCAAAATCAGTAACACGTTTCCCTTCCTTTTCCAATTGCTTTTTCTCTTCTTCCCATTCAGCAATAAAATCATTTAACCACGGATTTGGGCAAGCCGTGTAATATGGTGGGTCGGATAGGTTTAAAATATCCTCATCTTCCCCAATTGGGAAGCCTTCCATTTGTTTGAGTTCGGGTAGTTTTTTACGTAGTTCTTCCCTGAAGTAGTCTCTGCGTTCTTCTTCCGTGTTAAAGGTTTTTCCTAATAAGGTTATTTTATTGTCCACTTTAATATCTTCCATATTCTCTTATTTCAGTATAATTCTGATTTTATCTCTTTCTTTTCCTTTGGAAATGTTATCCACATAAGCCTTAAAAGCTTCAACTGCTTCATCAGGTGTAAGTGGCTTGTTGAAAGTCGCTTTCATTCCATCCAAGCTCAATTCTATTTTTTCTAAGCCTTTGTGCAAGCTCATAATGGCATTTCGGATAGCAAGGACATTGTCCTTTTGAAGCTTTAGGGTATCGCTTTCAAAATCCTTTAGCAATTTTGCTTGTGCAGGATCTAGCAAGCTCATGTTTTTCTTAACCATCGGATCTTCCAAAGTATCCTTCAAAGTTTGTTTCCATGTTTCCAAAAGTTCTGTTAATTCCTTCTTACAAGTCTGAACAGACACAATACTCTCATCTTCAAAATCAATAGGGTTAAAATCTTGGTAAGGAGCTGTTAGAATAAGCTCTTTATTCACATTGCTATCGGCAGATTGTAGTTTCGCAAGTTTGCTTAACCATTGGCGGTATTGTCCGGAAGATAGGAAGTCAGCTTCTTTAAGGATGTCGCAAATAGCTTTTTCTTCACTATCCAATAAAGCCTGCTTTTGTGTATTATCAGCTTCGCTGATTCTGTATTTCAAATACAATTTGAGATACCATTCTGCATAGCGATTTTTTAATTGGCTTAGTCTTGCTTTATATTCTTCAATAGTCTTGCTGTTATTCGCGGAAAGTACAGTTGCTAATTGATTGATTTCATTAGTGATTTCTTCTTTAAACGCTGCATCGATAATGTATTGTTTGCATTGTTGTAAATAAGAAATATCTTCGTTAAAATGATTAATTTCTATTAGTTGATTTTCAACTTTCTCAATCAAAGGTTTTGCTTCTAGAACTCGGTTTATATCATCCACTGAAAACTGGAAGTTTTTCATGCGTGCCTCCGAAGTATAGTTGGCTAGCTTATCACAGAAACCTGAAAAGGCTGTAAAGTATCTGCGGTATTCCGATGCTTCGCTTTCAGAGATGAGTTCAATCCCTTTAAATATTAATCCTCCTTGAATTTTATTTAATACAGAAACCGTTCTTTTAGCCCAGTCATTGGCCTTCATGGTAAGCTCTAAGTAAGTCGATTCGCTTTTTAAGTGTTTCGACAAATCTTTACCAAGCAAACCAATAAACATGGCTTTTAATGCAGCTTCGTTTAGACCTTTAGGTGGTTTTACATGCGTGAAAGAATAGAAGTCTTCCTTTACAATATCTTTTAGGTCTGATAAATTGGTAGAGTTGATGGATTTACCCGATGATAGGGTGATTTCCAATTCGCCACGAGCAGCCAATGTTGCCAAAACAATAAATTCCAGTTCGGCTTCAATTTTAAAATCTTTTGACAACCATAGGTTATCGCTCTTATCCACGTATTCAATAATTTCCTGACGATTTAGTACTTGTCCTTCACCTTTTTCCTTTAAAAGGGTTAAGAGACTTTTTGCATAAGGCGAATGACTATAATCAAGCATTCCTGGAACCCAAAGCCCAAGCCCCGAAAGCATACCTTCACCATCTCTGTTGGATTGTTCAGGATTTGCAACTTTAGCCAATGCTTGTTTTACTAAACGGTCAAAATTGTCCTTTGCAACTGGTGCATTCAATTGTGTAAATTTAGGGTAGTTTGGTCTTTCTTGTTCAAACCATTCTTCAAATACAAATGATGCAACATCTGAAAATATTTGCTCTTTTGTATATCCTGTTCCTGGTAGCGGATAACCATTTAAAGGTAATTCCTTTCCTTGGTAATCGACTTTTGTGATTTGGACGTATTCACTATCAAAAAGTGCTCTAGCCTTTTTGTTTAACTCATCTATTTTCTGTCTGTAAATCGCTTTTTGAGATGAATCTGCTCTAACTTCTAGTGCTAACGCAGCTCCATAAAGCGTTACTGCTTGTTTGAACTCATCAGAAAGTCCTTCCATGATGAAATACACTTCATCTTCTTCATGATTTCGCTTCTTTTTGGATTCATCAAAAATCGGCATGAAGTACATATAGAAGTGCTGCCTTGGGTGCGTAGTAGATTTTTCATTTGGATTTCCAAAGAAAATATATCCATCACGATACGTTTTATGAGATTTCCATTCAACCGTATGTTCCCAAATTCTAAAACCAGTTCGGTAAGTGTTGTGATCTAATGGGAGGTTAATTTCTAAGAACTTAAAAAAGTATTCATCCTTTTGACCATCTGCCATAGTTGCAGCGTAGTCTTTAATCTTTTGGTCAAAATTTATCCCACCTTCAATTCGCAAGTGATATTCACCGTTTTCAGCATCCTTATCAAAGTATTGTCCTGAAGTAGCCGTAATAATTTGCTGTGCAGTAGAGTCCATAATGTCAATTAGGAAATCTCTGTCTGTTGCCATTTTATCAGTCAAGCACAAATCATCAACTAAATGCTCTGTATTTGTGCCGTTTTGCTTATTTAATTCATGCTGTAATAGTTTAATTGCGCAAGCATTAGCAATTCTTCTTGCTATATTTTTCTTCTTAACTCTAACTCCAGTAAAATAAGATTCGATTTTATCGTTAATGGTTTCTGTAATCTCCTTGACTTTTCTAACATCAGGAATAGCCATTAAATCTTGGCTCTTTTGAATATCTTCCCAATACTTGTCATAGGTTAATAAACCTGGATTATCAGTAGGCACTTCCTGTTCTAAAATTTCCGTAAACTGGTTCGATAAGGTTTTTAGAATTTCTCTCTGACTTTTGCCAATTCTGATACGTTCAAAATTTTCAAAGTAAGTAGGATGTACAGGGAAAAGCTCCACATAATCCTGTGTTCTTCCGTGCATATCTGTAAAGAAGGATAAGAATGGGTCTAAATGGTCTTTAATCTTCTGTTTTTGATGCTCGTTTTTACTTAAAAGACGATTCTTTACAATGAAAGCAACATCTTCTTTAGTAATCATGATGTCTTTGTATCGGTCATTCACCTTTTGAAGCATATCAGCTGCAAACTGAAATTCCGATGAGTGGTAAATCATTTCCTGAACACCGAAAATGAATTTAAATTTTGATGAATCACATGCTTGACCTAAAGCTTGAAGGACTTGCAAATCCTGATTCAATTTATCAGGAGTGCTTCTTCCTTTCAAATAAGCGAGCATTTCATCAATTACAACCAAGAATCCTTTATCAGGGAACTTGTCCTCAAATTCAGCCATCATTAGCTTCAACTTGTCGGCATAAGTAATTGCTCCATGCCCATCAAAAGAAAAATTGATGCCTAATTCAGTGAAATAGCGTTCAACTTTAAAGGTGACGAAATCCCACAAGCTTTCCGTACCACCTAATTCAAAACGCAAAACTTTGAATTTACCTGAAATGGCTTTCAATGATTTTTTAGGTTTTTCCTCCTGAACTAAATCAATTAGTTGTTCATGCTCGGCTATTAAAGAAACCAAAGACATTAAGTGAGATTTACCTGTACCATAATTACCGACAACCTGTAAACCAAAAGATTCACCTGAGTAAGTAAAATCTAAGTTTCTCACCATCAATGGGATCAAGTGATCTTTAAATGTTTCCGAGAAAACAAATGTCTTAACAAGGTTCTTTTGATAGTCGCTCTTGTGTGTTTCACTAAACTTTACGACTTCCGTAATCGGTTCAAAATGGATTAACTCACTATACTTCATATTACTATATGGCTTAAATTCTTAATATCTATTTTTTGTCCTTTTTCTTTCGTTAAAAAATAAAGGATTCCGTTTTCAATTTCTCCATCCCATCTAACAAACAGTGTGTTTGAAGAAGAGTATTTATCTAGTATTTGTAAAAAATCCGTTTTCAATTCAGACTCGAATAGGATTCCAACATTTTGGATTGCTAGGTACTTGCCATATTCTGAACTATTTGAAAAAGATGAAGTAAAAATCTCATCCATTATAATTAAAGATTTCATACCGATTTTCGCATCAGAAGCGATTGACTTTATCTTGTGAGATAATTTATTCCCTACATCTATTGCTTCTATACCAGGAATATCTTGTTTATGAAAAACAATCTTATTTCTGGATTGATATTTTAAATAATGTTGAATATTTGAAATCATTATTTATTCATTTTCTTAACCACCTCATACTCCCTCTCAAACGGCATATTTAACTCTTCCAGATGCTCAGGAACAGCCAATGCCCATGAAACATAGTAAAAAGCTAAAGCTTGGTAGCCACTCATTTTTTTATCAATAGACGAAACACTGTAATTATCTTTTTTAGGATCAATGCCTGCCATTCCAAGCGTTGCGAAATCCCTTAGACAATTAGCCTCCAAAGCCTGATCATCACTATCTTTCAAGTCAAGAAGTTCCTTAAAATCAGCCTTATTAAAGTTGTATTGCATTACTTGTTTTTAAAATTGGTTTTAAAAGTAGGCTAATATAGTAGATTTTGGTAAAATTGAAAAGCTTTTGTTAAGCGAAAATTCAAGGGAACGATTTCAGTCAATTACATTATAGAAAACAGGAGTTAATCCTGAAGGTATTAAAAATTAAATTTTAAATTTAAGATTCGCTAAAGAATACTTATTATTGCTAAGTATAATTTAGACTAATTATATTCCATTTTTTTTTTTTAAAATAAATAGACATGACAGATTACGAAATAATAAGGCTGAAACAACTAATGGAAGAAGACACGTATTTCTATACAGTTGAACAGTTTAAGAGATTCTTATTTTACTACAGAATTAAGGAAAATAGAGTTTTAGGTGCATACCTAAGTATGATGAATGAACATTTGTATAAAAAATTAATATCAAATACATTTAGAAATTTACCAGAAAAATTGGAAGATTTTGAATTTAATGAGATACAACTTCAGACGCTTAAATACAGAACTGAATATGCGTTTAAAGGTGTTGAAAGTATGAGACAATTTGCAGATTTTTTTCTCGAAAATCAGGAAAAAGTCAACGTTTTTCCTAATCAATTGTTTGTTCATCCATTTGGATGCGATATTGATAGTTTCATAAAAAAAAGAGCAGTAGAGTTAGTTATAAATGAAAAGCCAAAATCCAAAAAAGAAGTTTTTGATATTTATAACGAACATTTTAATAAAAAAATATTTTATACTTCATTAAATCATGCTAGCTATTCTAACTTTATTGAAAAAAGAAATAGTGAAGGTAAAATTATTGATGGAACATTTAAACGTATATGTAGGATTGCAAATAATAACATAAAAATTAATGCTAAAACTTTTTTAACCAAACTCAAAATACATCTTACAGCCTATTTTAATAATGAAGATGTTAGGTTAGATGTTTTTAAAGTCATTCATAAAGATTCTAAATTGTTATTGAGGCTCGAAAATGATTATATTTTTTACAAAATTGATGATTGTGAATTTAAGGAGTTAACAGAGGAAGTAATTTACACAAAAACAATTGACGATCTATCAAGAGGAGTTTTTAATTCCAGTTTTACAGGTTTACTTAATAATTGTTTCGATAATTTAAGTATTAAATACATTTTAAAAAACCCACTAGATAAATATGTCTTAATAATTGATAATCTGTCTGATACAAAAATGCATAAAGTTTTTGGTGATGTTTATCCTCTTGTTAGTTTTGAAAAAAGAAATGGACAGCCAAATGCACAAAAAATTATACTTAAAAAGTCAAAAGAGATATTTTATGTACCTGAAAATGTATTTGTACTTGGCATATGTGACTCTGTATCATTTCCAAAAATGAATAGCCATACCCGTAATATTTTTAATCTAAATATAATTTCACCCGATTATGATAAAATATATTGCAAAAACATAGGTTCCATTGATGTAAAAAAAATATTGCAAAAAATAAACTTGAGGATAGAAGTAATTTTAGGAAGAAATTATTTGATAGACCATCACAACTTTAAAAAAGTAGATAATTTTGAAAAATTAAAGCATCTTTTTTATTTTAAAATCATTCCTTTTCTTGAAAATGAATCTTTAGGTAACAAAGCTGACATAAAAAATATTGTAGGATCTTCTTTTTATGATTACAACACAATAAACGGTAAAAAATATGAGTATTTGAAACCATTAGAAAATTGGACTGAAAGTATGTTTGTTGAAATAATACAAAATCAATAGAATTAACCTACTATAAAGATTGAAACAATATTTTTGAATAAAGATTCTGAGCCACTTCTAGGGGAGTGTGATTTAAACTAATCTGCTTGGTTCTTCGTTTCCAAAACCTTAGTAACAAGAGGTTCTCACCACTTGTTTTTATTAAGAAAGATTGGTTTTCATAGGTAGAAACTTCCTAATTAGCATTTAGTTTAGGTTTGA